>NZ_JBOIBY010000109.1:0-8924 GCF_050739655.1 Pseudomonas sp. | reverse complement strand
TGCTGGACATGCTGGCCAAGGGCGAGCTGAAAATCCCGGCCATCAACGTCAACGACTCGGTGACCAAGAGCAAGAACGACAACAAGTACGGCTGCCGTCACAGCCTGAACGATGCGATCAAGCGCGGTACCGACCACCTGTTGTCCGGCAAGCAAGCGCTGGTTATCGGTTACGGCGACGTGGGCAAGGGTTCCGCTCAGTCCCTGCGTCAGGAAGGCATGATCGTCAAGGTCTCCGAAGTTGACCCGATCTGCGCCATGCAAGCCTGCATGGACGGTTTCGAAGTGGTTTCGCCGTTCATCGACGGTATCAACAACGGTACCGAAGCGAGCATCGACAAAGCCTTGCTGGGCAAGATCGACCTGATCGTGACCACCACCGGTAACGTCAATGTTTGCGACGCAAACATGCTCAAGGCCCTGAAGAAGCGCGCTGTTGTCTGCAACATCGGTCACTTCGACAACGAAATCGACACCGCTTTCATGCGCAAGAACTGGGCATGGGAAGAAGTGAAGCCACAGGTACACAAGATTCACCGTACCGGTGCTGGTGATTTCGACCCGCAGAACGACGACTACCTGATCCTGCTGGCTGAAGGCCGTCTGGTTAACCTGGGCAATGCCACTGGCCACCCAAGCCGCATCATGGACGGTTCGTTCGCCAACCAGGTTCTGGCGCAGATCTTCCTGTTCGGCCAGAAGTACGCCGACCTGTCGCCAGCCCAGAAAGCCGAGCGCCTGACCGTTGAAGTACTGCCAAAGAAACTCGACGAAGAAGTGGCCCTGGAAATGGTCCGTGGCTTCGGCGGCGTTGTGACTCAACTGACCAAGACCCAGGCCGAGTACATCGGCGTGACCGTCGAAGGCCCGTTCAAGCCGCACGCTTACCGCTACTGATCGGATCTGCTGCCTGCTCTCCCTGTGGGAGCGGGCTTGCCCGCGAAGGCGTTTGAACATTCAGCATCGATGTTGACTGACCCACCGCTTTCGCGGGCAAGCCCGCTCCCACATGGGACTAGCAAGCTTCATAGGCTTACGCGTTTTCAAGGGTATTCCCATGTCCCAAGATCGTCGCTACAGCTTCGAGTTCTTCCCTACGAAGACCGATGCTGGGCATGAAAAGCTGCTCGCCACTGCTCGTCAGTTGGCCACTTACAACCCTGACTTCTTCTCCTGCACCTACGGCGCCGGCGGTTCGACCCGTGATCGCACCCTCAACACCGTTTTGCAGCTGGAAAGCGAAGTCAAAATTCCTGCCGCTCCGCACTTGTCTTGTGTAGGCGACAGCAAGGCCGACCTGCGCGGCCTGCTGAGCGAATACAAGGCGGCCGGCATCACGCGTATCGTTGCCCTGCGCGGTGACCTGCCATCTGGCATGGGCATGGCCAGCGGCGAAATGCGTCACGCCAATGACCTGGTTGAATTCATTCGTGAAGAGACCGGCGACCACTTCCACATCGAAGTCGCTGCTTACCCGGAAATGCATCCGCAAGCACGCAACTTCGAAGACGATATCGCCAACTTCGTGCGCAAGGCTAACGCCGGAGCCGACAGCGCCATCACCCAGTACTTCTTCAACGCCGACAGCTACTTCTATTTCGTCGAGCGTGTACGAGCATTGGGCGTGAACATCCCGATCGTGCCGGGCATCATGCCGATCACCAACTACAGCAAGCTGGCGCGTTTCTCCGATGCCTGCGGTGCGGAAATCCCGCGCTGGATCCGCAAGCAACTGGAAGCGTACGGCGACGACACCCAGAGCATTCAGCGTTTCGGCGAGCAAGTCATCACCGAAATGTGCGAACGCCTGCTTGAGGGTGGGGCACCAGGCCTGCACTTCTACACATTGAATCAGGCTGAAGCGAGCCTGGCGGTGTGGAACAACCTGAAGCTGCCACGCTAAAAGGCGTCAGGTCGGATCAAAAGATCGCAGCCTTCGGCAGCTCCTACAAAAGGATGTGTATTCCATGTAGGAACTGCCGTAGGCTGCGATCTTTTGCTTTTTGACGCACTGATATTGTGCGGCAATCCACGGAGTTAGAGCATCTGCTGGCAGTTTCTGGCTCTTTCGCGTTTCTCGTCGTAATCTCAAGCCCATGCCTTTGATCACGCAGTTATTCGCCCTGCTTGTCTTTACTTGCCTGAGCTTCGCCGCTCGGGGCGAGAAATTGCGCATTGTCACGGAACCGTGGGCGCCTTACGTCTACGAGGAAAATGGCAAATCAATGGGCCTGGACTACGAAACCACGGCGATTGTCTTCAAACGCCTGGGCATTGAAGTGGAATGGCAATTCCTGCCGTGGAAGCGCTGCCTTTCAATGCTGGAAACAGGTCAGGCGGACGGCGCCCTGGACATTTTCCATAGCGATGAGCGCGATGCGACCCTGCTCTACCCCAGCGAACCGCTTTCGCAAGTCCAGTTCGTGATGTTCTATGCCAACGAACGACCTCATCCCTTCCGCACGCTCGACGAACTGCGCGGCCTGACCATCGGCACCTCGCCGGGCTACCTGTACAGCCAGGATTTCCGGGACTCGACACTGTTCACCCGCGAGCCAGCCCCCAGCCATGAAGCAAACTTCGGAAAACTGGTACGCGGAAGGATCGACCTGCTGATCACCGATCGCCGGGTCGGCCAACATCTGCTCGACGAACTGAAAATCCGTGACAAGATCACCGAAAACCCGACCGTCATCAGTGAGCAAAGTCAGTTTCTGGCCGTGCGCCGCAATGCCGGCATGGATCTGCTGGTTCAACGCTTTGGTGCCGAGCTCAAGCGCTTCAAACGCGAGCCCGCCTACGCGGAGCTGAGTGCCCGTTACGGCGCCGCACCGCCCAACGCCGTCAACTCCGCAAGCGCCACAGCCACCACGGCAAAAACCGTTGAGCAGCAGGAAAGCGGCGCGCAGTGATTGCTCTGTTATACTCCGGCGTTCCCGCCAGGCTCACGCCCGGACGCTCGGAATCGTAAAGGCATCCCGAACCCGCTACAGCGCAGCTTTTCAGCCCGCGCGAGCGCTCCAGATGAGCCTTCGTGACTGAAGCAGGACCGGACGGGATTGCGTCCTCTTAAACGCCATTCGCGCCAGGCAAGACTCCCATTGGGCCAAGCCCTAACTTAGAACAGGATTACTCATGTCCTTTGCTTCCCTCGGTCTCTCCGAGGCTTTAGTCCGCGCAATCGAAGATGCGGGCTATACCGAGCCTACTCCGGTGCAACAGCGGGCCATTCCCGCCGTGTTGCAAGGTCGCGACCTGATGGTTGCGGCACAGACAGGTACTGGTAAAACCGGCGGCTTCGCCCTCCCCATCCTGGAGCGGTTGTTCCCCAATGGTCACCCGGACAAGTCCCAGCGTCACGGCCCGCGCCAACCGCGCGTACTGGTCCTGACCCCGACTCGCGAACTCGCGGCGCAAGTGCACGAAAGCTTCAAGGTTTATGCCCGTGACCTGAAGTTCGTCAGCGCCTGCATCTTCGGCGGTGTCGGCATGAACCCGCAGGTTCAGGCCATGTCCCGCGGTGTAGACGTGCTGGTGGCCTGCCCGGGCCGCTTGCTCGACCTGGCCGGTCAAGGCAGCGTCGACCTGTCCCACGTGGAAATCCTGGTACTGGACGAAGCCGACCGCATGCTCGACATGGGCTTCGTCCATGACGTGAAGAAGGTCCTGGCCCGTCTGCCGGCCAAACGTCAGAACCTGTTGTTCTCGGCGACCTTCTCCAAAGACATCACCGACCTCGCCGGCAAGCTGCTGCATAACCCGGAACGCATCGAAGTCACGCCGCCGAACACCACGGTCGAGCGCATCGAGCAACGCGTCTTCCGCCTGCCGGCCAGCCACAAGCGTTCGCTGCTGGCGCACCTGATCACTGCTGGCGCCTGGGAACAGGTGCTGGTGTTCACCCGCACCAAGCATGGCGCCAATCGCCTGGCCGAGTACCTGGACAAACACGGCCTGAGCGCCGTCGCGATCCACGGTAACAAGAGCCAGAACGCCCGCACCAAAGCCCTGGCCGACTTCAAGGCCGGCACCGTGCGGATCCTGGTCGCCACCGACATCGCCGCCCGTGGCCTGGACATCGACCAGTTGCCGCATGTGGTCAACTTCGAACTGCCGAACGTCGATGAAGACTACGTGCACCGTATCGGCCGTACCGGTCGTGCCGGTCGTTCGGGCGAAGCGATCTCGCTGGTGGCTCCGGACGAAGAGAAGCTGCTCAAAAGCATCGAACGCATGACCAAACAGAAAATCGCCGACGGCGACCTGATGGGTTTCGATGCCAGCGCCGTTGAAGCCGAGAAGCCTGAAGCACGCGAGCGTCCGGACATGCGCAACCCGCGTAATGCACGCGGCCCGCGCGGTGACGGTCCGAATGGCAGCGGTGGCGGTGGCGGTGGCGGTCGTAAAGACAAGGGCAAGGACAAGGGCAAGGAAAAATCGGCATCGGGCGAACGCGGCGAGCGTCCAGCCCGTCAGCAAAAGCCACGCGAAGGCACCCCGGCTCGCGAACAGCGTCAGCCAAGCCAGCCACCACGCGCGGCGGCTGATCGTGATCCGGAAGTGTTCCTGGACGACGATGTCGATAACTTCGGTAACCGCGTCGATTACGTGCCACAGCAGAAACCAGCCCAGGGCCGTGGCCGTCGTCCAGGTGCTCCGGCACAAGGCGCCGCAGCCGGTTCCGGCGCGCCACGTGGCGGCAAGCCACAGGGTCGCCAGAACGGTCCGCGCAGCAGCGATGGCACCAGCACCGGCAATCCACCGGCCAAACGCAGTGGCCCTCGCAACGGTGCGCCACGTGATGGCCAGGCTCGTCGCGAAGACTCCCGCAACCGCCGCCCGGCACGCGACGATCAATCGAGTTCGGAACCCGCCGTGCAAAACCCGCGCGGCGGTCCCGCGCCGAAGATCATGCACAAGGAGTCGAAGGCTGACCGCTTCCCGACACCTGAGCAGCTGGATCAACTGCCAAGCCGCCCTCGTGGTGAAAAACCGGCATTGCTGACCCGCAATCGCTGATTTATCGCTGTAATAAAAATGCCCCGGTTCGTGAGAGCCGGGGCATTTTTGTTTTGCGAGGAACTGCTCTTGTAGGAGTTGCCGCAGGCTGCGATCTTTTGAACTTTAAAAACAAGATCAAAAGATCGCAGCTTGCGGCAGCTCCTACAGTCTCAGCATTACTTCGCTTTCACACCTTCAAAGCTCACGTACATTTCAACTGCATCGGACGATGGGCCCAAGTCTTTCTGCTTGCCGAAGTCGGAACGCTTGAGATCGAAAGTGCCTTCAAAGCCGGCACGGTAGCCGCCCCATGGATCCTTGCCTTCACCCAGGAAAGTCGCCTTGACCACGATTGGCTTGGTCACACCCAGAATGGTCAGGTCACCGGCCACGTCAGCGGTGTCTTTGCCAGCAGCGTTTTTACCGGTTGGCTTGACGCTGGTGGACACGAAGGTCGCCTTGGTGCCGTTCAGGAAGTCTTTGCTGGCGATGTGCTTGTCACGTTCGGCGTTGTTGGTGAACACGCTTGCAGTGTTCACGTTGAACTCGATCTTGCTGGCTTCAGGCTTGGCAGCGTCGAAGCTGAACTTGCCATCGATGTCCTTGAAGGTACCGGTGATGTAGCTGTAGCCCAGGTGGCTGATTTTGAAGTCAACGAAGGCGTGCTGGCCTTCCTTGTCGACCACGTAGTCAGCAGCCATTGCATTACCGGCGGACAACAGGGCGGAACCGATTGCCAGAGCGGCCAGAGTCTTTTTCAACATACTTTGTTTTCCTTTGGAGTCGAGGTTGAACTTCAGGCTTTGCGACCTAGCATTCGCTTGAGGGTCACATCACGATCGATAAAGTGGTGCTTCAATGCTGCCAACGCATGGAGGCCGGAAAAAATTACCAGCACCCACGCCAGGTAGAGGTGAATCACGCCAGCGGTATCTGCCTGGTCCGGTAGTCCGGACACCAGTGCAGGCACTTCAAACAGTCCAAACACCGGAATCCCGACACCTTCTGCGGTGGAAATCAGGTAACCGGCAATCATCACAGCGAACAGACTGAGATACAGAAAGCCATGGCCGAATTTGGCGCCAAGGCGCGTCATGCGGCTGTAGCTGGTCAACGTGGGCGGCGGCGGGCTGATGAAGCGCCACAATACCCGCAACACCATTACACCCAACAACACCAAGCCGATGCTTTTGTGCAGGTCCGGCGCCTCTTTGCGCCAGGTGCTGTAGTAGTCGAGACCGACCATCCACAACCCCAACGCGAACAGACTGAAGACCGCCAGAGCCACACCCCAGTGCATGAAAATGCTGACCCAGCCGTAGCGGGAAGTAGAGTTTCGTAGCTGCATTGCCTAGATCCCTGTAAGTGCTGGCCCAAGACTATCGAGTTATCTATCGAATTAAAGCGGAAAATTTTGCTTTGAAATATCGAGAAATACGATCAAGAGTCTGAAACACGCGAGTTAAGGAAAGATTAAAGTCGAAATTTTCGAAAAAAGTGAATACAAACCACGGAACACCTGTGCCGTAAGGTTTATTCGATTTTTGCTTTGTGACTCTCGAAGAATGGTCTGGCGGCTGGTCGCCGCTAGCCTTCGGCAGATCGCATCTGCTTCCCAAGCCCTGGTGGTGCTGTTCAAGAGCTTTTGTAAAGTGGAGGCGGATCCAGGCACTCGTGATAATACGGATCAATATGACATTTATGGGTCAGTTCAGGGTTGTGCCCTCGAAGAGGAAGAACCACTCGACCATTGGCACATCCAGAAATTGTTAACATCATCATCGTTAGTGCAAGTGCTTTCATATGTCCTCCATTTGTCGAGAACATAGATTTAGAATCACAAGCTACCTATCACCAGCTTCTGATTGTTGTGTGGGAAGCGTCTGATATTTTTCCAAGGCGCGTAGGACTGGATACAAAGCACCCCACAGGCAGAAGCGGAATACCTCATACGAAATAACTGAGCCAAAAAAAAGCGCGACCCTCGGGCCGCGCTTTTTTTACGCCTGAACGTTACTGAGCCTTGGTCTCAGTGGCCGTCGCTTTAGCTGCTGGCTTCTTCGCCGGTTCAGCCTTCTTCACCGGCGCCTTAACCGGGGCTTTTTTCGTCTCGGTCTTTTTCACCGGTGCTTTTGCCGGTGCCTTCTTCGCAGGTTCGGCTTTCACCGGCGTCGCGGGTTTCGGTGCTTCGACCGGTGCCGGTGCGGCAACCGGGGCCGGCGCAGGAGCTGGGGCTGGTGGTGCTACCGGCTCAGGTGCCTTGACCGGTTCTGGCTTCTTCTCATCATCCGAGCCGCCGAACAGGTTGGTGAAGAAGTTGCCCTTCTTCGCCGCAACCGCGCCTGCCGCCGCAGCAGCCGCTGCCGGTACAACTTTCGCAGGTTCAAACGACTTGCCCGCCGCCAGGTCTTCAACCTGACTGGCCGCACGCTGACCGGTACGCAGAGCACCTTCCAACGTGCCTGGGTACAAGGTGTCAGTGTGTTCGCCAGCAAAGGCTACGCGCTGAATCGGGCGTTCCCAAATACGCCAGAACTTGCTGATCTGGCCAGGGCCGAAGGCCAGGTATGCGCCGCCCATCGAAGGGTCGGTGCTGTAGCGACGGATTTCATAACCGGTAAACGAGCCGCGCGCCTGTGGATAGAACTCGTGCAGACGGATCAACACCTGGTCGGCCATCTGCTTGTCGCCGAACGCCTGCATCACCCGCGCGTTGTCGCCGGACAGGTTAATGATCACGTTGGCACCGCCCTTCAGGGCTGGCTCGATCCACAACATGCCAAGGCCGGTGTTGCTGTAGATCTCGCCAGACATGCGCGCTTTGGGCTCCCACACTGGCGTCTTGAACTTCAGCATGATCTGGTCGCGCCAGCCGTAGTTGGTGCCTTTGATTGCCGCCAGATGCTGGGCGTCCAGCGCCGGGATCATCTGGATTTTATTCAGTGCGCGCAACGGCACGGCCAGCACCACGTAGTCGGCCTGATAGCCAACACTACCGGCCTTGACGGTGACACCGTCCTTGTCCTGAGTGATCGCCGAAACAGGGGAGCTAGTCTTGATGGTTTTCAGTTGTTTGACGAACGCCTGGGCCAGCACCGGGCTGCCACCGGCCAGGCGCGAAGCGCGCAGGTCACGGTCGGACACGCCACGGTAAACACGGCTCTGCTGGGCGAAATACAGCAGCGACAGACGCGAAGGTTCGTCATAGCGGGTGCGAATCTGCTGGTTGATCAGCTGGCGCGCGGTAGGAGGCAGGCTTTGCTTGTCGAGCCAGCTGGACACATTGATCTGGTCCAGGGCGTGCAGCGTATTGTTGGCCGCCGGGTTCAGCGGATCATCGATCGAGCGTGCCAGGTCATCGAGGGTTTTCTCAAAACGCTTGAGCGCATCGGCGGTGACCGGGTCCTTGGTGGCCAGATCGGCAGCGGAGTAATACACACCGTCGATCAGGTAGCCGGGAGTGCGCACGAACTCAGGCGCTGGCGTGGTGCTGAGCTTGAAGGTCGATACGTATTTGTTCAGCACCGGCTGGGTCTTGTCGTTGCCGATCCACTCGCTGGAGGCCATGCCGGAACGACCGCCCAGGCTCGATTTGGCTTCCAGCAGCGTGACCTGCCAGCCCTTGTTCTGCAGCTCATACGCCGCGGTCAGGCCTGAAATCCCGCCCCCGATCACGATCGCGGTTTTATCCTTGGCCAGCGCAGACACGCTGAACAGCCCCAACATCACCAGCGCACAGGCGCGCAGCCATCCGACAGACATTCAGCGAACTCCGGAAATACACGAAAAAATAGCGGTTTTGCGAGCCAGACGACTCAAGAACCGCGAAGGATACGTGACGCTTCAGACGCCCGCCAGCAGCGCCTATCGTCCTTTACAAAGTAGTTCAATCGACGCAATGGGTTGTCCCCGCGCGACGCATTG
>NZ_JBOIBY010000108.1:0-7386 GCF_050739655.1 Pseudomonas sp. | reverse complement strand
CCCTGATCAAACTGATGACCGACGGCATCCTGCTGGCGGAAACCCAGAACGACCGCTATCTGGAACGCTACGACACGATCATCGTCGACGAGGCCCACGAACGCAGCCTCAACATCGACTTCCTGCTGGGTTATCTGAAAACCCTGCTGCCGCGCCGTCCAGACCTGAAAGTCATCATCACGTCGGCGACCATCGATCTGGAGCGCTTCTCCAAGCACTTCGACGATGCGCCGATCGTCGAGGTTTCCGGTCGTACGTTCCCGGTGGACACCTGGTATCGCCCGCTGACCCTGGAGCAGGACGAAGAGGGCAACCGTGTCGAGGACGACCTGACCGTGGATCAGGCGATTCTCGCCACCCTCGATGAAATCGCCGCTTATGAGCGCAGCGAACGCCGCAGTCCCGGTGACGTACTGGTGTTCCTGCCGGGCGAGCGGGAGATTCGCGACGCGGCGGACATGCTGCGCAAGGCCCAGCTTAAACACACCGAGATCCTGCCGTTGTACGCCCGCCTGTCGCCGGCCGAGCAACAGCGGATTTTCCAGTCGCACCCAGGCCGTCGCGTGGTATTGGCCACGAACGTCGCCGAAACCTCGCTGACCGTGCCGGGCATCCGCTACGTCATCGACAGCGGTACCGCGCGCATCAGCCGCTACAGCTACCGCGCCAAGGTCCAGCGCCTGCCCATCGAAGCCATTTCCCAGGCCAGCGCCAACCAGCGCAAGGGCCGTTGCGGGCGGGTCGAGCCGGGCATCTGCGTGCGTCTTTACAGCGAAGAAGATTTCCTCGGGCGCCCGGAATTTACCGATCCGGAAATCCTGCGGACCAACCTCGCGGCGGTCATTTTGCAGATGCTGCATCTGCGTCTGGGCGAGATCACCGCGTTCCCGTTCATCGAGCCGCCCGATGGCAAGGCCATCAGCGACGGTTTCAACCTGCTGCAAGAGCTTTCGGCGGTGGACCGCAACAGTCAGTTGACCCCGCTGGGCCGCCAATTGGCGCGTCTGCCGGTGGACCCACGCATGGGCCGCATGCTGTTGGAAGCGGCGAAATTGGGCAGCTTGCAAGAAGTGTTGATCGTCGCCAGCGCCATGTCGATCCAGGACCCGCGCGAACGTCCTCCGGAGCGTCAACAAGCGGCGGACCAAGCCCACGCCCAGTGGAAAGACGTCGACTCGGACTTCGCCGGATTGGTCAATCTGTGGCGCGGTTTCGAAGAACAGCGCCAAGCGCTGACCGCCAGTCCGTTGCGAAACTGGTGCCGCAAAAACTTCCTGAATTACCTGCGGTTGCGCGAATGGCGCGACTCCCATCGCCAGTTGAGCCTGATCTGCCGTGACATGCAGTTGAGCCTCAATAAAGAACCTGCCGATTATCCAAAACTGCACAAAGCGGTGTTGGTGGGATTGCTCAGCCAGATCGGCCAGAAAACCGAAGACGGCGACTATCTCGGCGCGCGTCAGCGACGGTTCTGGATTCACCCCTCGTCCGGCATCGGCAAAAAGCGCCCGCAATGGCTGATGACCGCTGAACTGGTGGAAACTACCAAGCTTTACGCGCGAATGGTGGCCAAGATCGATGCTGACTGGATCGAGCCGTTGGCCGGGCACCTGATCAAGAAAAACCACTTCGAACCGCACTGGGAGAAGAAGCGTGGCCAGGTGGTGGCTTACGAACAAATCACCCTGTTCGGGTTGATCGTGGTCGGGCGCCGGCCGGTGCATTACGGGCCGGTCGATCCGGTAGTGTCCCGTGAACTGTTTATCCGTGAAGCGCTGGTGCGTGGCGAAATCCAATCGAAGGCCAAGTGCCTGACGGCCAACAAGCAGTTGCTGGAACAACTCGACGAACTGGAAGCCAAGGCCCGTCGCCGTGACATCCTCGCCGACGAAGAAACCCTGTACGCCTTCTACGACGCACGCCTGCCAGCGGAGATCCACCAGACCGCGACTTTCGACAGCTGGTATCGGGTCAACAGCCAGAAAGACCCGCAACTGCTGATCATGCGCGAAGAAGACGTGCTGGCCCGCGAGGCCAGTGAAGTCACCGCCTTGCAATACCCGGACACGCTGCACATTGGCGATCTGGAATTGGCGTTGAGCTACCACTTCGAGCCGAACCACCCGCGTGACGGTGTGACGCTGCGTGTGCCGGCGCCGTTGTTGCCGATGCTGCCGCCTGAGCGTCTGGAATGGCTGGTGCCGGGTGTCATCGAAGCCAAGTGCATTGCCCTGGTGCGCAACTTGCCCAAGGCTTTGCGCAAGAATTTCGTACCGGTGCCGGACTTCGTCAAAGCGGCCCTGCAACGCATGACCTTCGCCGAAGGCTCACTGCCCCAGGCGCTGGGCCGCGAGCTGCTGCGTATGACCGGCGCCCGCGTCAGCGATGAAGCCTGGGCGGAAGCAGCGCAGCAGGTGGAAAGCCATTTGCGCATGAACCTGGAAATCGTCGATGGCCAGGGCAAGTTCCTCGGCGAAGGACGTGATCTGGCCGAGCTGACGGCGCGTTTCGCCGAAGCCAGCCAAGCCGCATTGGCCGTTCCGCAAACTGCGAAAAGTCAGCAGCCGGTTGAGCCGAAAGTGTTTGCCGCCGTGGCCGAGAAAACCCAGCAGAAGATCGCCGGGCTGTCGATGACAGTCTATCCGGCGCTGGTGGAGGAGGCCGGTACGGTCAAGGAAGGTCGCTTCTCGACGCCGGCCGAAGCCGAGTTCCAGCACCGTCGCGCCTTGCAGCGATTGCTGCTGCAACAACTGGCGGAGCCGGCGAAGTTCCTGCGTGGCAAGTTGCCGGGTCTGACCGAGTTGGGGCTTTTGTATCGCGACATGGGGCGTGTCGATGCGTTGGTCGAAGATATTCTGTTGGCCAGCCTCGATAGCTGCATTCTTGAGGGTGAAGACCCGTTGCCCCGTGACGGCGCCGGTTTGGCGTCGCTGGCCGAACGCAAGCGTGGTGCCTGGACTGAGCACGCCGAACGGGTGGCGAAGCTGACCCTGGAAATCCTCAAACACTGGCATGGCCTGCAAAAGCGCTTCAAGGGCAAGATCGACCTGGCGCAAGCCGTGGCCTTGAACGACATCAAGCAGCAGCTCAGTCATCTGGTGTATCCGGGGTTTGTTCGCGAAACACCGATGCAATGGCTCAAGGAGTTACCCCGTTACCTCAAGGCGGTCGAACAACGCTTCGAGAAAATCGGTGCACAGGTGCAGCGCGACCGGGTCTGGAGCGGCGAATTGTCCGGGCTCTGGACCCAATACCAGACCCGCGCCAGCAAGCACGCTCAGGAAGGCAAGCGCGATCCGCAGCTGGAGCTGTATCGCTGGTGGCTGGAGGAATATCGGGTCTCGCTGTTCGCCCAACAGTTGGGAACCAAGGTGCCGATTTCCGACAAACGCCTGAACAAGCAGTGGACGCAAGTCGAGCCCTAACCCCGGGGCTTGCACAATACCTGTGGGAGCGGGCTTGCCCGCGAAAGCGGAGTGTCAGTCAATATAGATGTTGAATTTGATGGCCCCTTCGCGGGCAAGCCCGCTCCCACAGGATTCTGAGTCGTACTCAAATCATGGGCCCGACGCGGTAACTGTGGGAGCTGGCTTGCCAGCGATGACGGCTTCAGATTCAACATCTTCCTTGAATGTGCAGATCCCTTCGCGGGCAAGCCCGCTCCCACAGGTCTGTCATCGCTCTCGCAAAAGGCGCCAAATCATTAGGTTTATGGCAAACTTCGCGACCATAAGCGCCGGTTTCGCGACTTAGAGCCTTCGGCCAGGTCGGATGTCGGTATAAAGCGTTGCCAGGTTTGCGTCCCCCGGATGGGAATAAATCCTTTGCGTATTGGTACGTCGGTACCAATACTTTCTGCCTGAACAGATCAGAGACACGACCATGCATAACGTCGTCATCAGTGGCACCGGCCTGTACACCCCGGCCAACAGCATCTCCAACGAAGAGCTGGTGCAGTCTTTCAATGCTTATGTGGCGCAATTCAATGCCGACAATGCTGACGCCATCGCGCGTGGTGAAATCGAAGCATTGACCGAGTCCAGCGCAGCCTTCATCGAAAAAGCCTCCGGTATCAAGAGCCGTTTTGTCATGGACAAGGACGGCATCCTCGACCCGCAACGCATGGCACCACGCCTTCCGGAGCGCAGCAACGACGAATGGTCGGTGCTTTGCCAAATGGCCATCGGCGCTGCCGAACAAGCATTGCAGCGCGCAGGCAAGACCGCAGCAGACATCGACGGTGTGATCGTCGCTTGCTCCAACCTGCAACGCGCTTACCCGGCCATCGCCATCGAAGTTCAGGAAGCGCTGGGCATCCAGGGTTTCGGTTTTGACATGAACGTGGCGTGTTCTTCGGCGACCTTCGGTATCCAGACTGCCGCCAACAGCATCCAGTTGGGTCAGGCCCGGGCGATTCTGATGGTCAACCCGGAAGTCTGCACCGGTCACCTGAACTTCCGCGATCGCGACAGTCACTTCATCTTTGGTGACGCTGCCACTGCCGTGATCATCGAACGCGCCGACCTGGCCACGTCCAAGTACCAGTTCGATATCGTCAGCACCAAACTGCTGACCAAGTTCTCCAACAACATCCGCAACAACTTCGGCTTCCTCAACCGCGCCGCGGAAGAGGGCATCGGCGCCAAGGACAAACTGTTCGTTCAGGAAGGCCGCAAGGTGTTCAAGGAAGTCTGCCCGATGGTGGCCGAGCTGATCGGTGAGCATCTGCAGGAAAACCAGCTCAACGTCAGCGATGTGAAACGCTTCTGGCTGCACCAGGCCAACCTCAGCATGAATCACCTGATCGTCAAGAAGCTGCTGGGGCGTGATGCCACCGAACAGGAAGCGCCGGTGATCCTCGACACCTACGCCAACACCAGCTCTGCGGGTTCCGTGATCTCGTTCCACAAGAATCAGGACGACCTGCCAGCAGGTTCCCTGGCGGTGCTCAGCTCGTTCGGCGCCGGTTACTCCATCGGCAGCGTGATTCTGCGCAAGCGCTGAGTCTGGGATTGATGCTGACTGGCAGGGCCCTTCGAGTTCAGCCGCGCTCCCACAGGGTTTTGTGCCGTTCACATATTCAGCGGTCGGCGTGGAACTGTGGGAGCGGGCTTGCCCGCGAAGAGGGCGGTACATCCAACTCCGATGTGACTGACCGGACACCTTCGCGGGCAGCCACGCTCCCACAGAGAAGGATGTGTGCCTTAGCTTCGTGGCAGGCGAATGACTGCAGTCAATCCGCCACCGGGGGTTTCTTCCAGGTTCAGTTGTCCGCCCAGGCGCTGCACCGCTTCACGGGCGATGGTCATGCCCAGGCCAACGCCCCCGGAGTTGCGATTGCGCGAACCTTCAAGGCGAAAGAACGGTTCAAACACCGCTTCACGTTGCTGCGCTGCGATACCGGGTCCATGGTCGATGACAAGGATGATCAGGTGGTCGCGATGGTCTTGCAGGGTGATCAGCGCCTGGCCGGCATAACGCAGGGCATTGTCCAGCAGGTTGTTGACGCAGGATCGCAACGCCATGGGTTGTACTTGCAGCGGCGCGCAGTTTCCGCTGACCTGTACGTCGGCGCCCTGGTCCTGAGCGTTTTCGCTAAGGGATTCAATGAGTGCCTGCACATCCATCCATTGCGGCGCTTCACTGGTTCGCTGTTCATGCAAATAGGTGAGGGTGGCGTCGAGCATGCTGATCATGTCGTCCAGATCCTGGCGCATCTGGCCTTGCAGCTTTTCATCGTCGATCTGTTCCAGTCGCAGCTTCAACCGCGACAGTGGCGTGCGCAGGTCGTGGGACACCGCCCCAAGCATGCGTGAACGCTGCTTCACTTGCTCGATGATGCGGCGCTGCATCTTGTTAAACGTGTGGGCCGCTTGTCGCGCTTCCCTTGGGCCGGACTCATCCAGCGGGTCACTGTCGAGGTTTTCGCTCAAGCGCTCGGCCGCGTCGCTCAGGCGCTGGATCGGCCGGCTCAGCAGCTTGGCGCCATACCACGCAGCAATGATCAGTGAGATCAATTGAAACGTCAGGGGCACCAGTGGCCCGCCGAACCACGGTCGTGGTGGCCGGCCTTCAAAACGCGGGTCTGGGGCAGGACGCTGTCCATCGAACTTTTCCGAAAATTCTGGCGGAGGCGGCGGAGGTGGCGGACCGTAATGTTGAAACCAGGCAAACGCCAGCAGGTGCGCCAGGATAATCGCCACCAACAACACGCCAAACAGGCGGCCGAACAGCGTATCGAAGCGCCCACGCATCAACCGATGTCTCGTGCATCGAACAGATAACCTTCACCGCGTACGGTTTTGATCAGTTGTGGTGCCTTGGGGTCGTCACCGAGTTTCTGGCGCAGGCGCGAGACCAGCAGGTCGATGCTGCGATCAAAGGCTTCGATCGATCGCCCGCGGGCTGCGTCCAACAGTTGCTCGCGGCTCAGCACCCGGCGAGGGCGTTCGATGAATACCCAGAGCAAGCGGAATTCCGCGTTCGACAACGGCACGACCAGGCCGTCGGCGGCGATCAATTGGCGCAACACGCTGTTCAGGCGCCAGCTATCGAAACGGATGTTCGCCCGTTGTTCACTGCGATCGTCACGCACCCGACGCAGGATGGTCTGAATGCGCGCGACCAGTTCCCGGGGTTCGAAGGGCTTGGCCATGTAGTCGTCGGCGCCCAGTTCCAGGCCGATGATCCGGTCGGTGGGTTCGCAGCGGGCAGTGAGCATCAGGATCGGGATGTCCGACTCGGCGCGCAGCCAGCGGCACAGTGACAGGCCATCTTCGCCCGGTAGCATCAGGTCGAGCACCACCACATCGAATGGCTCCGCCTGCATGGCCAGGCGCATCTGCGCGCCGTCAGTGACGCCACTGGCGTGGATGTTGAACCGGGCAAGGTAGTCGATCATCAGTTCGCGGGTCGGGACGTCATCGTCGACGATCAGGGCGCGAATGCTCCAGCGTTTGTCGTCGCCGAGCGCTTTTTGATCGTCGTTCACGGGGGCTTGGGAGTTGTGCATGCGTGCGTTCATCTGCCAGGTAGGCTGCCAACCACAAAGATGGGCTGCGAGGTTGTGGTTCCAGCATAGGCGTCCGGCCCGGAGGCGGGAAGTGCTGCTGTAAGGACGTATTGCGGGTCGCGAGGGTAGCGCGCATGGGTGTTACGGGCATGTCATGTATGTACCGAACTCGACACAATTGCCGTAAGTACTAGTCTTGCCTGGGCGCAATTGACGATTTACCGATCATCGGGTCCCGCAGTTGCGCTGGTTCCGCTACAATGCGCGCCGATTTCGACTTGCCTGAGAGCCCACTCATGTCCGCCTGCCAGACTCCTATCATCGTCGCCCTGGATTTCCCTACCCGTGACGCCGCACTGAAGCTGGCCGATCAG
>NZ_JBOIBY010000107.1:0-7509 GCF_050739655.1 Pseudomonas sp. | reverse complement strand
CCGATATCCTGGCGCAGCAAAAACGGACGGAGTGGTTTTACGATGATCTGGGCTGATAGAAACTTGATGCTGTTTATTTGGCCGTGGAAGGGCTTAGATGAAGAGCGACGATATCTGGGTTCTCAGGATTGAGAGTGGGATAACGATCAAGCACCTGCGGGTCATGACCTGGCACGACATGGTCAGGACTTTCCGCTAGCGAGAGAATTCTACGGTAGCCATCCAACATGTCACCGACATTAAGTACGACGGGGAAAGGCGACTCTAACTCAATATTGTCGTAGTAATGGCTTGCATCCGAGGCAAGCACTATCCAGCCTCTTGCGGTGTGTACGCGGACAGCCTGTAGTCCTTGGGTGTGCCCCCCAACATGAACAAGCTCAATGCCAGGTGCAAGGCGTACGTCGCCGTTATGGAAGACAACCTTCTCTTGGTAAACGCCGCGAACGATATTCACCACATCTTCGATGTTGAAAGGGTGGCGCAGCGGTTTGTAAATCATATAGCGGCCGGTGGCATATTGCATTTCCGACTCTTGCAGGTGGAACCTGCTATTGGGGAGCAGATTGCAGTTGCCTGCGTGGTCGTAATGCATGTGCGTGATGATGGTGTCGGTGACATCACTTGGCTGCAAGTCGAACGCTTCGAGCGCCTTTATCGGACATTTCAGTAGCTTTCGGCCCCTGGCGTCTGCAGCTGCTTGGTTAAAGCCTGTATCAACCAAGAACACGCGCTCTGCATCTCGGATCAGCCAAACGAAATAGTCCATTGGCATTGGGCCGTCGTGCAGGTCATGGCCATCCATAAAATTATCTCTTCGTTGCCGCTCGAGATGGGCATAACGCAGCGCGTAAACTTCATAGCAAGGTATGTTGCTCATTGTGGATCCCCTCGGGAAACCTAGGCTCGGCAGTGCGCCTTAAGAGTTAGGTAAATCAGGCGTGGGCAATTTATTGCCTCAAGGAAGGATCGCTCTGAGGGATAAGGGCTTCACCTACCGATGGATAGGCCGCCACCGTACTGACTTAAGCTTGAGATGATGAGGAGCAAAAAAACGGGGCCGAAGCCCCGTATAAAGGGAACACTCTGAAATTAAGCTTGCTTGGCGGCGTCGTTAAGGGCCTGCTCAAGCATGGGGACGGCGACTGTGGCAGTATGAATGCCAACAACGCTCACGATCTCCAGTACTTCCATCACTTCTTCGACGGTTGCACCGTACTTAATGGCGTTGCGCATATGGAGCTTCAAGCCAGGTTGGTAGAGGTGTGTGGCGGACGCATTGAAGGCACAGTAGATCAGCTCTTTGATCTTCGGTTCTAAAACGCCGTGAGTCCAAGGCACAGAGGAGAAGTCGAGGTAGGCCTTGAAAAACTCTGGATCCAGCTCCAGCAGGCCGTCCCACGTATTGTGCCAGTATCCGCGCTTCTCGATGAATTCGGCCTTCAACTGCTCTTGCTCAGCGTTGTAGGGCGTTGCTTCTTTGCGCAGACCCTCTTCCTCCAACACTTCCAGGAGAAGAGGTACTCCAACGTTGCAAGCATGAATGCCCAGAGCACTGGTGATTTCAAGCACCTCCATGATCTCTTCTTTGGTAGCGCCAAAGCCCAGGGCGGCCTTCAAGTGCGATTGGATACCGGGTACATACAGGTGAGTAGCCGCTGCATCGAGCGCGATGTAGATGAATTCCTTGACCTTGTCTTCAAGGTGATTCTTCTTCCAAGGCACGCCAGAGAGACCGAGGTAACTCTCGACAAATCGTGCATCCAAACGCAGCATGCTCTCCCACGTAGGGCTCCAAGTGCCGCGAATACGGACGAACTCGTCCTTTACTGCTTGCTGATATTCATTGAGTGGCATTTTTCTGATCCTGATTTTGATGGGCAATAAGTGAGGGCTTTATAAGGCAGATGCTTCTTCAGCCGAAGCTAACTGTGGGAGGTAGTCCTTATCGGAGACCTCCTCCTGCCAACCTGTTTTGCCAATCGAAACTGCCACATGAACCATATAGCTGGTGTCGCTGGCGCCGTGCCAATGGCGCTCTCCAGGCGCAATCCAGACCACATCCCCTGTACGGATCACTTGCGGCTCTTCTCCTTCCAAGCAGACCCAGCCCGAACCGGCAGTAACGCTCAATACCTGGCCTACCTCATGGGTATGCCAATACGTTCTGGCTCCGGGCGCAAAGAAAACCGTATTAATCGTGACGCCATCAGTTGTGGGCATCACAGGGTCGGCCCAGACCGATCCGCTGAAAGTGGAGGAGCGCTGTTCAGACGGCGAAGCGTTGTCGCGAGCGTGGATTACTTTCATTTTTGCTCACCAGATTCTTTGTGCACGCGGATGCCACCTGAGACATCGCCGATAGCATCGACCACTTTGTTGCTGATCAAATCACCGTACCCCAGTGCTGTTTGAAGTCCGAAACTTGCCAGTGGGCCGGAAGCGTTGAGGGAGGCAATGCCAAGCTCGCGCACTAGGTCGACGTAGAGAACGACGTCTTTCGTCATCAGCTTGCCGGTCAGCCCACCTTCAAGGTAGTTTCCGTTCACGATGTGGGGGAATCGATTGAGGGTTGCGAAGTTCACACCGCTGCTTGAGTTCAAAACATCAAGCAAGATGTTCAGATCCAAGCCGGCCTTTTTGCCGGCAACCATCACTTCGGCTGTTGCGGCCAGGCTCACTGCGTTGAGAAAGTTGTTGAGTAGCTTTGCAGTGTGTCCTGCGCCGCTTTCTCCCATGTTGAAGACCTTGCTGCTGATGGGATTGAAGGCCCACTCCAGGTCGCGAATCGTGAGTGCGTCACCACCAACCATCAGCGTCAGCGTCCCTTTCTCAGCGGCGGCAGCTCCGCCGGAGATTCCTGCATCAATGAGCTGCACGCCCTTGGATTTAAACAGGTTGTTTAGCCGTTTTGTCGAACTGGCGGCTGAAGTGCTTAGGTCGACTACAACCTGGCCGGCTCGGCAATGCTGCAATAGGCCATCGTCACCTTCACAGACTTTCTCGACAACATTGCTGTCGGGCAGGGAGAGTAGGATGTAGTTGCAGTTCTGAGTGACCTCTTTGACTGAAACCGCTGATGTTGCGCCGACGGATTCTGCTCGTCCAAGACTGGCGTCATACCCAAGGACTTCAATCCCTGCATTTACCAGGCAGCGAGCCATACGGCCGCCCATGTTGCCAAGACCGATGAAACCAATTTTGTTAGTGATCATTTTTTTTCTTCCGAAGGGGAAAATCAGGGACGCTTGTCTACGGTGGAGGTGTCCCAAGCGCCTGCGCCACCTGCAGGTCGAACGGTGTTTACGATGCTCGATCCGCCGTCGACTGAAATGACTTCCCCATTGATGTAGGAGGCCTGATCGCTCAAGAGGAATGCTGCTACGCCGGCGATTTCATCGGGCGTTCCGACGCGACGCATTGGAACAGTTGAACCTCGCTGTACCATGTCGTTCCCGCCGCCTGTTGAAGACTTGTTGCTAGCAAATAGTTCGGTGGGAATAAGGCCAGGAGCCACAGCGTTCACGCGGATATTCATCGGCCCACCGTACATTGCGGCACCATGTAGCAAGCCCATCACGCCGTGCTTTGACGTCTGATAGGGGAGCAGGTCGTGGCTGCCGCGCAGGCTAGCAATCGAGGCAGTCAATACGATTGCGCCACCACTCTCTTGTTTCATGTACTGACGGAAGGCTTCACGCAATCCGAGGAAGGGGCCTCGCAAGTTGATCGCGATTACTTTGTCGAAGTCTTCTGTGGATAACTCGGGAAGTGAGGCAAATGAACCAACGATGCCAGCATTCAGGTGGTACAGATCTACTCGGCCAAAATGATCCACGGCCTGCTGCATGTAGCCTTTCACGTCATCTTCATTGCTCACATCGGCTTTAACGCCAATGGACGCCGTTGGGAGTGTTCGTGCTAGCTCGATTGCTGCATCACCATTGATGTCAACAACCACCACATTTGCGCCGGATTCGGAAAGAATCCTCGCCGTTGCGGCTCCGATGCCTCCAGCGGCGCCGGTGACGACGGCGACCTTGCCGCTAAATGAAAGAAGACTCATCGATTAACCCCTGGCTATCTCCGGATATAATTTGGAGCGCTATTGCGATCTATCTAAGCGCTGTGAGAAATATCGGCGCGCCCTTTGCAATGGTCACCTGCCGAAAGATAGTTTTGGTAAATGTGATGGATACAAAAACGCCTATCAGCAATGTCAACTGATAGGCGTGTCGATGAAAATTTAGTTATCTCACGCCAGAGCGCTCCAGGTATTGCGGGGTATACATTGTTGCCGGGAGCTCAGCAAAGTTAATGCCTTCATTGCTTCCACTAGTTGAGCTCATTAATGCGTAGTCGCGAGACTGGAAGTTATAGATGACGAGTGGTACAGAAAGAGTTAGCGGAATTTCCGGATAAGTCAATGGCGGGATCTGCATACTTTTCCAGAGCTGGCCTTTCGCGTCCCACAGATCGGTGGTCAAGATTGTCCAAGTGTCTTCATCAATATAGAGCCGACGTTTCGGAACTACGTGGCGAGCACCTGCTTTGAGGTTCGCTTCCACAACCCATACCCGATGCAGTTCCCAACGCATGAACTCTGGATTGATGAACTTCTCGCCTACGAGATCTTCAGCTTTTGCGTTTGCAAGAGAGTTCCCAAGGTAAGGGACGTAGAATTCCTGCCTGCCAATCAGCTTCCAGTCATAGCGATCTGTTGCGCCACTGAATCCCCAAGAATCGTCGAAGTTGGTGAGTCCGGAAGTGAAGTTGTTCGGTACGTCATATTGGACGTTTGGGGCTTTTCGAAGCCGGCGCTGCCCTGCCAAATAAACCCAAGCATTGGTTTGCATGTTAATCGCGTCGCGGGGAATATTTACAACCTGCTTTTCACCCGCTGAATATGCTGGGGCGGTAGCAGTGATCAAAGATCCACCCCACAAGTTTTTATCAAATTTGTTCTCGCGGCCTGGCGGATAGTTGTAAGGGGTGGATATATTAATGACGTTGGAGGAGGTTAATGCACGTTTGCCAGAGGATGATACGAACCAAGTGCTGGCCTCAAGAGTTGAGTCGGCACCGCGCCAGTTCCAGTTCATATTGAACATCGCCTCTTCCCCAGTCTTTGGGATGGGGAAGGGAACTCCCCCGGCGAAACCATCAAAAGACATCTTGTGATCTTGCAGGGTGATTTTTGTTGCGTTGCTTATAGAGCGGTCGTAGATATATTGAGGAGCAGCCCCAGTGCGATGAGTGGGATAAATTTCTATCTTGTAGCCTTGATAGTTTTTAAGTAGATACTTTGCGCCATCCGTCAGCTTGTCTGCATATTTATCCAGATTGCCTGCCGTGATGGTAATCAGGGGCTTCTCACTTGCAAATAGTTGCGGCGGGCGTTTACCGTCACTTTTTTTTGCCGCGTCTGTCAGGCCTCCTGTCCAAGCGGGAATGGTGCCGTCGGCGTTTCCGGCTTTAATTGCGCCAACAGGTGTAAGTTCACTATTAAGTTTCGCTGCTTCTTCTGGGCTTACAGCAGCGAAAGTCTGCTGTGATAGAACGGTGGCAAGACAGATGGATATGGCGGAAACTTTGTATTTGTTTTTCATCAGTCATCTCCGATTAAGCGAGTTTTTTGGCATTCGCTAGTTTGGATTCAGGAGCCTCTGTAAGTCCGCATTGCTCAGAGCATGCGTCATGCTTCTAGGCCTTATATGGTGGTCTACTTTAGTCACATTAGGCAAGGGCCTTCGAGCTTAATGCGATTGTCGTTTCTATTGGCGGATGGTAAGCCATCATTGCCAAGATGAAGTTAATAATGTCCGGTTTCCTTGTACTTGTTGGACATTCTGTGTTTTGCACTCCTGGCACCGCTGGGTGGCCCGAAGGTGTGAGTTAAAATTCCCGCAACACTGCATGGCTATCACCTATCGAAAGATAGACTCGTGGTATCTTCGGTCTTGGATGGCTTGGAGGCCACGATATAAGGGGGTTACCGTCTATCTGTTTGTTGGTGGGTGCGGTAAGCACTTCTGCCTTGGAGGCCGGTATGGTTGCATGGCCTATTTGGTCATGTGCTGGTTCAGGATTTCGGGTTGGATGACTGCCATTTTGTGGGATCCAGTTTCGCTATCTCGTGGATCAGTTGAATTAGTGCGCCGTTCTTTATTTTGACTTGCAGATGCTTTCCTCCGCTGGCCCGATGAGGGTTGATATATCTAATGTCTAATTCTTGGTTGGTCTCGTTGTACTCGATACTTTCAATCTTGCTGATATTGGCGACGGTGAAGATCATTTAGGCTTCCTTGGATTTTATCTGCTTGGAATAAACCTTTAGAGAAGTGTGATTTTGGTGGTGGGGAACCTACCGAAGGATAGGTATGACTAGCTTTAATTTACGCGGCTTGTCAGTTTGAGTGCGGGGGCTAGTAAAAGCCTTGATGGGGGAGCATTGCTTGCTTTCGATAGATAGGTGTTCTGTCTGCTTGTGAGGGGGCATTTCTCGCCATTCTCATAAATAAGGAGGTGGGAGATGGAGTCGGCACAAATTTTCGATGTAAGGGGTCAGGTCTGCATCGTAACTGGTGGTGCTGGTGGTATTGGGTTGGCCTGCGGCGAGGCGATGGCGGAGAACGGAGCTCGGGTGGTATTGACGGACATAGACTCTGCTCGACTGGCCTCCGCGGTGGAGCGTCTGCAGGGTAAAAACCTTGATGTTCAAGGGGTAAGCATGGACGTCAGTACCCGATCGACAGTGGCCGCAGTGTTTGATCAAGTTATCGCAAATGCGGGGCGAATTGATGTTGTGTTCGCCAATGCTGGTGTTGATGTCGGAGAGGGCTTCATTGCTAAAGATGGTAGTCGTAGCGTTGAGGGGGCTCTAGAGAATATTACTGATCAGCATTGGAACAAATATATAGGTATTAACCTTGGTGGAGTGCTACATACTTTGCAGGAGTCAGCCAAGCATATGAAGCGCCAGTGTAGTGGCAAAATTATTATAACTACCTCGATCGCTAGTCGTAGCAATGTTGGGGCTGTCGGCACTTCCTACTTCGCAGCGAAGGCGGCAGCTGCACACCTCATGCGGCAGGCTGCTCTTGAGTTGGCGCGCTTTAACATTCAGGTCAATGCGATTGCACCAGGTGCTTTCGCAACCAATATCGCCAATGGCCATGTGCGAGATCCTGAGGTGCGTCGGCTGCTAGAGGCATCTAACCCTCAGCACCGTGTTGCTGACCCCGACGAGATCAAGGGGCTTGCCCTGCTGCTCGCGTCAGGGGCGTCCTCCTTTATCACTGGTAGTGAGATTGTGATCGACGGCGGCGCTCTGTTAGGTATTGCCGAGTGAGGAACCTTCTTGGATTAAGGGCTCTAGGCTGGGCTTCTCATGGTTGAAGGATGGTCTGGTGCCTATCTCTATCTTTCGATAGGAGAACATAGGAAAAGATTGCGCAATTGTGAAGTCGTACCCCTCCTTGATCTTTTGTATCGAGGAGGGGGCCAAGC
>NZ_JBOIBY010000106.1:0-6621 GCF_050739655.1 Pseudomonas sp. | reverse complement strand
AGCGCGGTCAGGGCTTCGGTCTTGGCCAGTTGCTTGGGCTTGAGGTTGAATTCGATGCTTGGTCCGAACGAGGCGACGATCTGGGCGAACAAGTCTACGTAGGTATCCGCCTGGAACAGCACGGTTTCAGGCAGGCTGCCGACGACAACCCACTCACCCAGCGGGATCGGGAAGGTGTCGTCGTAGTTGATGTCCGGATTGGACGTCAGAAAACCCTCTGGATCGGCGTAAGCCTGAGCCGCTTCATCAGCGACTTTCTGGATTTCATCATCGCCCATGCACCCGGAGCTGATTTTGCTAATGAGTTCGACGAGTGCAGCTTTCATGGGGCAGATCCTGTAGCGAGGGAGTATTGAGGGCGCGAAGGATAACGCAAGCCCGAAAAGATCGCAGCCTGCGGCAGCACCTACAGACGTACGTCAATCCCGTCTAGGAGCTGCCGCAGGCTGCGATCTTTCAAGCTATCAGCCCAGCAACTTTTCCAGCTGCGCAACAGTATCCGTAGCACCCATGGTCTTGGCGGCATCCAGCGCCGTAATACCATTGGCGTCTTTCGCTTTCGGGTCACCACCTTGGCTGATCAGGTAATCAACCACTTCAACGCGGTTGAACATGGCCGCCATCATCAACGCCGTCCGGCCGTCGAAAGACGAACCTTCGACCTGCGCACCGCCTTCGACCAACGCCTTGATCACCGCCAGGTCACCCTTGAATGCGGCGCCGGCAATCGGGCTTTGACCGTTATCGTTGCGGATTTCCGGATCGGCCTTGTGTTCGAGCAGGACTTTTACGGTGTCCACGTGGCCGTGATAAGCGGCCAGCATCAGCAGGGTGTCGCCCTTGTGATTGCGCAGATTTGGCGGCAGGCCCTTACTCAACAGCGCAGCCATCATGGCCGCATCGCCCTCGCGCGCCTTGTTGAATACCTGTTCGGCAAACTCGGCGGCTTCTTCGGGGGTCATCTGGCGGCTTTTATCTGACATTGAATACTCCGGTTTCTGTCATTCGCGAAGCCGACAGTTTCAAGAGCAGCACAGGCACTGTCACTTCTTTTTTCTACTGCGGGCCCATAGCCATATTTAATAGCGCCGTTTTCAATAACGATGCTTGCCGCTCTGAATGTCCATCTCCACCTGTTCAGTGACCTGCACGTAGGTGTCGCTTCCCGGCAGCCAGGCGTAGATCGGGTCGTCGCCGGTTCTGGCGGGATCGAAGGCTTCGTCCTTGAGCCGGTTTTTTTGGTACTTGAAGGTCCCGGTGGTCTCCATTTTGACTTTCACCCGCAGGAACAACGGCACTGCGTAAGCGGGTAACTGTTGCCGGACGAACGCCAGCAGTTCGCTGAAATCCAGGGTCGCCAAAGATTCGGCCGGCGTGATGGCCGCCATGCCGGCTCGGCCATTGGTGTTGCGAATTTCCACGCCATAGGCCACCGCTTCGCAAATCTGCGGGTACTGCAGGAGGATGTTCTCGACTTGGGTGGTCGAGACGTTTTCGCCCTTCCAGCGGTAAGTGTCGCCGAGACGATCGACAAACTGGGCATGCCCAAAACCGATATTGCGCAGCAGATCGCCCGTGTTGAAGTAACGATCACCCTTGGCGAACACGTCGTGGAGGACGACTTTCTCGGTTTTCTGTGGGTCGGTGTAACCATCCAGCGGCGCCTTGTCGTCGATTCTCGCCAGCAACAGCCCTTGTTCGCCCTTGCCGACCTTGCGCATGAAGCCATTGGCGCCACGGATTGGCGCGCCACTGTCGTGGTCGTACGCCGCCAACTCCCAGGACATCAGAGAAAAACCGACGGTGTTGTCGAAATTCAGAATATTGGTGAAACCGATGTTGCCGTCGCTGGCGGCATACAGTTCGCAAATGTGGTCCACCGCAAAACGTGTCTTGAACTCGGCCCACGCACCGGGCCGCAGACCGTTGCCGATCATTTTCCTGACGCTGTGTCTGGCGTCGTCGGCATTGCGCGGTTGATCGACCAGGTAGCGGCACAACTCGCCAACGTAACCGATGGTCGTCGCCTGGTACTTGTGCACATCGCTCCAGAACTGACTGGCGCTGAACTTGCGGCGGATGGCAAATCCCGAGGCGCCGCTGATGGCCGAACCCCAGCACACACACAAACCGGTGGCGTGATACAGCGGCAAGGTGCAATAGACGACGTCCGCAGGACGCATATCCAGCGCGACCATCCCGAAGCTGACAGAGCTGCGCATCCATCGCCCATGTTTGAACACCCCGGCCTTGGGCAAACCCGTGGTACCCGAGGTGTAGATGTAGAAACAGGGATCGTCGAAAAACACCTGCTGACTGCTGGCCGGATTGTCACTGGCGGCGTCGACGCTGGCGGTCATCAGGTTGATGAACCCGTGAGGAGCAATCCCCGGATGGATCCAGGAGTCCTGATCAGCAACAAACCAGGTGCGCGACACTTCGATCGACACCCGCTCGCGCACTGCGAGAAACGCCGGGACCAGCTCCTCGCCAACGACTATGGCAACCGGTGCCACCAGGCTCACGCTGTGCACAAGGGTGTCGCGAGTCTGCGAGGTGTTGAGCAGCGCACTGATCGCGCCGACCTTGGCCACCGCCAGTATCGTCACCAGCAGTTCGGGGCGATTCTCGATGAACACCGCGACGACATCACCCTTGCCGATGCCTTGGTCGATCAAGTGATGGGCGATGCGATTGGCCCACTGATTGACCTGTGCATAAGTCAGTCTCACCTCACCACACAGCAATGCCGGGCCGTCGGGGTTGCGCAAGGTGGCTTGTTCAAAACTCCAGCCCAAGCCACACGGTTGGGTCGGGTCCTTGACGTTGGCGGCCTTCATTCCTTTCACCACGCGCGGGATGGCTTTGGCAATGGAAGGCAACTTTCGGAGCATCATGCCCCAGGTAATCGTGTCGCTTGACGTGCGCCTCATGACTGCTCCCGTTCGATCTTTTATTGTCGGGCGGCGTTGATTGAGCCCGAAAATACGTCAACGGTTCTTCAGCTGTACACGCGGTTTTTGAAATGTTTTGTATCCGCAGCGGTGTGTAAATCAGCAGGAGCACTGGTGCGCGCAATGGTTCCATCGAAATGCCGACAAACCTGCAAAATGCAGGATGCACGATGGCCCTTCATGCAAATTGCACGGAAGTGAAAATCAGCACAAAACATAAATCATTGTTTTTAAACGATTTTTTAGGCAGACGGATACTGGCACAATCACTGCAACCCTCTGTGCATGCTTGCCATTCAAGTCATCACGGAGCTGAAAGACATGAACCTGATCCAGGAAAAATTTTCGTCCTTGTTCTCCAACTTCGAAGTCATCACCCAGGCTCGCCCGGACGGCGGGATTTTGCTGACTTTGCGGGGCAGCGAAGGCAAAGAGTTCAAACGCTCGATTTCCTACCAGCAATTGCACAATGGCGATCAACTGTCGTGGGTCATCAGTGCAATTCGCCGCGACCTTGCCGAGCAGGCCAGCGAACTGCCGCAGATTTCCATGTTGCAGAGTCAGCAACGGTTTGCGTTACCGACTTATCACTCGCTCTGAAGCAGTTCACCTGATTACCGCAAAAAACTGTAGGAGCGAGCTTGCTCGCGATGGTCGTTAACGATAACGCTGGAAACCTGATACCCAGCGGTGTCCTTACGTTCTTCGCGAGCAAGCTCGCTCCTACAGGCTTTGCGGTATTCACTCAATCCTCAAGACGCGGGAATTGATCGGCGATGTCTTCGCCAGTGAAGTTGGCCACCCAGCCTTCCGGGTTGTTGAACAGGCGAATTGCGACGAAATGCGGGTGCTCGCCCATGTCGAACCAAAGCTTCGTGCCGGCCGGCACCAAAATCAGGTCGTTTTTCTCGCAGAGTACGGCGTAGACGTAATCCTCGATGTGCAGGGTAAACAATCCGCGTCCGGCCACGAAAAAGCGAACTTCATCCTCGCCCTGGCGGTGTTCGTTGAGGAATTTGGCGCGCAATTCGGCTTTTTGCGGGTGATCGCTATTGACGCTGATCACATCGACGGTGATGTAACCACGCTCGGTCATCAACTGATCGATTTGCGTCCGGTAGGCAGCAATCACCTCTTCCTGGCTGGCGCCGGGCTGGATCTTTGTGGCGGCCTGCCAGCGGTCGAAGCGCACGCCTTGCTCGGCCAGCGTCGAGGCGATGTCTTCGAAATGGGTCAGCACCTTGTTGGGAATTTCAGGGCTGGAGACGTGATAAACGGACAGGCTGCTCATCCGGGCAACTCCTTAAAGATTCAGGCTTAACGATTCAACATGCTGCAAGTGCTCACGGATCGAATGCTTGCGGGTAAGGCTCATGGCCTGTCCTCTTGCATACAGGTGGCAATGATAACGGCAGCTGCAAGGGCTGCGAGACTGGCAATACTAAAGGTGAATGCCGCGCCGAGGGCATTCCAGCTGTATCCGGAGTACAACGCACCCATTGCGCCACCGGTGCCGGCCATCGCGGCATACAACGCCTGGCCCTGCCCTTGCTGGCGCGCGCCGAAGCTACGTTGCACGAATGAAATGGCAGCGGCATGAAAGCTGCCGAACGTCGCCGCATGCAGGACCTGGGCAAACAACAGCACCCAGAGATACTCAGCAAGCGAACCGAGCAACACCCAACGCAACGCCGCCAGCAGAAAACTCGCCAGCAACACCCGACGCAACGAGAAACGCGCGAGGATTTTGCTCATGGCCATGAACATCAGGACTTCCGCCACCACGCCAACCGCCCAGAGCATGCCAATCACGCCGCGGCTGTAACCCAGGTGCTCAAGGTGCAACGTCAAAAAGGTGTAATACGGCCCATGACTCATCTGCATCAACGCAACGCAGATGTAAAACGCCAGCACACCGGGGCTCAGTAGCTGCTTGAGAAAGCCTTCTCCCGCCACCCGATTGCCCGGTGGCGGTTGGGCATTGGGCACCCACAGGCTGCTGAGCACGATGCCGGCCATGATCAGCACCAGCGCCGCCGGGTAAATATCCAGGCTCAACCATTCGAACAAGCGCCCGAGCGCGACCACGGTAATGATGAAACCGATGGAGCCCCACAGGCGAATCTGGCTATAGCGCGATGTCTGGCCCTGCAAATGCGCCAGGGTGATGACTTCGAACTGCGGCAACACCGCATGCCAGAAGAACGCGTGCAAGGCCATGACCATCGCCAGCCAGGCGTAGGTCTTGCTGACGAAAATCAGCGAGAAGGTCAGCAGCGTGCACACCGCGCCGAAACGCACGATGGCCAGCCGTCGCCCGGTGTAGTCACCGAGCCAGCCCCAAAGGTTCGGGGCCACGCAGCGCATCAGCATCGGGATCGCCACCAGCTCGCCGATACGCGCGGCGCTAAAACCCAGGTGATCGAAGTACAGCGCCAGAAATGGCGCTGTCGAACCGAGCAAGGCGAAATAGAACAGATAGAAACTGGAGAGCCGCCAGTACGGAAGCGCCGCAGCCATCAGACTGCGGCGTTTTTCAGATCAGCCATTCAAAGCTGACCCAGCACCGGTGTGCTCACGCGCACATCGGCGTTCTGCCCGCGGTGACGCAGCAGGTGGTCCATCAGTACGATGGCCATCATCGCTTCGGCGATTGGCGTGGCGCGAATGCCAACACATGGGTCGTGACGACCCTTGGTGATGACGTCGACCGGATTGCCATGGATGTCGATGGAGCGGCCCGGCGTAGTGATGCTGGACGTTGGCTTGAGCGCCAGATGCGCAACGATCGGCTGACCGGACGAGATACCGCCGAGGATGCCGCCAGCGTTGTTGCTGAGGAAACCTTGCGGGGTCATTTCATCGCGGTGTTCAGTGCCGCGCTGGGCAACGCTGGCAAAACCGGCGCCGATTTCCACGCCCTTGACGGCGTTGATGCTCATCAATGCATGGGCCAGTTCCGCATCGAGACGGTCGAAAATCGGCTCGCCGAGGCCCGGCATCACGCCTTCGGCGACGACGGTGATCTTCGCGCCGACCGAATCCTGGTCACGACGCAGCTGGTCCATATAGGCTTCCAGCTCCGGCACTTTGTCCGGGTCCGGGCTGAAAAACGCGTTCTGCTCCACCGAATCCCAAGTCTTGAACGGGATTTCGATCGGGCCGAGCTGGCTCATGTAGCCGCGAATGACGATGCCCTGGCTGGCCAGGTACTTCTTGGCGATCGCGCCAGCCGCGACGCGCATGGCGGTTTCACGGGCCGAGCTGCGGCCACCGCCGCGGTAATCACGCTCGCCGTATTTGTGGTGATAGGTGTAGTCGGCGTGCGCCGGGCGGAACAGATCCTTGATGGCCGAGTAGTCCTTGGACTTCTGGTCAGTGTTGCGAATCAACAGGCCGATGGCGCAACCGGTGGTGCGCCCTTCGAATACGCCGGAGAGAATTTCGACTTCGTCGGCTTCCTGACGCTGGGTAGTGTGGCGGCTGGTGCCGGGCTTGCGGCGGTCCAGATCGCGCTGCAGATCTTCCAGCGAAATCTCAAGGCCCGGCGGGCAGCCATCGACAATGGCGACCAACGCCGGACCATGGCTTTCGCCCGCGGTGGTGACAGTGAACAGCTTGCCGTAGGTATTGCCGGACATGCAGGACGCTCCGTGAAATGAACCTG
>NZ_JBOIBY010000105.1:0-9981 GCF_050739655.1 Pseudomonas sp. | reverse complement strand
AGATCGCAGCCTGCGGCAGCTCCAACTCCCGTTCGTCAGACGATCCTACAGATCGCCTGCTCACGGCCGATATAACCGCGAGAAAACCAATGACTGGTTCGCGGGGAGTTGAGCATGTACCAATGGCTGGCCGACAAGCTGGGAAACGTAGGGGTAAACCGCAAACTGGGCGTTGGCTTCGGCCTGGTGCTGTTGCTGACGTTGCTGATTACCTTCACCGGTTGGTCCGGTCTGGGTGAGGTAACGAGTCGCGGCGACAAGCTGGGGTTCATTTCCGATATCAACGTCCTGACCAAAGACCTGCGCATCGCTCGCCTGGATTACGACATGCGCCGCGGCGAGCAAGGGCCCGGCGCGGTCAATGACTTGCTGGGCAAACTCGACAGCAGCCTGCAAGCCGCCCGCCAGATGATCGAACAACCCGTCGATGTGGCCATGGTCGACCAGCAATTGGCCGCAGTCAGTCAGTACAAGCAAGCTTTTGCAGCCCTGACCCAGGCCGGCGCCAACCGCGAAGAGGCGCGCAGCAAGCTCGGCGCTACTGCAGACAATGCCGTGGCCAAGGTCACTGAAGTTGAAAAATCCATGCTGCAAGGCGACAGCGTTGTGCAATTCAACAGCGTGATCGACCTGAGCAAACTGATCCAGCAGGCGCGCTTCCAGGTTCGTGGCTACACCTACAGTGGCAAGACCGAGGCCGAACAACCCGCGCTGGATGCCATCGACAATGCACTGAAATACCTCGAAAGCCTGCCGTCGAAGCTGCCGGAACAACACATCCCCAACCTGCAACAAGCGACCGACTCGCTCAAGGCCTACCGCGCCGCAGTCAGCCAATTCCGTGATTCTCAAGTCTCCAGCGCTGACGCGCTCAAACGCATGGCCGCCCAGGGCGAAATCCTGCTCGAGGTGAGCAAGAAGCTCACCGTCTCGCAAACCCTCGTGCGCGATACCGACGTCGCACACGCCAAGAACATGCTGTTGGCCGCCACCGTCCTGGCACTGGTCTTTGGCCTGTTTGCCGCCTGGGCCATTACTCGGCAGATCGTGATACCGCTGAGCGAAACCCTCAAAGTGGCCGAACGCATCGCTGCCGGCGACCTGACCCAAAACCTTTCGTCCAACCGCGCCGACGAACTGGGCCAACTGCAACGTGCCATTCAGAGCATGACCCAAGGCCTGCGCGAACTGATCGGCGGCATCAGCGACGGTGTCACTCAGATTGCCAGCGCCGCCGAAGAGCTGTCGGCGGTCACCGAGCAAACCAGCGCCGGCGTGAACAGCCAGAAGGTCGAGACTGACCAGGTTGCCACCGCAATGAACGAAATGACGGCCACCGTGCAAGAAGTCGCGCGCAACGCAGAGGAAGCTTCCGAGGCGGCCGTTGCTGCCGACCAGCAGGCCCGCGAAGGTGACAAAGTGGTCGGTGAGGCCATCGCGCAAATCGAGCGGCTGGCCACGGAAGTGGGACACTCCACCGAGGCGATGGGCGAGCTCAAGCGTGAAAGCGACAAGATTGGCAGCGTGCTCGACGTGATCAAGTCCGTGGCCCAGCAAACCAACCTGCTGGCGCTCAACGCCGCCATCGAGGCTGCCCGTGCCGGTGAAGCCGGACGCGGTTTTGCCGTGGTAGCCGATGAGGTGCGCAGCCTTGCGCAACGCACCCAGAAGTCCACTGAAGAGATTGAAGAGCTGATCGTCGGCCTGCAAAACGGCACCCAGCACGTGGCGACCATCATGGACAACAGCCGTACCCTGACCGACAGCAGCGTCGAACTGACCCGCCGCGCCGGTGGCTCGCTGGAAAGCATCACTCGTACTGTTTCGGCCATCCAGGCGATGAACCAGCAGATCGCAGCCGCGGCCGAACAGCAAAGTGCGGTGGCTGAAGAGATCAACCGCAGTGTGCTGAATGTGCGGGATGTGTCGGATCAGACTTCGGCGGCGAGCGAGGAGACGGCGGCGTCCAGTGTTGAGCTGGCGCGGCTCGGCACGCATTTACAGATGATGGTGGGCAAGTTCAGGGTTTGAGGTGATTCATCTGCCTCGGTTCACTTAAAAACCGAGGTGATGCTATCGCGGGCAAGCCCGCTCCCACAGTGTTTTGCGTCGTACACCAATATTGTGATCGCTGCGATACCTGTGGGAGCGGGCTTGCCCGCGATGGCGGCCTGAAAATCGCCGCAGTTACAAAACCTGCCGCAAGAAGGCCTGCGCTCGCGGATCCTTCGGTGCATCGAAGAACTCCGCCGGCGAGGCGTCTTCCAGCAGTTTGCCGTGATCGAAGAACAGCACCCGATCCGCCACTTCCCGGGCGAAACCCATTTCGTGGGTGACGCAAACCATGGTCATCCCTTCGGCAGCCAGGTTCTTCATCACATCCAGCACTTCGCCGACCATTTCCGGGTCGAGCGCCGAGGTCGGTTCGTCGAACAGCATGACCTTGGGCTCCATCGCCAGCGCCCGGGCAATCGCCACGCGCTGTTGCTGACCACCGGACAGGCGCGATGGAAACTCGTTGGCCTTCTGGGCAATACCGACCTTTTCCAGCAACGCCATGGCCTTTGCCTCGCGTTCTTTCTTGCCGCGCTTGCGCACGACTTTCTGTGCCAGGCACAGGTTCTCCAGCACGGTCATGTGCGGGAACAGGTTGAAATGCTGGAACACCATGCCGACTTCGCGACGGTAGGCGTTGACGTCGGTTTTCGGGTCGGCCAGTTGCAGACCGTCGATGCTCACCGAGCCCGAGTCGAACTCCTCCAGGCCATTGAGGCAGCGCAGGAAGGTCGATTTGCCGGAGCCCGATGGCCCGAGCACCACCAGCACTTCGCCCGTGGCGACGATGGTGCTGACATTGTCCACCGCGCGCACCACCTGGCCACGGGTGTCGAAGACTTTTACCAGATCGCGGACTTCAATCACTTTGCGCGAGCCTCCGCTCAAGCCGGCTGGCGATTTTCGACAGCGGCAGGTTGATCAACAGGTACAGGCCAGCAACGCAGAACAGGATTTCGAATGGCGAAAACGAGGTGGTGATGACTTCACGGCCGCTTTTGAGCAGCTCGGTAATCGCGATCACCGACACCAACGAAGTGTCTTTGACCAGGCTGATGAACTGACCGGCCAGCGGCGGCAGCACGCGCTTGAGCGCTTGCGGCAGCACCACATGACGCATCGACTGGCCTGCACTCAGGCCCAGCGAACGCGCGGCTTCGTTCTGGCCACGGGCAATCGACTGCACGCCGGAACGGATGATTTCCGCCACGTAGGCGCCGGTGAACAGCGACAGCGCAGCGATCCCGGCGAACTCCCGGGACAGGTTCATTACCGTGCCGATGAAGAAGTAGAAAATGAAGATCTGCACCAGCAGCGGCGTACCGCGCACCAGTTCGACGTAGATGGTCGAAAGATCGCGCAGGGTCGGGTTGTTCGACAGCCGGCACAGGCCGGTGGCGAGACCGATCAGCAGGCCGAGCACACCAGACACCACCGATAGCCACAAGGTGGTCCACAGGCCCCACATCAGCGGCCCTGCAGCCCAATGGCGGGTCACGCCGATCACATCGCCTTCAGCCACGTCATCACCTTGGGCGACTTGCAGGCTGTTCTCGTCGACGGTCAGGTGTTGTTCGTCGCCGGCGTCGTTGCGCAGGGTGACTTCAGCCTTGTCGCCTTTGCGCACCAGTTCGCTGACGGTGGAGATGTCGGCGGCGCGCTGGGACTCTTCGGCGTGGTAGGCGAAGTACTGCGGCACGCGGTTCCAGCGCCACTCGTAGGACATCAGCGAGGTGGCGTAATACAACGCGCCGGCCAGGCCGATCAGCACCAGCACGGTCAGCGCGTGCCAGGGCCATTGGGCTTTTTTCTGTTTCATTGCAGGTTCCGGGTTTTGTGTTGCCTGTCAGGCCGCTATCGCTGGCAAGCCAGCTCCCACAGTGATCGAGGTGAACACAATTTGTGCGTACGACGCTGAACCTGTGGGAGCTGGCTTGCCAGCGATTGGGGCGACTCGGTTTATCTGACCGAGTTACTCCATGTCCTTGAGCCACTCGGTGCTCTTGAACCACTTGTCATGGATGCGATCGTAGGTGCCGTCTTCGTGGATCTGGTGCAGGAAGTTGTTGATGAAGTTGATGCTGTCGTAGTCACCCTTCTTCAGACCAAAGGCCAGGGGCTCGTAGGTGAACGGCTTATCCAAAAACACAAGCTTGCCGTTGCCGACTTTGTTCAGCGCGACGACGTTGTAAGGCGCGTCGTAGATGAAGGCATCCGCCTTGCCGTTGACCACGTCGAGCACTGCTTCCTGCTCGTTGTCGTAACCGTGGTACTTGGCCTTGGCGATCAGCTTTTTGGCGACCATTTCGCCGGTGGTACCCAGCTTGGAGGTGATGCGGTAGTCGGCGGTGTTCAGGTCTTTGTAGGACTTGATGGTGCCTTCCAGCTCCTTGCGGATCAGCAGGGTCTGGCCGACCACAATGAAGGGTTCGCTGAAGTTCAGGCGCAGGTTGCGCTCCTGGGTCAGGGTCATGCCGCTGCCGATCATGTCGAACTTGTCGGTCAGCAGGGCCGGGATGATGCCGTCGTAGCCGGTGGACACCAGCTCCAGCTTGACGCCCATGGCCTTGGACATGGCTTTGAGGATGTCGACTTCGAAACCGATGATCTCGCCACGCTTGTTGGTCATTTCGAACGGCATGTAGGTCGGGTCCATGCCGACTTTCAAGGTGCCGCGCTTGACCGCGTCATCGATGGCGCCGGCCTGCGCCGTGCTGACTGCAACCAATGCCGTGACGCCGACCAGCAGCATCGACAGATACTTCTTCATCTTCAAGCCCCCAAAACCATTGCGTTTGCGGCGCGAAATCGACAGTTTTCCAATGAAAACCGATAGATACGGACACAAAACGGTCCGGGCGCACCAATTCGGGGGCGGATGCTAACGTAATGAGTCGAATGCACAAGGGTTAAACGCAAAAGATCGCAGCCTTCGGCAGCTGACCGATCGTTCCCACGCGCTGCGGGGGAACGCAACTCGGGACGCTCTGCGTCCCATCCACAGCCGAACGCGGAGCGTCCGTTGAGGCATTCCCACGCAGAGCGTGGGAACGATCAACACCCCCGCTCTCAAAAAGAGCGGGGATAGGGTCAGGCCAGCTGAGGCTGCGCGACCAATGGCTTGAGCGGTAACTGCGGTGCATGAGGATCGGCCTTGACCGACTTGCGCCATGCGCCCAGCCACTCGGGGTGACCTTCGCTCCAGACCTGATCATGCAAGCGAGCCAGTGCCACCGGATCGCTGAGCAGTTGCACACGCTCGTTGTTGGTCAGGCCTTCAGGTCCGACCTTCATCGCATGCCGCACCCGCTCGACCCGCAACCACTCGATCGGCTCGGCCTCACGGTGACGGGAGGTCGCCAGCGAGCACGCCAGGGCGTTCTGCTGTGGATCGACCACCGAACGGATGAAGCCGTCGTTCAGCGCGTGATAACGGTTTTCGTGGGTGTACTGGTCGGTTGCCAGCAGCGCCTGTGGCGGATTGTATTCCTCGGGAATCAGGAACAGGCTCTCGTCACGGGACTTGAGGCCCAGGCCGACACGGCTGGAAATCACCGACACGGGGATCGACAGCATCAACGAACCGACGATCGGCACCAGCCACCACAGGAAGCTTGGGTTCAGCCAGATCACCAGCAAGGCCCAGAAGAAGCCCAGCAAGGTTTGCGGACCGTGGCGTTTGACCGCTTCACTCCATGGCGTGGAGTCGTCGTCACGTTGCGGCGAATTCCAGGTCGCGGCCCAGCCCAGGAACGCGGCGAGGACGAAACGGGTGTGGAAAATCATCCGCACCGGCGCCAGCAGCATGGAGAACAGCATCTCCAGCAGCATCGACATCGTCACCTTGAACTTGCCACCGAACTCTGTCGCGCCCTTGGCCCAGATCAGAATGACGCTCAACAGTTTCGGCAGGAACAGCAGCACGACGGTGGTCGAGAACAGCGCAATCGCCTTGTCCGGATGCCATTGTGGCCATAGCGGATACAGCTGACGCGGCTCAAGGAAGTACTGCGGCTCCATCAGCGTGTTGACCGCCAGCAGCGCCGTCGACAACACCAGGAAGAAGAACCACAGCGGCGCCGACAGGTACGACATCACGCCGGTCAGGAACACCGCACGGTGCACCGGGTGCATGCCCTTGACCAGGAACAGGCGGAAGTTCATCAAGTTACCGTGGCACCAGCGACGGTCACGCTTGAGCTCGTCCAGCAGGTTCGGCGGCAATTCTTCGTAGCTGCCTGGCAAGTCGTAGGCAATCCACACGCCCCAACCGGCACGGCGCATCAGCGCGGCTTCAACGAAGTCGTGGGACAGGATCGCACCAGCGAACGCACCCTTGCCCGGCAATGGCGCCAGGGCGCAGTGCTCGATGAACGGCTTCATGCGGATGATTGCGTTGTGACCCCAGTAGTGGGATTCGCCCAACTGCCAGAAGTGCAGACCGGCGGTGAACAGCGGACCATACACACGGGTGGCGAACTGCTGCATGCGTGCATACAGGGTATCCATGCCCGACGCACGCGGCGCGGTCTGGATGATCCCGGCGTCCGGCGTGGCTTCCATCAAGCGCACCAGACTGGTCAGGCACTCACCGCTCATCACGGAGTCAGCATCGAGTACGACCATGTACTTGTAATCACCACCCCAGCGACGGCAGAAGTCGTCGAGGTTACCGCTCTTGCGCTTCACACGACGGCGACGGCGGCGATAGAAAATCTTGCCGAAGCCCTTGGCTTCGCGGCAGACATCCAGCCAGGCCTGCTGCTCGGCAACGCAGATGTCGGCGTCGTTACTGTCACTGAGGACGAAAAAGTCGAAGCGATCCAGGTCACCCGTGGCCGCGACCGACTCGAAGGTCGCACGCAAACCGGCGAATACCCGCGGCACGTCTTCGTTGCAGATCGGCATCACCAGCGCAGTGCGCGCATCTTTCGGAATCGGCTCGTTGCCAGCACTTTTACCGGAGATCCGGTATTTATCGTGACCGGTGAGCAGCTCCAGAAAACCCATCAGCGCTGTCCAGAAACCCGCCGATACCCAGCAGAACAGAATCCCGAACATGATCAGGATGCTGGTCTGCAACGCATAGGGCAGCACTTGCGTGGCGGTTTGCAGCAGCGGTTGGTGCAGGACTTCTTCGAGGTCGACGAACGACCAGCCCTGGTACGGCATGATGCCTTTCATGTACCAGCCGGCGACGATGGTCTGACCCAGCATCAACACCAGAAGAATGTAGCGACGGATCGAACCGACCGTACGCCAGCGCGCCGCGGGCAGCACGTTTTCATCTTTGGGCGGCTTAGGCGGGTTGGTGCGACCGGTCATGCGACGCCAGCCGCGCACCAGAATGTTGGTACGCCACGGCTCCGGCACGACTTTGGTCCGACGAATCGGCGGAGTCGCCTTGAGGCAAACCCGACCGCTGGCGTCGAGCACCAGCATTTCGGCGTCCTGCAATTGCTCTGCGGTGCTCAAGGTCAGGCGTTTGCCCACCGAAGCCTGGGCGGCCTCGGTCGGCGCGTCGAATGTCGACGACGACAGACGCTCATGCAGTTCGCTGAAGGACTTGCAGCCCGCGAGTTCCGCGCGCTGCTGGTCGGTCATCGGCAGATGGGCCAGATACTCGGAGAGTGATTCTGGCTGTACTTGAGAATTACTCATCGGCAGGCAACTGATAGCTCCAGGTCTCGGTCAGGACTTCTTCAGTCGGTGCCGATTCCTGTGTGGCTGGGGCCGCTGCAGCTGCAGGCTGCTTGGCGTCATTGTTGTTCGCCTTGTCCTTGGCATCCGCGACCGGCTTGGCTTCAGCCTTTTTGGCTTCGGCGGCGGCATCGGCAGCGGCCTTCGCGTCCTTGTCCGCTTTCTCCGCCTGCTTGGCAGCGACTTTGTCGGCCTTGGCAACGGAAGAGCTGGACGCTGGAATCGAAGTCTTGGCCAGATCGGCCGGCACGATGTTCTGCACCAGTGCCGCACGCATCTCGGTGGACTTGCCCGGGTCCTTGATCTTCATGCGCAGGGTCAGGCGCCAGCCCTTGGTTTCAGGGTTGTAGCGCACGCTGTTTTCGACCAGTTCGGCGTTGTCGCCGACGCTGACCTGGCTGCGCACATCGGTATCCGCTGGCAATGCCGCCAGGGATGGACCTTCGAAATCGACCAGATAAGCAACGCTGCCGTCCGGCTGACGGATCAGATTGGACTGCTTAACGTCACCCGTGGACTTCAGGGTCTGGCTGACCCAGGCGCTGTCCGGCGCGTGAATCGCCGCTTCGTCCATGGTCCAGTGCATGCGGTAGGCGAAGTCCAGCGGCTTGCCTGGCTCCGGCATGGTTTCCGGGCTCCAGAAAGCCACGATATTGTCGTTGGTTTCATCAGCGGTCGGAATCTCGACCAGATCGACGGTGCCCTTGCCCCAGTCGCCTTTCGGCTCGATCCAGGCGCTTGGACGCTTGTCGTAACGGTCGTCGAGGTCTTCGTAGTGGCTGAAGTCACGGCCACGCTGCAGCAGGCCGAAACCACGCGGGTTCTCGACCGAGAAGTTGCTCACCGCCAGGTGTTTCGGGTTGTTCAGCGGACGCCAGATCCACTCGCCGTTGCCGGCATGGATCGCCAGGCCGCTGGAATCGTGCAGTTCGCGACGGTAGTTGAGGACTTTGGATGGCTGGTTGGCGCCGAACAGGAACATGCTGGTCAGCGGCGCGATACCCAGTTTGCCGACCTTGTCACGCAGGTACATCTGCGCCTTGACGTCGACAATGGTGTCGCTGCCCGGACGCAGGGTCAGACGGTAGGCACCGGTGGCCCGTGGCGAATCCAGCAGCGCGAAGATCACCAGGTGTTTGTCACCCGGTTTCGGCTGCTCGATCCAGAACTCGCGAAAACGCGGGAATTCTTCGCCGGATGGCAATGCGGTATCGAGCGCCAGGCCGCGGGCCGACAGACCATAAACGTGATTCTTGCCGACAACGCGGAAGTAACTCGCGCCCAGCATGGTCATGATTTCGTCTTGCTTGTCGGCCTTGTTGATCGGGTACAGCACACGGAAACCGGCATAACCCAGTTGTTCGGTGGCTTTAGGATCGAATTTGAGATCGCCGAAATCGAAACGACTTGGGTCGTATTTGATCTCTTCGACGTTGTTCGCCGTGATTTCGTTGATTTTCACTGGCGTATCGAAATGCATGCCCTGGTGATAGAAGGACAGCTTGAACGGGGTTTTCTGGTCCGCCCATTCAGCCTTTTCAGTCAGGAAACGAATTTTCTGATAGTCGGCGAATTTCATCTCGCGGAATTCGTTCGGCAGGTTACTGCGCGGCGCTTCGAACTTCTGACCGGCCAGCTCTTTAGCCTTGGCCGACACATCATCCAGATTGAATGCCCAAAGCTGGCCGGCACTGAGCAGACAGAGTAGTGCCGAGCCTGCTACCAGAGCGCTTCGCAACCGTTTGGCAGACAATTTTGGTGCGTTACAGGGACTAACAATCACGAGCAACCCTCGCCGAAAACAGATCAAAAAACCAACGGCCAGTTAAAGGGCCAGCAGGTATCCGGCGCGAAAAAGCCGACCCTGCAGACCACTCTTGCCAAGTTGGCGAGCATTGTTCCGACTCCGCTGGGGCGAAATGATTCCCCAATCGGATCCGGACAAGTCTCTACCTAAGTCAAAATGGACCAACGAACGCTGATCCCCGTAGCGCGCGATTATCTAGTAGGCCGCGTTACAACGCATCAGGGGTAACAAAGTATTTATCGGGAAAAACGCCTGTTTTCAGTCGAAAAGCGCTTAAAAAGATGTTTCAAGCGCTTTCAGGTCTGTAACAGGAAGGTTACCGGGCCATCATTGACCAGATGCACCTGCATATCCGCGCCGAATCTACCTGATGCCACAGTGCCATGCACCTGTTTCGCTTTGCTTAATAGATAGTCGAA
>NZ_JBOIBY010000104.1:0-3600 GCF_050739655.1 Pseudomonas sp. | reverse complement strand
CAGGACCGATGCCCAACGCAAGTAAGGTGATGTGCATTCCACCGGTGGCTGAGGACAGCGCAACGGCATGCTGACATCCCACGTAGTGGGCGAACTTTTCTTCCAGCTCCTGGTTTTTTGGCCCGGTGGTGATCCACCCCGAACGAAGAACTTGCTCTACCGCAGCGATTTCTTCATCGCCGATACTGGGGCGGGAGAAGGGGAGAAAAGCCTGAGTCATGGGTACCTCTGGGCTGAAAGAGTGAATAGACGGTTATGTTGAGCATTGGATCCATTATCAGCGTAGACCCGAAAGAAACTGCTGCAACAATGGGTTAGCTACAGGCATTAGAAATCGCATTGATTGACTTTTTCTGCCGTGGACGGCAGGTTGGCAGGGCACTTAAGCTCACCCAATCGTTATGAGATTAGGCCCGTTTTTGTGAAAGGAACATGAAAAAACGGTCGGCTATTTGTTTACTTGGAGTCTATTAAGCGACTGTTCAGGCTTCTACCGTTTATCGCGGTTTTTAGCGGAAAAGTCCTACGGAAGTTTCGTCTTTAAATGCTTTGTGTTTCACTCTTTTTTTGTTTTATTGAATTGTTTTTCTTCAAGGCCGTTTCGTTTGATTGATTTATCTATTACCGACTCAAGTATTTCGAAGACCAATCCGCTGACTCTGTACCTGGCGCGACTGGCGCCTTCCAGCCAACTGACCATGCGCTATGTATTGCAGGACGCCGCCGACCGCCTGGGCTTCGATGAAGTGAACATCGAGGAAATTCCCTGGCACAACCTGCAGCCCGAGGATGTCATTGCTCTGGTTGCCACGTTGCGCACCGACGGCTACGCGCCGAATACCTCGTCGCTGTACGTCAACGCTGTCCGTGGGGTAATGAACGAAGCGTGGCGCATGAGCCTTATCAGCCAGGAACATTTGCTGAAAATGCGCTCGGTCAAGGGCATTGCCGGTACGCGTCTGTCCCAGGGGCGCAACCTGCGCCGCTCGCTGATTCAGGAACTGATGGAAGTCTGCGCCGCCGATCCACGTCCGCAAGGCCTGCGGGATGCGGCGATCATCGGGATTTTGTACGGCTCGGGGATGCGCAAGTCGGAATCGGTGAACCTGGACCTGAACCAGGTCGATTTCGCCGAGCGCAGTCTGTGCGTCACGGCCAAGGGCAACAAACAGTTGATCAAATACGCCCCGGCCTGGGCGTTCGCCAAACTCGATGCCTGGCTGGAGCTGCGTCGTTCGATGCTCAAGGAAGGCGAAACGGACGACCCGTTCCTGTTCAACCGTATCCGCCGCGGCAGCCACATCACCCGCGAGCGCATTACCAAGCATGCGATTTACTACATTGCCCGGCAGCGCGGCACGCAAGTTGGGGTGAAAATCATGCCCCATGATTTCCGTCGTTCGTTCATCACCCGGGTGATCGAGGAACACGATCTGTCGATCGCGCAGAAACTCGCCCACCATAGCAACATCCAGACGACCGCCAACTACGACGTACGCGATGACAACGAGCGGCGGCGGGCGGTGGACCGCTTCGATCTTTGATCGAAGGCCATGGGGCCTGGTGCCAGTCAGTTAAGGAACTGTAGGAGCAAGCTTGCTCGCGATGGCCTCAAGAGCTCCGCGTTTACCCAGGTGAAGACGCGGTTTCGTTAACCGTTTTCCAATTCGCCATCGTGGCCGAGAGAGAAAGGTAAAAGTCATCAGGGTGCGGTCCTTGACTCCAGGTCGATGTCGGCGGGCCACTGCACCTTGGGCGCCAGGCGGCGGGCGAGGTTGAAACTCACGTCTTCGTTGTTCCAGTCGCGCGGTGGGCGGGGGAAATGGGGTAAAGCGTGCGGACCTTGCTGCATGAACAGCAGGGCCATGGCCCAGTACATTTCACCCTCCTGAATGCTGTGGGCAAAATGGAAGCGGTCGATGACCTGATTGGTGCCGGGTTTCACCACCGCCAGGGTTACGGACTCGATAAGGCCGCCAGTGCCCATGGGACCATAGACGCTGCACGCCTCGGCGCGCAGGTCCTCCCAGTCGTAGACCTCCGCGCGAACCCCCCACGCGGTACGACTGAAGGGGCGAAGCCCATCGTGATGGTAGCGGTAGACGTAGACTTTGCGACGCAGGCGGTTGAAACGGATGGGTTCATCGCGGGGCGCGAGTACGGTCATTCGCCAAGTGAAAATGCCTAACCAAAAACTCGCGACAAAAGACAGGAGCATGCCGACGCTCGGGACGAAGGGGAGGAAACGTCCCGTTACTGAAATATAGGCACCGCCAAGAAGTAGCGAAAATAAAGAGGTGACAATTAGAGAAAATGCTATGCACGCGCATAGAGCTCGCATTCGATAGACCGAGCGCGGCAACTCCAGGTAGATGGAGTCCACATGGTTGGGCGGATTCGACAGCACCGGCGGATAGGGCTCAGTGCTGGGCGCCTGATCCGGCATAGGCAGATCACGCTTCCAACCGGGTGCATGAGGGTCGAGTAGCGGTTCAATGAAGGCCATTAGCGGGCTCCGGAAAGGTTGGCAAAGGTGGTCAGCGTGAGGGCTGCATAGCCCTCCGGCACAGTGCGATCAGGCCAGTAAGTCAGCGTCAAGATGGCCCCTTCGATTCTTCGGCGCCGTCCCAGAGGCTTGAGGACGAGGGCGCCCGAAATGTCCATGACCTGCAGAGCGCCCTTGCCGGGCAATGCTTGGCGGCGGGTATTGGTCTTCGGCGTGCCGTATTCGGCCTGGTAATCCATCTGCTGGGCCGGTTTCCCATCGACGATGGCGGTTGTTGGCATCGAAGAAACAACCAGGCTGCCGCTGGCCGCGACTTCGCCGGTTTCCCGGCTGGTTGGGTTGTCCCCTTCACGCAGGAGGCGCAGGGTCCATTGATAGTCCGAACGTTCGGGGTCGAAGTAAGGCAGCGCCAGGTGAAATTCCAGCTTTTCTTCGTAGGCAATGGTTCTGACACCGCCGATTGAGCCTTCCCAGTGCAGATCCGGGTTACCGGTCATGCGCAGACGAAACTCAACGCTGGCCTCAATGCCTAAAGACGCGGCGTTGAGCTCGGCGATGGCGATAGTGGCGTGTTCGGGCGTGTCCCAGTGAACCCTGGGTGTTTCGTCGGCGTAGCCGAAGACACAGCGCTTGGCCCAGCGCTCCATTGGCGTGGATTCTTGTCCTTGGGCCCATTTGTGTAAGGCATACGCTGCTATACCAAGAATTATTGCAATACCTAGCGGCCCCATCAGAGCGTTCGATGTCGTCGATGCGGCAAGAATGCCGGAGCTCGCTGATGCTGCGAAGAGAACTGTTGAAAATGAGTATCCTATTGCTGCAGCGTCATCGCCTCGCTTCCATGTACGACTAGCCGCCATCCCCGCCTGCGTGGCCTCAAACAACCCCGTCACCGCCCCAATGACAGCTCCCGTTTTGGCGAGCATCCGACCCGCCTGCATGGAAGCCTTGGCTGTAGCTGCTCCTTGAGCAGACAGGCTGCTCATCTGCTGAACTCGTCCCGCCCCGGTCAACAGTGCAACCCCCACGATTTCCACACCGCCACCCAACACCCCCAGCATGCTGCCGTACAGCGCCAGCCTGGCTTCCGGCGC
>NZ_JBOIBY010000103.1:0-1487 GCF_050739655.1 Pseudomonas sp. | reverse complement strand
CTTGCCACCCCAGGGATCCTGATTATTCGAGTTGCCACCCGGCTCATTCCAAGCCATAGCGCTCTCCATCTGATAAAGCAAAGACGCACCCACGGCGCGCCGACCAATGCTACAGAATGCCTGTCACCACGGCACAACCGCTTTCTCAGGCTTTTATTGCAAAGTGTGTTGCTCGATGAACTCCATCGGTTGCAACCCTTCGCGGCTCACCAACCGATTGAACTCGGCTCGTGGCAAACGAACGGCCAGCAAACTGATGCCTTCGTCATCGTGTTCTTCCTTCTGTACCGCACCGAGTTCGAAAAACTGCGCACGCAGTCGAGCAAAACGGTTCGGTAAGCGCAAGGTGCCAACAAACAATTCATCGCCCAGCAACTCGGCAATCGCTTGCTCAAGCAATTCCAGACCACTGCCATCACGCGCCGACAGCCAGACCCGTTGGGGCTTGCCGTTTTCGTCGCGCTGGATTTGTGGCTCAACGCCTTCAAGCAAATCGAGTTTGTTATAGACCTCGAGGATCGGCAAGTCCTGAGCACCAATCTCACCCAGCACCACCATTACCTGCTCGATCTGCAACATGCGATCTGGTTCGGCCGCATCGATCACATGCAACAACAGGTCGGAGTTGCTCGACTCTTCGAGGGTAGACCGAAATGCTTCAACCAGCTTGTGGGGCAAGTGGCGAATGAAACCCACAGTGTCCGCTAGGACAATCGGCCCCAAATCGTCTATATCCAGACGACGCAGGGTCGGGTCCAGCGTGGCAAACAATTGGTCAGCTGCGTAGACGTCGGATTTCGTCACGTTATTGAAGAGCGTGGATTTACCGGCGTTGGTGTACCCCACCAGGGACACGGTAGGAATATCCGCACGTGATCGGCCACGGCGCGACTGTTCGCGCTGACTGCGAACTTTCTCCAGCCGGCCCTTGATCTGCCGCAGGCGAACCCGCAGCAAACGGCGGTCGGTTTCCAACTGGGTTTCACCCGGGCCACGCATGCCGATACCGCCACCCTGGCGCTCAAGGTGAGTCCAGCCACGAACCAGCCGGGTGCTCATGTGGTCAAGCTGGGCCAGTTCGACCTGGAGCTTGCCTTCATGGGTACGGGCGCGCTGGGCGAAAATATCGAGAATCAGACCGGTACGGTCGATCACGCGACACTCGAAAACACGTTCGAGGTTACGTTCCTGACTGGGCGTGAGGGTGTGATTGAAAATCACCAGATCCGCCTGTTCGGCTTTGACCAGATCGCGCAGTTCCTCGACTTTGCCACTGCCAATCAGGGTCTTGGCGGTTGGCCGATGACGCGGCACGTTGAAAAACGCGACGGTCTCGGCACCCGCCGAATTAGCCAATTCCTGAAACTCCTGCGGATCTTCGCGCGCCTCAGGGTCCTGTCCATCCAAGTGAACGAGGATTACTCGCTCACCACCACCGTGGCGCTCAAAGAACAAAGGAGACTCCTATCAGGCGTTACCTGGCTCAG
>NZ_JBOIBY010000102.1:0-5505 GCF_050739655.1 Pseudomonas sp. | reverse complement strand
GTCCTGGAAAATCCAGACCCACGCATCGCCTGAGGTTGTTGACGATGAAGATCGGTGTAATCGGTGGCGGCCAGTTGGGTCGCATGTTGGCGCTGGCGGGCACTCCGCTGGGCATGAACTTCGCTTTCCTCGACCCGGCGCCGGACGCTTGCGCGGCCGCATTGGGCGAACACCTGCGTGCCGATTACGGCGATCAGGATCACCTGCGTCAGTTGGCCGATGAAGTCGATCTGGTGACCTTTGAATTCGAAAGCGTCCCGGCTGAAACCGTGGCGTTCCTCTCGCAATTCGTACCGGTCTACCCAAGCGCCGAAGCCCTGCGCATCGCCCGTGATCGCTGGTTCGAAAAGAGCATGTTCAAGGACCTGGGGATTCCTACCCCGGCGTTCGCCGATATTCAGTCCCAGGCTGACCTGGAAGCGGCCGTCGCCTCCATCGGTCTGCCGGCCGTGCTGAAAACCCGTACCCTGGGTTACGACGGCAAGGGCCAGAAAGTCCTGCGTACCCCTGAAGACGTGGTCGGCACCTTCGCCGAGCTGGGCAGCGTGGCTTGTCTGCTGGAGGGCTTCGTGCCGTTCACCGGCGAAGTCTCGCTGATTGCAGTGCGTGCCCGCGATGGCGAAACAAAGTTCTATCCACTGGTCCACAACACCCACGACAGCGGCATCCTCAAGCTGTCCGTGGCCAGTACCGATCACCCACTGCAAGCCCTGGCTGAAGACTACTCCAGCCGTGTGCTCAAGCAGCTGGACTACGTCGGCGTGATGGCGTTCGAATTCTTCGAGGTCGACGGTGGCCTCAAGGCCAACGAAATCGCCCCGCGTGTGCACAACTCCGGGCACTGGACCACCGAAGGCGCTGAATGCAGCCAGTTCGAAAACCACTTGCGCGCCGTTGCCGGCCTGCCGCTGGGTTCGACGGCCAAAGTCGGTGAAAGCGCGATGCTCAACTTCATCGGTAAAGTGCCGGAGACCGAGAAAGTCATCGCTATCGCCGATTGCCACCTGCATCACTACGGCAAGGCGTTCAAGGTCGGTCGCAAGGTCGGTCACGCCAACCTGCGTTGTGCAGACCGCGAGACGCTGGCCGCGCAGATCCTCAAGGTCGAAGCGCTCATCGCTGAGTAGCATCGCCAGGTAAAACCGGTTTCATGTGGCAGCGGCGGAACCATTGCGGGGCCGCCGTTCTCTGATGGCAGGATGCGAAAGTCTGACTAGGCTTTCGTATATCCAACCAAATCAGAGGGAAATGCCATGGGAATCATCGGAACCATCTTTATCGGCTTGATCGTCGGCCTGCTCGCGCGGTTCCTGAAACCGGGCGATGACAGCATGGGCTGGATCATGACCATCCTGCTCGGTATCGGCGGTTCGCTGGCAGCCACCTACGGCGGCCAGGCCCTGGGCATTTACCAGGCTGGCCAAGGTGCCGGTTTCATCGGTGCGCTGGTCGGCGCCGTAGTGTTGCTGGTGATCTACGGCCTGATCAAAAAGAACTGATTCAAGCGACAAAGCCCTCTCGGCCCCGCAAGCCGGGAGGGCTAGAATGCTCGGCGTTCTACCGTCCTCCTCCTTTACCGAGCACTTTCATGCGCCGTCTTCTGCTGACTCTTTTATTTCTGGGTTCGGGCCTTGCCCACGCCGGCGAGCTGCCGGAAACCGACTGGCTTGAATTGATGCCCAAGTCGGATCAGAAAGCCCTTGAGGCCATGCCCGAAATTGACCACGACTCCCCCGAAGCGAATGGCACCTTTACCGAAAAGGGTGGCATGAAGCAGAGCAAAGGCTTGCCGGCGGTGATGTATTCGACCAAGACCGTGGCGTCGATGAATGACAAGAACATCCGCCTGGGCGGTTATCCCGTGCCACTGGAAACCGACGCCAAAGGCCACAGCACCTTGTTCTTCCTCGTGCCTTACCCAGGCGCCTGCATCCACGTACCGCCACCGCCACCCAATCAATTGGTGCTGGTGCGTTATCCCAAGGGCTTGAAGCTCAATGATATCTACACGCCGCTGTGGGTCACCGGCACGTTGAAAGTCGAGAAGGTCAGCAATGATCTGGCGGACGCGGCGTATGCGCTGGATGCGGCGAAGGTGAGGGTGGTGAAGGAGTCGGATTTGTAAGGCGTAAAGCAAAAAAGATCGCAGCCTGCGGCAGCTCCTACACCGATTTCTGTAGGAGCTGCCGAAGGCTGCGATCTTTTGACTTTAAAGCGTTGTGCTGCCGATGCTCACGCCCAGGGTATGGCTGGCGCCCGGTTTCAGCGCCACCACATCACCCATCACATTCGCCGTCTCGATGCACAGCATGCGCTGCCAACCGTCGTCGGCCATGTCGCTGAATGCGACGGCGCGGTCGATCCACGGGTTCCAGATCACTGCCGAGCGTGAGCCAGTGGCAGTCAGCTCGATACGCCGCTCCCACGATGGGTCGACGATGCTCAACCGTGGCGCGGTATCGAGGTAGATCCGATCGGTCTCGCCGGTGAAATGCAGGTCGCCGGTTTGTGGCTTGGTTTTCCAGTCTTCCAGCGTCTCGATGTAGCTCAGGCCATTAACGCCTTCGACATGCACGTTGCGCACATCGCTGACGGCGAAATAGCTGTGCAGCGCCTGGCTGATGGTGACTGTTTCAGCGCCCTGGTTGTGGCTGGTCAGGCTGATATGCAGTTGCGCGTCCAGGCGAATGCTCAGCTTCAGGTCCACCTGATGCGGCCAGCCTGGAAGGCCGCCTTCGGGGTAGGGCAGGAGAAACTCGATCTTCAGGGCTTCGCCTTCGGCCTCTATGCCACCCAGTTCCCAGTCCATCGCTCGAACCAACCCGTGAGCAGGCGCCGCCTCCTTGCCAGCGCGCATCGCTTGAACGCTCTGCGGGTTGCGCTCGAAGTTGCCAAACCACGGCCAGCACACCGGTACACCAGCGCGGATGCTCTTGCCTGTCTTGAACGCCGCTTTATCGTTGAGCCAGATCAGCGGCGGCTGACCGTCCACTTGATAACTGAGAATGTGCGCACCTTGCTGAGCCACCAACAATTCCGCCTGACCGTGGCGGATGCGCCAGCAGTTCAGTTCATCCAGTTTTACGGCTTCAACATTGGGCGTGTTCATGGGACAGCTCTCGATCAGTAACAGGACTGCAATGGACCGCGAATCGGTCGTCGGGTTTAACGCTTTCCCGATTCAGCGAGCTCTGGGTGGAACCGAACGGGTGCGACCGCTGCCATCGATGGCGACGAACACGAAGACCGCTTCGGTGACTTTGCGCCATTCGCTGGACAGTGGATCGTCACTCCAGACCTCAACCATCATCTTGATCGAGCTGCGGCCAATTTCCAGTGCCTGGGTATAGAAGGACAGCTGAGCGCCCACCGCCACCGGAACCAGAAACGCCATACGGTCGATCGCTACCGTGGCGACGCGTCCTCCGGCCACCTTGCTGGCCATCGCGGTGCCGGCCAAATCCATCTGCGCCACCAGCCAGCCGCCGAAAATATCGCCAAAGCCGTTGGTTTCGCGCGGAAGCGCGGTGATTTGCAGGGCCAGGTCGCCTTGCGGGATCGGATCTTCTTGTTCGAGCTCTATCATTCCGGGGGTGCCTCTGACCCGTGACTCTTCGTTGGTGCTGCTGGTGGTAGCCGTCTTGGGAAAAACGATTCATCACCGAACATACTGCGTTCGTCACGTTTTTCGTAAGGCGCCTAAAGGGAAACTCTGCGAAATCGCCTATGACCCTTACAGGCGTTTTCGCACAGCAACCCTTACAAGTTATTACACAGTTGCGAGTATATCGGTCGATAGACTCCGAGACGACCGTCCGGTTCTCATTTTGACCGTCAATTGCGCGCCTCTATGTGCTTTTTCGAACAATTTGTTATCGTGCCGGACCTGCCCAAGCCCTTGCCAGCGTTGTTGGGGCGGCAGACCTGACTATAAGAGAAGCCCTTGCCATGACCACAGCGCCCTCGAGTATCGCGCAGCCAACACCATCCGCACGTCCGCTGACCCGCAGCGACTACAAGACGCTATCGCTGTCGGCCTTGGGCGGCGCGCTGGAGTTTTACGACTTCATCATTTTCGTGTTCTTCGCCACGGTGGTGGGCAAGCTGTTCTTCCCCGCGGACATGCCTGAATGGCTGCGCTTGATGCAAACCTTCGGCATCTTCGCCGCCGGCTATCTGGCGCGGCCATTGGGCGGCATTGTGATGGCGCACTTCGGCGACCTGCTGGGGCGCAAGAAAATGTTCACCCTGAGCATTTTCATGATGGCGGTGCCGACCCTGATCATGGGCTTGTTGCCGACCTATGCGCAGATCGGCATGTGGGCGCCGATCCTGTTGCTGCTGATGCGGGTGATTCAGGGCGCGGCCATTGGCGGTGAAGTGCCGGGGGCCTGGGTCTTCGTTTCCGAACACGTCCCGCAGCGCCATGTCGGTTACGCCTGCGGCACCCTGACCAGCGGCCTGACGGCGGGCATCCTGTTGGGTTCGCTGGTCGCTACGGCGATCAATAGCATTTATACCCCCATTGAGGTGGCGGATTACGCCTGGCGGATTCCGTTTCTGCTGGGTGGCGTGTTCGGTCTGTTCTCGGTGTACCTGCGCCGCTGGTTGCACGAAACCCCGGTGTTTGCCGAGCTGCAACAGCGCAAGGCGCTGGCCGAAGAAGTGCCGCTGCGTGCGGTGCTGCGTGACCATCGTGGCGCCATCGCCATTTCAATGCTGCTGACCTGGCTGCTGTCCGCCGCCATCGTGGTGTTGATCCTGATGACGCCGACTGTGTTGCAGACGGTGTATCACTTCTCGCCGACCACGTCCTTGCAGGCGAACAGTGTGGCGATCGTCTTTCTGAGCGTTGGCTGCATCATCGCCGGCGCTCTGGCGGATCGATTCGGTGCGGGGCGTGTTTTTGTCTTCGGCTGCGCCGCGTTACTGGCCAGCTCCTGGACGTTCTACCACAGCCTGGCTGACCATCCTGACTGGCTGTTCCCGATGTACGCCCTGACCGGCTTGCTGGTCGGCACCATCGGCGCAGTGCCATACGTGATGGTCAAGGCGTTCCCGCCGGTGGTGCGTTTCAGCGGCCTGTCGTTTTCCTACAACGTTGCCTACGCGATTTTCGGTGGCCTGACACCGATGGTTGTCAGCCTGCTGCTCAAGGAAAGCCCCATGGGACCGGCGTATTACGTCGCGGTGCTGTGTGGGGTGGGGATCGTAGTGGGGGTTTATCTCTGGAAGAAGGCCCGCTGATCCCGAAATTATCTATAGATGTATCGGCCCAATCGCCAGCAGGCTGGCTCCCACATTGAAATGCATTCCATTGTGGGAGCCAGCCTGCTGGCGATTAGGGTGGCAAGAATCATTCGGTAAAACCCGAATACTGGCCTTTCATCCAATTGTCATATTTCAGCCATAGAGTGTTCACACGGCCTGCTGATACTTGGCCCCGACTTAACACACCCTATCTGCTAGGAGTAAGGCATGAAACTGAAGCGTTTGATGGCGGCA
>NZ_JBOIBY010000101.1:0-2492 GCF_050739655.1 Pseudomonas sp. | reverse complement strand
ACGGTCTGCAGCAGCCATTGCTCATGACGGGTGCGTGGCTGGGTAATGATCTGGGTGCTGGTGCTCATCTTCGCCATCCACTTGGAGATGAATAGCGAGAACAGCGAACCGGCGAAACCAAAGACCGCACAGAAAATCAGCAGCTGATTGAGGTTGAGGTCAACCCCATTGGCCGCCATGAACCCGTTGAAGCCGAAAAGGCTCAGGGTGATGCTGGCAATCAGCACGACCGCCAGGTTAGTGGCCAAGAACAGCAGGATGCGCATCATGGTTGTAGAAATCTCCTCATGCTAAAGATGTAGCGTACTGCGGGGTATATAAGGTGCTGCACCGGGGTATTCAACCGGGTGACTATTTCAAACTGTGTCCTACGGCAACAGTCTAGCTGCTTGCAGGGCATTTCCGGTGCGAGTGCGGGAAGTGTTTGTCAGTCAATTCATGTCGAAGGCCCCACCTTTGTCAGGCGCGAGCAGGCAAGACGTTACTCGGCGGCGGGCAAAGCGGCAGCCAGCGGCGGAATGCAAAAAAGTGTTGCCGGATGAATCACCGTGCGACGTGCAGGAGCGTCGCACGGTGACTGGCCGCTTACTGGCGGTAGGACTTGAGGAAGCCGCCGATGCGTCCGATGGCCATCTCAAGGTCATCGACACGTGGCAGGGTCACGACGCGGAAGTGGTCTGGCCATGGCCAGTTGAATGCGGTGCCTTGCACCACCAACAGCTTTTCGGAGAGCAGAAGGTCGAGGACGAACTTTTCGTCGTTATGGATCGGGCAGACCTTGGGGTCGATCCGCGGGAAGGCATACAGCGCCCCCATCGGCTTGACGCAGCTCACGCCCGGAATGTCGTTGAGCAATTCCCAGGTGCGGTTGCGCTGTTCCAGCAAGCGGCCCGGCGGCAGCACCAGGTCATTGATGCTCTGGTAGCCACCCAGGGCGGTCTGGATCGCATGCTGGCTGGGCACGTTGGCGCACAGGCGCATGTTCGCCAGCATGTCGATGCCTTCGATGTAGCTCTGGGCGTGGTGTTTCGGCCCGGAAATGGCAATCCAGCCGGAACGGAAACCGGCCACGCGATAGGACTTGGACAGGCCGTTGAAGGTCAGGCACAGCAGGTCGGGCGCCAGGGAGGCGGTGCAGATGTGCACGGCATCGTCGTAGAGGATCTTGTCGTAGATCTCGTCGGAGAACACCACCAGATTGTGCTGGCGGGCCAGTTCCAGCATGCCCAGCAGTACTTCCTTCGAATACACCGCACCGGTCGGGTTGTTCGGGTTGATGATCACCAGAGCCTTGGTGTTCGGGGTGATCTTGGCCTTGATGTCAGCCAGGTCCGGCCACCAGTTGGCCTGCTCGTCGCACAGGTAATGCACCGGATTGCCGCCGGACAGGCTCACGGCTGCGGTCCACAACGGATAGTCAGGCGCAGGCACCAGCACTTCGTCGCCATTGTTGAGCAGGGCCTGCATCGACATCACGATCAGTTCGGAAACGCCGTTGCCCAGGTAGATGTCTTCAATGCCGACGCCTTCTACCTGCTTTTGCTGGTAATACTGCATCACGGCCTTGCGCGCACTGAACAGACCCTTGGAGTCGCTATAGCCCTGCGCGGTCGGCAGGTTGCGGATCACGTCCTGGAGGATTTCGTCCGGCGCTTCGAACCCAAAAGGCGCCGGGTTGCCGATGTTCAGCTTGAGGATGCGATGGCCTTCCTCTTCCAGGCGTTTGGCGTGCTTGAGCACTGGGCCGCGAATGTCGTAGCAGACGTTGGCGAGCTTGTTCGATTTGCTGACCTGCATGGCGATTTGTTCCCGAAAATGAACGATCCAGGCGGCGAATGGACAACCGTACTGGGAATCCTGCGTAATCACACAGGCCTGACGCCTTGATAGACAGCATCCATAAATCTGTTTGAATGCGCATGGACTGGCTGCCAGACTGGCGTTTGACGAGGCGCAATCATACGTGCCGCCTGATCCGTGGAAAAGGTACAGATCGGGCTTTTTCAGCTGCTGAGGTGTGAAGATGGAAAAGTTGGAAAAAACCCTGGAAGAATGGAAGGCCATGCTCGATCCGGAGCAGTACAACGTGTGCCGCCTCAAGGGCACCGAGCGCCCGTTCTCCGGGAAATACAACGCCACCAAGACCGATGGCATCTACCACTGCATCTGCTGCAACGAGCCGTTGTTCGATTCGAAAACCAAGTTCGATTCCGGCTGCGGATGGCCGAGTTTCTACGCACCGATCGGCGACAGCGCGATGACTGAAATTCGCGATGTCAGCCACGGCATGATCCGTACCGAAGTCGTCTGCGCCAAATGCGACGCGCACCTGGGCCACGTATTCCCTGATGGCCCGCCGCCGACCGGACTGCGGTACTGCATCAACTCGGTGTGCCTTGACCTGGTACCGCGCGCGTAAATACGCGCCCCGTGTAGGAGCTGCCGAAGGCTGCGATCTTTTGATTTTGCTTTTAGGAGACCAAGATCAAAAG
>NZ_JBOIBY010000100.1:0-1360 GCF_050739655.1 Pseudomonas sp. | reverse complement strand
CTTTAGTCCATCGCGAGCAAGCTCGCTCCTACATTAGTGGATCATTCTCGCTGAATTGAGATTGCCCCGGATCTTGCACTGTGAATCCTGAGTTCAGCTTCGGAATCTAAGCGTGGTTGAGGGCGCCTCGCCAAAACGTTTTTTATATTCCTGGGCAAACCGTCCCAAGTGGACGAAGCCCCACTTGAACGCGATGTCGGTTACCGAAGCGTCATGACTCTGTGTGCTCAACTCAAGGTGCACCTGTTCCAGTCGCAGGTTGCGCAGATAGGCCATGGGCGTGGTGTCGCAAAAATCGCGGAAGCCGGCAAACAGTGTCCGAACGCTCACTCCTGCGTGCTCAGCCAACTGCTCGATGCTCAGCGGTTCATTCGCATGAGCCCGCATATACTCCTCGGTCCTTTTGACGAAATAGGGCAAAAGCGCTTTTGGTTTACTGGCGCACTCCAGTTGTTCCCGCAGATTGTTGGGTTGGCCATAGATCAAGGCATTGATCAGCACTGACTCGAACTGCTTGAGCACCAGGGAGTGGTGAAGCGGGTGCTGGTTAGATGTAATCGCGTCGGCCAACATGGCGATCAGCTGGAGAAAGTAGCTTCCGCTTGGGGTCGTCAGGTCGAGTTCTGGCTGGAACTCCAGTGATCTGTCCATCACATGCCCAAGGTGCTGGGCACAATGGTATTCAACTTCACTGCGCTCGATGCGAAGGGCCAGTTGGGGGGCGTTGGCATCCCAGCACATCGATAACGGCAGGTTAGGGGAAATCAAAGAGGCCTTATGAGGGGTGGAGATAAAGTCATGGTCGCCGCAGATGATGTGCGCTTTGCCACTGATGGGGATCTGGATCAAGAAAAAATCGTCCAGGCGACCGGGATCAATGTTGACTCGGGCTCCATACTCCAGCCGGTTCAAGGACAGGCGCCCACGATTGACGTGGTGCATCCGTGCGCTGATGCGGTCGGTTTCCCGGATGCAGCGCAGCTCGTGATTTTTGAACACGCTGCTGACGCCTTCACGAATGGCATCCAGGTCATTGAGAAGGAATAGCTGATTTTCAGGGGTGAACAGGGAAGCTCTGTTAAAGAGACTGCCGCAATTCTCTGGAATGAGATTCAGGCTCATGGTCACCTCATGCACGGTTTCAAGGCATGGCGCACAAAGCGTTACCGAGGGTCTGCAGGATCAGGATAGTCGCTGCGCTAATCGGATAGCCCGTGGGCATGTCTGTTTCTTTTTGTGCCCTTGATCTGTTGCCGCTGACCGAAAACTGACCCAGTAAAGGCTGTTCTGCCGACTGAAAACTGACCCAGGTGTTCAACTGCTTCTGCTCGCTTTCCGAGCAGGAGAACACAGGGTGATC
>NZ_JBOIBY010000099.1:0-2513 GCF_050739655.1 Pseudomonas sp. | reverse complement strand
TCTCTCACCCAGCATTCGAAAGAGCCCAACAAAGAATCTATATGTCGGCCACGCTCGGTGCAGGCGGCGACTTGGAGCGATTGACTGGTCGCAAGTCGATAACACGACTTCCAGCACCTGCTGGCTGGGATACACAGGGCGTCGGACGCCGGTTCTTCATCTTCCCTGAGATGTCGCTGACCGCAGACCAAACAGTAGACCTTCGAACTGAGCTAATGAAACGCGCTGGCCGCAGCGTTGTTTTGGTACCAAGTGACAAGGCGGCAGACACCATCGCTGAGCAAATCGAGACCACACTAAAATACCCGGTTTACCGCGCGCGCGACATTGAGGAGTCGAAGACCCACTTTGTCGGTAGTGAACACGCCGTCGCGGTCGTGGCGAACCGATACGACGGGATTGATTTCGCTGGGGACGAATGCCGGCTGTTGTTCATTGAGGGCCTGCCGAAGGCTATGAACTCTCAAGAGCGGTTCCTGATGACTCGAATGGGGGCTAATGCTCTGTACAACGAGAGGATTCAAACCCGAGTCGTTCAAGCCATCGGTCGCTGCACTCGATCACTGGAAGACTTTTCTGCCGTTGTCGTATCCGGAGAGGAGTTGCCCGATTACCTGGCTGACCTACGCCGCCGCCCTTTCTTCCATCCTGAGCTTCAGGCCGAGATCTCCTTCGGAGCGAACCAGTCTAAAGACACCCGCTTGGTTGACCTCATCGAAAACTTTGAAATTTTCTTAGAAAACGGCCAGGACTGGGAGATTGCCAACCGACAGATCGTTGATGAGCGAAACCGTACGCAGCAACAATTCCTTCCTGCCATAGATGAATTGCAAAGCGCGGCTGGAGCCGAAATCGATTACCAAACAGCATTGTGGCGGCACGACTACGACAGCGCCATTGGTGCCGCAGAGCGGGTACTGGGCATTCTTACTGCTCCAGAACTGCGGGGCTATCGCGCACTCTGGAACTACTTGGCAGGCTCTGCCTGTCACTTGGGAGCCCAAAGTGGCATCTCGTCGCTGGCTGAAAAGTCCCGGCAATACTTCAGGGACGCCCATAAGTGCGCCCCTAGCATCACTTGGCTCACCACTTTCGCTCGCCGCGAGGTGAGGGAAGCCGTTACTGCGCAAGCCGACGATATTGCTCTGCAGCGTCAGGTAGAGCGAATAGGTTCCGAGCTTACCCGCCTCGGTGCCACGCATGACCGCGAGTTCGCAAAATTGGAAAAGTCGATCCTCCAAGGTCTTCAGCACCATGAGACCTTCGAGCAAGCGCAGAAGGATCTGGGTACCCTTCTCGGTTTCAGCGCGGGGAAGATTGAAGACGAAGGATCTCCCGATCCGTGGTGGATTTCGGACTCACGGTGTATTGTCTTTGAAGACTACGTCAACACTACAGATGGCACGCTCAGCGTCACCAAGGCGCGCCAGGCAACTTCGCACCCGGACTGGATGAGGGCAAACGTAGTGGAGTCCAGGGATTGCGAATTCATAACCGTCCTAGTAACTCCGGCAACGAAAATTCGCGAAGCGGCAGTGGTTCACGCAGGTGGATTGTTTTATTGGGGGCTTGATGACTTCCGTAGGTTTGCCGCTAACGCGCTGCAAACAGTGCGGGAACTACGATCAAGCTTCTATGAGCAAGGTGATCTTGTATGGCAAGCGGAGGCTGCAGAGATACTCAAACAGCGGGCAATCGACTTTGCATCGATCTGCAGTTACGTCCGATCCAAGCTTGCAATTCAGTGTATGCAAGAAGTTTAGATTTGTAGGAAACAACCCTTCGGTTGAGATTTTGTGGGATTTCCTTTCAACGGCTGATGCAACTTCAACCACAACGAGGTACAGGCCCAGGCAAACCTGGGCCTCACTGAGGATTCCGACTCTACTGGACAAATGGCATCCGCCGCCGTCCATATGCACTTTTCTTATAAGCGGAGGTACATCAGATCGCTGAGGTGGGACGCCGTGCCTAAGCAGCAGAAAGTGTCAGCACGAACGTCTACGCAGTACATCGCCAATCAACTGCATATCGACAGCACCAATCGGAGTTGCATACATGCGCGTCCAAAATTGAGTAAACAGGCCTTCACCCATAGCTAGTTACTGCGTCATCATGCTGTGCTTCAGCTCTGAGAAATCCTAATCACCATTATGTGCAACAATAGGCTTTCAGCGTTCAAACAGCCAGAGCAGTTGTTTGTGCTCCAGGCCCGTCTGACTGAAAGCCTTTGGCTTTGGTCTCGAAGAAAAAGCCCTTCATAGTAGCAACATCTTTTATATTCTTGAAGGTATGTTCAATATGCCCCTGGTAAAATTCATGGTTACCTCACGCATACTGAGTCGCTCTGGCAATTGCTTGAGCAACGCGGGGTCGTGGAGCTAGATGTTACTAGCCCTCCAATTTAGAAATGCACCGATTTGTCGAGAGTCTAAAATCACTTTTCTAGCTCGTGAAACCTGCAGAATCTCTCCTCGCACTTCATCAAAATTCACGTATCCTGTGCTTAACAA
>NZ_JBOIBY010000098.1:0-30797 GCF_050739655.1 Pseudomonas sp. | reverse complement strand
GTTGGTTAGAGCACCACCTTGACATGGTGGGGGTCGTTGGTTCGAGTCCAATCGCGCCTACCAAACAAAATCCGCTCTGCTGGGCGGTCTGGAAGGGCTCACCGAAAGGTGGGCCCTTTTTTGTTGCGCGGGTTTTGGGCAAACTTTGGGAATATTTTGGGCAAACGCTAGCACAGCATCTAAGGATGGAATGGCCAAATGCAAAATTCACCGGCACCTAAGTTGGAACTCGACAAAGCGCTTCAGTCCATCAACGCAATGGAAAACGCTACCAGTCTTGATGATTTTGAGGAGGCATGGAAGGGTTTCCTTTTTCGCCTGGAGCGTTGTTTCAACAAGGCTATGGCGCATTTCAAGAAAAGCCCAAAGTGGGATGCGTGGTGGGGACCTTATAAGAAGTCGCGTACAACCGATGAGCTCTTGGCATATTTGATCAATGCTAGAGGTGCAGAGGAACATTCGGTAGAAGAGATTGTTGGGCGCGACCCAGGCGGAGTTGGGATCAGCGGGGTCAATGGCAAGCCTCTGCGCATCCAAGGCGGGAAAATTCATGGTGATGGAAATTTCGAAATTCGCTCCCCAGATGGGTTCAAAATTGAGTTCATCCCCGCCAAAATGACACTGCTCCCTGTGCGAAATCGAGGGCGTGATTACCCAGTACCGAAAACGCATTTGGGAGCAGATATCGATTCCAATAATGTGTGTTCGGTCGCAAAGCTTGCCCACGAGTTCTATTCAGATTTCCTTTCGAAGGCTGAGCAGTATTTCGTGAAGTAATTAAACCTTCAGGTCGGCTTTGACCTTCATGTAAACCACAGCTTCTTCGCCGTGCCCCGCCTGGTAGTGTTCGGTCATTTTCACGTCCGCATGCCCCATCAATCCCTGAATGTATTCCTGGTCGAAACCTTGCTGTTCGTACAGCCAGGCGCCGAGTGCACGAATCTCGTGGAAGGTCGGGCGCTCGCCGGTTGGAATGTCAGCGTAGGCCTGGGAATCGTCCCGCGCCTGGGCGAATGACTTGGTCAGGTAGTCGGCTGTCACCGAGTTCCAATGCAGCTTGGCGTCCAGCTGAGAGCGCTTGCGCGCCTTTGGCGAGTAGTGGACCAGGTACGGACAGACGACCGGCGACTTCATGCACTCCATCACCACCTCCCTCAGCGCCTGACCCATGACGATCTCTAGGTGAACGGGCTTCTCGTAGTTCTGTGTCTTGCCGGGCGACACCTTGATTGTGTTCTGATCGAGGTCCACTGCCGATTTCGACCACACCACGATGTCCTCCCTCCGCTGAAGACTCAGCAACCCCAGCCGGATGGCGCGTTTCAACCAGACAGGCGTCCCCACATACCCCAGAATCTTGTTCAGCCCCTCGACCGTGTGGCGCTGGCGTTTCTTCTCCGCCTCCTTTTTCACAAGGGTCAGTTCCGCCGAGTTGCGTTCGCACAGTCCTTTGGCCACGGCGAAAGCGAACACCTGGACCAGCAGTCCCCGGTGCTTGGTGTAGGCGTTGTTTTCGAAACCGTCTAGGTACTCGGCAATCGTCAGCACATCGAGTTGCCCCATCATCAGGTCGCCCAGGTCCTCGCGGTACCGGGCCAACTTGAATTTGATCTCCTTCAGGGTGCTGGCGGCGTACGACCGGGTCGGCAGCCATTCGCTCTCGAAGCGATCGAGGCAAGCGCTGAACTTCGGCGCGGCATCCCCGGTGAGCATGGCCAGCAACGAACCGTCGTCTGCCAGCAGCGGAAGCAGCTTCGCGTTGGCGGCGTTGGCCAGCTTGATGGCTTCGGCCATCGGCTTGTTGATGCTGATCTTCTTGCCGGTGATGGGGTTCTTGTACTGCCAGTATTTGCCGTTGGGGTAGAGGTTGGCTGGCAGATTCCGGTTTTTCACGGTCCTCTCCCGCGGGGGCGCCATCAGCCTACCTCCAGCATCTTGGCTAGCAGTGGATCATTCGACCCCATTACGGCCGCCTGCAAATCCACGAAATACATCCCGCCCTTTACCTCTCCGATCACTTCGCCTTCCTCAATCCATTTCTTCAACTGTTGCACACTCGGCTTGCCGCCGGCGTAGCGCAACTTCCGGTACTCGCTCACCTCCATCAGGCGCGGGAGCTTTACGGTAATCTGGGCAATAACTTTCGCCATGATGATGCTCCATGCCGCGCGTGGCGGCAGAAGGGGGTTAGGATTTACTGGCGACCCACTTGATGAGTTCGGCTTCGTCGTCCGGTCGAACTTTGAGTTGACTCCAGCGCAGGCCGCGCACCATCCCGAGAATCTCGGTGGAATCCATGCCGCCACGCTCGGCAAGGCGCTGTAGAGACTGGCTGTGATTGCGGAGCGCCTGCTCCTCATAGGGCTGGAGCAAACGCATGGGGATCGATTTGATGTTGACGCCCTTCATCACGGGCATGTTTTCGAGAGGCATGACTATTCCTTGCCCACCATTTCATCGGCGGGTCTATGGTTTAAACAAACAATTTTTGAGTGGAGGTGGTGATGCGAAAGGCTTTTCGAAACAAGGTGTTCGTCATCGGGGTTCCAATGGCGATAGTTGGACTCGGCGTTTGCCTGAACCAACTACTGTGGGGTCGGAGTGTCGGTTACTTGTCTTTTGGTGTTTTTGTCTCAGGGTGCACTATGTTGCTGATTGGATGGATGCAGAGGAACAATTGATGTTGCGGCCCGCCATTCACCCACAGGCTCTTGTGTGGGGTTGTGTAGGTCTTGAATCTGACGAAGGGCGTTAGGGTGGTGTGGCAGGTGAACTAGGGTTGAGTTGTTCGCCTCGCCAGTTGCGTACACGCTTCCTCCCCTGAAGGTAACTGGCGGGGTGAACCCTTACCGGCAAGGTCCCTTTTAGCAGTACACGTAGGCGAACCAGGCGAGGGCGATCATGGCGTCACCTGAATTTCGACATCGTCGTGAATCCACTCAATGTCGAGCAGGTCGTCATCGTCGATTTGAGCTTCCCGAAGGTCATTGCTGGCCAGCAGCTCCGCGACCTCGTCGTCATCAATGTTTTCAATTACCTTTCGGAAGCTCAAGACGGCCTTGCCGGTGAGCACGACTGTTCTTTTCATGGGCGAGCGCGTCCTTGCCGCAATAGCGGCTATCAAATTCAAGGGTGGGGAAGGTATCGTTGCACCCTAAATGGAGGTGCGAATTGGTCGTACACGGAGTGGAATACAAGTTTTTTACTGCCTCCAGCGTCGTGAAGGGTCACGACGGATTGGGGCTTGAGTGCTGGCGCGGCGAAGAAATCGTCTTCGAGATATTCAGGAATGACGAAACGCTGCGTTTTGAGGTGACGCTGTTCGAGCAGAATGTCCCTTTAGAGCTGCTGGAACACGCCATCCCAACTGCCCGCGAGAGCCTGGGTGAGTTTGTTTCATAGCGCCACCCTTGCCGCTATAGCGGCTGACTTTGAGTTGGTTAACGAAATTTGAGGATGGGTGCCGGAAATTAGGATTTCCGTGGCGGGGTTACGATTTTCGTGGGTGGAGTACAGACGTACTCCTTTTGGGATATGGCTGACTTTGAAGGGGGAGGGAGTTACTGCGGGGTGTTGAGTGCGGCTACGGCGTCAATAGCTGCCGTTCCGACGGCGCGGATGTCGGCACAGCTTGCGAAGTGCTTGAGCTGGAGTTCCAGATCCGCAATGCGCAAATTGCGCCGACTGACCGCTGCTTGAAGGTCGTCGATGGTCTGGTCTGCCGTATTCAGGGCCAACTGGAGCCCGTCACGCTCGGCGGCGACGCGGTCGAAATCATCTGCTAACACCACGATCGGCCGGGATACAGCCTTGCTTTCGCCTTCAACGCCAGGGATGAAGCCTTTCAATTGCCAGCGCTTCACTTCCGGCAGCTGCGTGGTGAATTTGTTTTCTGTGGGCATGGGGGATGTCTCATTGATAAGCTCTGGCTTCGATGGAGGAAGCCATGACTGTTGAAGTGGATGCGAAGGGAAGGCCGATAGATCAGCCGTGTAAATATTGCGGGGCTCTATTCACGGCTCGGGCTTTAAAGAAGCATCTTCTGGCTTGCCTTGGTCCGCCCGGGAAGCGCGTTTGTGACCTAACCGGCGCTGCCCGTGCTCGGCGACTAAAGATCCTCTGCGACGGCCCGAAGAAGAAAACAAAGAAGCGCAGCGTTTTTACTGTGGGTGGCGGCGCATTCGGCCTAGGTAAGAGTCGAAAGCACTGAGTCAGGCGGCCAGGCGCTGGTAAAGCTCGATGATGTCTGCGGCGTTCGCTGTGACCAGTGCTTCTGCTTCGTCTGGGCATACGCTGTTGCCGATCAGCCGGACCTGATCCGTCTTGTTGATATCGCGCCACTCTTCGGCACCGGTGACCGGGTCAACGAACAATCCGCGATCGATGATGTAGTCCTTGTCGAAGCCCTGGGCTGCCTTCAGCTCTGGCGGTTGCAGCATGCGCAGCGTGATGTCGACCAGCACATACCCGCCGACCATCACCATCTCGGCCGGGTCTTTGAAGTGCTCCGGCAGATGTTCGTGCATGAAGGCGGCGCAGCGGCGAGCACCTTCAAATTGCTCAGGCGTCAGGGTGTCAGGCACCTGCACGACCTCGACAAGCGCGACTCGATCTTTCGTCGGCAGGGTGTGCATCGGCTCGGTGAGTGAGATGCCGTCCTTCTCGTTGCCGTAGTACTTTACCAGGTAGGCGTTCACCAGCCGTTGATTGGCGCCGGATTGGCAGATGGTGGAGAGCGGTGAGTCGGCGGAACGGCCGTCGCCGTCGTAGAAGCCTCCGTTTGCTTGCTCGAAGAATGCGGCGACAAGTGCTTGCTCGCCGCGATTCGCGCCAGTCACTGTTCGGGCTGGCTCATTCAGCGAGTAACCGCTGCGCTCGCCATGGTGTGTCAGATGGGTCAGATGGCCGGCGACCATCGCGAAGTGACCGCCCTTTACTTGAGCGACTTGGGTTCGCAAAGGCTCTTGGGCACTGAAGTTGCGTTGCGACGAGCCGTTGGCGCACTCGGTGAGGAAAGGCGCTGCCACCGGCTGCACCAGTGCGTGATGCGTACCGCCGGCGCTGATAGTCGATAACGCTTCGTCGACGCCGTGTGTGCTGGTGTGCGCTTCCGACGTGCCGCGCATTGGGACAATGAACGGTTTCGCACTGGTCAGCACATGTCGCCAGCAGCCTTTGGCAACGCGGCGCATGGTGTTTACCGCCATGGGCTTGTCACGGAAGATGGTGCGACCGACATTGCCCCAGTCGATGCATGCGGCGGCGGTGCGCCAAGGCTTTTGCTTTGCCGTCGGCACTTTGTGGCGCGTTGGCGCTGGCCAGACGATCGGCTTGCCGTCACTACGCGCCACCAGGTACAAGCGCTTGCGGATAGTGGGGGTTCCGGCGTTGGCCGCGATGCGTTCGCGCCATTCGACATTGTAGCCGAGCCCGCGCACCAGCGCTTCCTTCGGCACGAAGTCGCCAATCGACTCAAGCACCTCTGGCATGTCCGGGTGATCCGCTGCCAACCCCGTGCTGAGAGCAGCGATGAAGGATTTAAAGGTGCGCCCGCGTTCAGCCTTGATTGGCTGGCCTTCCTCGTCGATTGGCCCCCAGTCGCAGAACTCTTCTACGTTCTCCAGAAACATCAGGCGCGGGCGGGTTGCGTGGGCCCAGCGTACTACCACCCAAGCCAGTCCACGAACCCCGCGATCGCGCGGTGCGCCACCTTTGGCTTTGCTGTGGTGGCGGCAGTCCGGCGAGGCCCAGAGGATGCCCACCGGCTGGCCGCCAGTCGCATGGACCGGATCCACCTCGAATACGTCGGCGACATAGTGCGCTGTCTGCGGGTGGTTGGCGCGATGCACGGCCAAGGCGATTGGGTTGTGGTTAACGGCTACGTCCGGCTCCCGATACGCCCGGGCAATGCCGGTGCTCGCGCCACCGCCACCAGCGAACAAGTCCACCACCAGTTCTTTTTCGAATGGCAGGCCCATGCTTGGCTGGCGGTTGATGAACTGGGGTAATTTCTGTTCTGCGGACATAGTGGATCCTCGACGGGTATAGTCGGAAGTTCGATGGTTTATGAAAGTGAGGTGAAGCTGTGAAAGATCCGCACAATACGGTTGAGCGATTGACGAAAGCGCTTGAGGCAATGGCTACCTGTGGTAGTGCTTCTCATCGATCGAATCTCGTGCTCAGTGAGCTATCCCCACTATTGGCTTCTGAGTTTCCGACCGAAGATGCTCGATCGCTTTTCGAGAAAATCATCTCTTTCGATACGAACCGCCCATCTATTGCGCTCGAAGAGTACGAGCAGCTATTTCAAAGTGCCTGGGATCTTTACTGGCTGATGTCTGCCAACCAGCAATACAAATAGACCGGATGGCATGATTCGTTGAGGTGAGGTATTTGTATTCAGCCCCAGTAATCCACCGAGGAGAAGGATATGCCTACTGGTTCTTGCAAACTTTGTTGTGTTGAGGGTGAATTGCAACTAAGTCATTTTATTCCAAAGTTTGTAGGGAAGTGGATCAAAGATACATCGGCAACCGGCTTCATCCGACTAAATCAATCTGTTAATAAAAGAGCGCAGGATACAGCTAAGGATTATTGGCTTTGTAGAGGTTGTGAACAGTTGTTCTCAGGCTGGGAGAGAGAGTTCGCAAAAAAGATTTTTTATCCAGTTGTCAATGAAGGTAAAAGTGAAGCTATATATGGAGATTGGCTTGCGAAATTCTGTGCTTCTCTCTCATGGCGGACTTTGACTTATATCCGAAATGTTAGTCCTGATGGTCATAAAGGCTGTGAGGGTGTAGATGAAGCCCTAGATCAGGCAGAGTCGGCGTTAGCTGACTATTTATTGGGTCGATCAAACAATCTGGGGAAATACGAGCAACATTTTTATCCCCTTGAGGCTTTTTCAAAAACAAATGTTCGCAACCTTCCCGCCAATATAAATCGCTATATTTTGAGGAATATGCACATGGACATCCTTTATGGCGAGAAAGGGGTTATGGTTTATACCAAGCTGCCGTATTTTATTGTTCTCGGTTTAACGGGGCATAGTGAATCGACTAGAATGCGCTCCAGTCGTGTCGCCCTTGGTGGGGGTAAAGTGTCACCACGGGAATATTGGTGGCCGACAGGGTTTGCAGAATATATGTTCAGAAAGGCTAGAGAGATTTCAGGTTCGTATAAAAGTATCAATCCAAAGCAACGAAAAGTTATTGATAGCGCTTTAAAGACCAACCCGGAACGAGCCGCCAATTCAAAAACTATCGAAGCTTTTAATCATGATCACAAGATTTTCGGCGATCGAGCTTTTTTCGAATAAATGTGGCTTAACGCGCCACTACCCAGTAGGCGTGGCGCGTTATGTCATTTTGAGTCGAAGGAACCGAGGGATAGAGAAGCGTTGGTGCCGATTTTCTCCTGTAGTACCGTCTTGAATTCCTGTGCGATGTCTTCGCGCTGAACCTCTTCCCCAACCCAACGCAGTTTAAGCGCGGGCACTGAGCCGCTGGTGATCACCGAAATCCGCAGATTGATCTGCTGCTCAATCAAGCCCTCGAATGGGATGGTTCTGAACAGCAGGGCTGCCGGCAGCGTTTCTTTGCTTCGGGCCTCGATCTGATCCATGGCGCTGCGGCTGGCGCTGGTGTCGCCGACGGTGTTTTCGGATTCGCTGGTTGCTTTGACCGTGATCGTGCGTACCGCAGCGATGGCCTTGGCGACAGGAATCGCTTTGCCTTCGTCATCCACTGGGGTTAGGTACTGGTGCCAATCTTCGATCCAGTCGCTCAGATCCTTCTGCGTCATCGCCCTGCCACCGATGCTTTGAGCTGCCTTGTAGCCAGCGGATGCCTTCAGCTTCAGAACGGCGCGGTCATCTGCATGGCCCGGTAGCGCATCAGTGCCCAGGTTGAACAGCAACGTGCAGGTCATTTCGTCCTGGTCGATGAAGCCCTTTGCGGTCGAGATCGCCCGATCGGCGACGTAGGCGCTGAAGTCGGCCAGCGAATGGGTGGAGTAGATGCCACGGAAACGGCTGCGACCGGCCTGCCACTTTTCCAGAGTGACCACCTGGCAGCCTTCCGGAAGCACCACTGTAGGTGTTTGGGTTGGAAGGTTCTTGCCGGCGGCTTGGAGGGCGGTATCGGTGATGAGCTGAACTGCTTCTTTGGTCAGGGACATGCTTCAGATCCTTGTGAGAGGGTGGAATCAGGTGCGTGGTTTGATGGGGGCTTCTTCGCGGGTGAAGAGCTGGTCGTGCTTTTCAGCGAAGAGGGTGATCTTTCCGCCGGAGCCAACGTGCATCGGCGTGTCCAGGCTGGTGTTCTCGCTGCGGGTACCGCGCTTGGTCGGCACCTTGTAGTCGAGCTTGTGCTTGATCTTTACTTGGCTCGACTCGCCGATCTGGCTGAAGTCCAAGGTGATGACCAGCTTGCCGGCCTTGCCGTGGTCAACTACCCCGGCGGCCACTTCGGAAAGGGCGTGGCCGATCTGGCTGGCGAAGGCGCCGCCGTTAAGCTCTTCGAGGAACTCTGCGGTATCAGTAGCGGTGGACATGGCTGTTTCTCCGGGTTGGCCAACAGGCCGCTGGGGGGAAGGTTGAGTTGCGATTGACGAAGGCGCTGGCGCACTTGGCTGTTGATCCGCCTCATGCTGCTATCTGGACCTGGTTCCACACGCCCACGGCGTCGAACACGCGGGCGGCCTGTTCTTCGGTCAGGGATATTTCGGCGGGAATGGCGATCCAACCCGAGGCAACCCGATGATTCGGATTGCTCTCAGCGACCAGGTCTTTGTAGGTTTCCTCGATCACGCCCTCGAGGTGTGCGGCGAGGTAATTACCCTGGGGCGCGACCTCTATCGATTTGGTGTACCGGTGTCCGCGCTGATCACGGCATTGGACGCTGAGGTAGATCGTCCAGCGATGTGCAAAGTCGCACACGGCATCAGCGATGCGCTGCCCGGGAGGGATGCTCTTGCAGTTCTTCCAATTGATCATGCCTTGGCGGCCGCTGGGGTCGATGTTCACTACCGCGACGTGGTTGGTGCTCAACAATGCCCGGCACGAACGCTCTATCCGGGCACGCATGTTGTTTGGCTTGCGCTTGCTCATAGCGTCTCCGTGATCGCGTCCTTCGGGTTGGGCATTGGTACGCCGATCACTGCGCACCTCCGGGGAGGCGGCTGGCCTTTTCCTCGAACTGCATGGCGAGGTCGTGAGCTGCCTTGTAGTTCTCGCGGAATGCTCGAGTTTTGCCGGTGGCGAGGTCGACGATCTGGAACATGCCGACGCTTTCACCTGTTACCTGGTAGCGCACCGGTTTTGGCGGCAACGGCCGATCAGTGCGGCCGAAGAACGCAGCACGTGCCGCGTTAGTTTGTTGCAGCAGCACACCGAGTTCGTCGATGCGCTCTTGAAATGATGGATGCATGGCTGATCCTCGGTGTGGGTTGCGTGTAGCCGGCCTTCCCGATAAATGCTCGGGCGTGCTGGAGGAAACCATTCAGGGTCGCAAGGGCGCACTTCTGACCAAGCTCACCAGCACCGGTGGGCAATCGACCGGATATTTCATTGAGCTGGCCGCATCGCTCGGCTACATGGTGACCATCGAAGAGTTCAGGCCGTTCAGGGCTGGACACTCACGTGCAGGAGATCTTCTAACCAATGGTCCGTGGGTTTTTACCTGGCTGGTCAGGGCACCCGAAGTGAGTGTCACTGAATTCAGGGCCGGTCGGTCGGCCGCCGGCGAGCGCTTGCGGACATGGGGAAATGACACCCTCGAATGCAAAATAAATCAATTGAAGCCGGCGCACACGATCGCGCTCTTCGCTTACGGAGATTGAAGAATGCACAGAATTGACGGGCCTGGAGCCACGGTCGACAACAAATTCACAGATGGCGATCCGGTTGGCGGGGTTGCAGCAACGGTTGTCACAGACGATTGGATGAACGACGTCCAAGAAAACATCATGGCTGTACTTTCTGCTGCCGGGGTGACTCCAACTAAAGGCCGAGCTGCCGACCTTCTTGACTCGCTGAAAGGTCGCCTCATCGGCGTTCAGGTTTTCACCGCGAATGGAACTTACACGCCGTCGACGGGGACGAAGTCGATCATCGCCGAACTCGTCGGAGGCGGTGGTGGTAGTGGTGGCGTAGCAGCTACAGCTGCAGGGCAGAATGCTCTTTCGACTGGCGGCGGATATGGAGCCTATGCAAAAGGTCGATTCATCACGGGGTTTAACGGGGCTTCCATAATTGTCGGTACGGCGGGTACTGCTGGCGCTGCTGGTGCTAACCCAGGCGGCAACGGCGGCGCATCGAGCATTGGCGTTTTGATCTCGGCACCCGGCGGTCTCGGTGGTGTGGCTGGCCCTGCAACTGCAAACACAGGCCCTTTTGTTACTCTTGGGAGCGGACTTTCTCCAACCCCATCCGGTGCCAACATCGCCGGCTATCAAGGTCAATCCTCCAGCTTTGCCATTTCGATAAGCAGCAGTACTGCACCTACTTCAAATGGCGGTAGCGGGCCGCTTGGTAGTGGTGGCCCAGCCCCAACCACTCCCGGCGCTAAATCTGGTTCAGGATATGGCTCTGGCGCGTCAGGTAACTACAACTTCGCAAGTAAGGCCGCAGATGTTGGCGGCGCTGGTCAGCCGGGCATCGTCATTATCTACGAGTACGCATAAATGAAGACACACGCATACATATATAACGGCAAAGTGTTTGAAATTATCCCCCCTATCACCAATGAGGAAGGTGATGAGATACCCATCACAGAACGGTTCACTTCTGAGTTTGTCGCAGCTACTGTCGACATTTCTGGGCTTGACCCACAGCCGGAACAGGGCTGGACGTATAACGGCTCGGTGTTTGCTGCGCCTGTTGTGATACCGATTGACTATACGGCGATCAACGCAGCAACCCTAGCCACGTTGAACGCTCAAGCATCCCAGGCAATGGTGCCGTATTTCCTGGCTACCAATCTGGGCAATGCCACCGACGAAGAAACCTTGGCGGCTAAGGCTTGGCAGGCGTATTACCGGGCGCTGCAGCTGGTCGATCTGACGTCGCCGTCACCAGATTGGCCGGTCTCGCCCGCATAATCAGGCAGGTTGGATGCTTCGCCGGTGCTCGGCCTCTTTGCGCATCCCTTCCAAGATGGAAATCTTTGGACGGTAGTCAATTCGCTGATAGAGGTCGTCATCCACGGCGAACGCAATATCTGCAACGTCTGGCTTGTCCTCAAGAAATTTGACGCGGCTAGTGCTACCGAACGCTTTGATCGCGGCGGCGGCGAGTTCCGATAGAGTGGAGTTAGAAGTACTTGTGCAAGCAAATTTGCCAAGAGTTCCAGTCTGAACAACTCGTGCAATTATCTGTGCGATGTCGTTGATATGTATAAAGTTGCGCAGAGCGTCGTGCTTACCATATATGAAGATATCTTCATTTTTCTCTGCGCGGTCAATCATTGTGTAAAGCAATGCTTGATGTTTGCGTTGGGAGTTGCCGATCGAATAGAACTGGCTTGGCTGCAGTATCGTCAGCGGAAGGCCGAATTGGCGCGAGTAAAGCTCTGCTGCATCTTCTGCATGCCGCTTTGTCAGAGAGTAGGCGCCGAACATCGGCGAGCCTTGGTCAAGGCGAGCGAAAATGCTCGAAATGTGAACCAGGTGACCCACACCTGATTTGGTGCAGGCCTCGCAAAGCTTTAGCAGGCCAGAAACATTGACCTCTTGAGCGTGCCGAAGATCTTCGGCTGCTGTTCCAGGAAAGCTTGCGGCTGCGTTTATGACTACGTCGATGCCTGACGGAATCTGAATGTTTTCGGCCGGGGAGGCGAGGTCGAGAGTCAAGTCGCACCCAGCGCGGCCGGCAGTTACCACTTCGGAAAATTGACTCAGCACTGGATTTAAAGCCTGCGCCAAAGACGAAGTGCCACCAACGATCAGTATTTTCATGCCCTGCCTTCTATGTTGAGGGTGTGGATCAGTTCAATTCAGCTTCAGCCAAAAGCCCGCAGCTCAATTCGGGATAGTCGACGCCAAGACGACATAAGGCTGTGGTAATTGCAGGACTTAGATCAAGCTGCTTTAGTTGATTCGTAGTGAATGGTTTCAAGAAAATACCTTCAACCGAGCTAGTGAGATATCCAGAGGCATGCAACTGCTCGACTAGGCTTGCCTTAGAATACTGGCGTAGATGGCCAAGCTCCAGATCACCTTTCCCAAGCGACATCATATCGTCCAATAGACCAGCAAGGTGGCCTAGTTGACGGTGCATCGACTGTCCATTCGGCACGGCAATGAAGCAGCGGCCGCCGGGCGCAAGGAATTTTTTGAAGTGTCGAAGTACGACTTCAGGGTCCTGTACGTGCTCTAGCACAAAGCCCATCACGATCACATCGAATCGCTCTTCCGTTTCGAAGGTTTCAAAATAACTTTCGATTATTTCCGCAGTGCATTCTGGGTTTTCTCTGCGGAACTTCTCGATTACTGCTGCAGAACCATCTACCACTACCGTTCGCGCAAAATGATTCGCAAATCGCAGCGTGGTGAATCCATGCCCTACACCCAGCTCAAGGACGCGTGCAGAAGCGGGTGTTTTCTCAATGATGCGTGTCGGATACCAGTTGAGCATCAGATCATTATCGAATGAGAAGGCAAACCCATCTCCGTAGGCGCTGATGTAGGAGTCCAGGTGGTTCGACGTATCCATCATTTATTCCGATGTAAAGGCAATGGTTTGTAGGTTGCTGAATATACAGCACTAAGTGACATTCGAATTTTTACTCCCGCCTTCGAGCGTTTTTTTCCTGGAGAAACCCATGCCCATCACATCGCAGCAACTGCTGCAGATCCTCCCGAACGCCGTCGCCAAAGCCGGCGTTTTTGTTTCCGGAGTTTGACGAATGCGTACATCACAAAAAGGAGTGAGCCTGATCAAGTCGTTCGAAGGGCTGCGATTGGTTGCCTATCAGGACTCGGTGGGAGTGTGGATCATCGGGTACGGTGCTACTCGTGGCGTTGTGGCTGGTATGAAGATCACTGCCGACCAGGCCGAGCGAATGCTGCAGAACGACATCAGTCGTTTCGAGCCTGATATCGATCGGCTGGTAAAGGTGCCACTGAACCAGAACCAGTGGGATGCGCTGATGAGCTTCACCTACAACCTAGGTGCGACCAATCTTGGATCATCGATGCTACTGAAGCTGCTCAATTCTGTTGATTATGCCGGGACTGCTGAGCAGTTTCTGCGCTGGAACAAGGCGGGCGGCCAAGTGCTTTCAGGCCTGACCAGGCGTCGTGAAGCTGAGCGCAAGCTGTTCCTGGGGGGCGCATGAAAACTCTTCTGCGCGTCCTTCCTTATATAGCTTCGATTGCCTGGTCGCTGCTGCACTGTTCGGCGCCTACCACCACGGCCTGTCGGTGAAGGATGTCGAGTGGCAATCGGCTTAGAACGATAGAAACGCGAAGGACGCCCATGCTAAGGCCGAAAACGAGGCAGCTGCCCGCGCCGCCGCTGTGCTTGCCGACGTGTTCAAGCGCGCTGACCAGCGAGCGGGTGAACTGGCGGCAGTTGCTGACCAAGCCAGAGCCCGGGGAGTGACGTGTGAACTGATATATAACGCGCTTCGATAGAGCTCAAGTTATGGTTTCGTAGCGACCAAGAGTAGAGAGCCCCCGAATGGCAAAGTAAGGCCGATCTTAATCAGCCCAAGCTCCAGTTTCATTACCGTCTCAAGACTTTTGTTAAGCCACCCCGGAATGTGAAACTCCTTCTGCGTGTCATATTCCCCCTTGTGCTTTCGGAGGCGGGACAGCCACATCAGTGGGACGAGAAAGCTTACAAATGAAGTGGTGTATTTTACTTTGAGCCCAGCCGACTCAATCTTCGATATTAGGTCCAATCTCGTGTATCGCCGGACGTGGCAGGCGTACTCATCGACATGCGACCACAACCACATATGCTGTGGTACTGAGACCATTAAAGATCCGCCTTCCTTCAGTGCGCGGGCCAAGTTTTTTAGGACAATCTGGTCTTGATCAATGTGCTCGATCACGTCAAATGCGCCAATGACGTCATAACGAGACTCCTCGGACATCAACGTCGCATCAAGTTGTTTAAAGGTTACATCTGGCAATCGCCTTTTGGCGAAAACCAACCCCTCTTCGAAGTACTCAGATCCACAGAGTTCCGCGCCCGGGTAAGCCTTTTTAACCCCCTCTAAAACAAACGCAGTTCCACAGCCGACTTCTAAAAAACTCTTGAATCGGCCTACCTGATTCTTCAGAGCCCACAGAATCACTTTATTTCGCGCTCTAAACCACCAATGCCTTGGCTCTTCAGCAGCAAGAATTTCAAACGAATCAGTCGGGAATGGCTCGCGTGCGGACGACATCCTTAGCAACTCCTGCTTTAGAATATTTTCTTTTGATGGGGCAATTTGGCGAATTTCAAGCTTCAGGAATGTAACAGGTTTGTTAGTTCTGTGAAAATTCGAAAATGGCTCCAACGGCTTTTATAGCGCGCGCCCGACTTGACCCAGCGCATGCTCAACGAATTATCGGAATCACGGACTCCGGTGACCAAGGACTGATCGCGCTGGCGGCGTGCCAGGCCTACGTCAAAGAAGTGAGCCGCTGATTCACTGGCGTTTGACTGCCTCCAGTTCCCTGCGCAGTTTTTCGTTTTGATCACGGACCAGCGACAGGCTTTGAATTTCAGCCAGCTGTTCTGTGGTTTCCGCTTCGAGGTTGGCCATCCAGGTGCGAGCCTTCTTCAGCTCGTCCGACAGCTTATCGTTCATATTCACCAGGTCGGCGATGTTTTCCTTGGCTGACTGCAGCTGGCATTTCAGACCGTGGATGTCTTCCTCGAGCATGCTCGCGTAGTGCTTGACGGTTTCAAGGCGTGTTGGGCTGCCCAGCCAGTCGCTGGTGTCTTCGATCTCATACTGGTTCACGGGAAGGCCTTATTGATACTGTTTGGATATACAGTAATAGAGGCGCGACGTTTCTGCGAGGGGAGGGTGACGAACAGTGCAATTTGGAGTGGGTGTTTATTTGGCAGGACGCCGGGGAAGGGGTAAAACGCTGTCTAAAACTACCTCGACCTTGCTCGGTTTCATTGGCCCGAAAGGCGCTTACATCGGGTTAGAGTTTTAGACAGCTAGCAATGCATACCTTTGGAATATGAGGTCTGTAGCTGGTTTCCGTTAGTACTGCTGCATCACTGGCGTGTTGGGCTTTGTCGCAGGTCGGCAGGAAGCCAAAGGAGGGATGAATCTCGTACCACTTTTTGTACCAACTGATGTTCCCGGCAGGGGTATTAAGGGGTTTCAGAATGCGCTGAAACCCCTTGTTTGGCACATCCAGAATACGCCAGCTAATCCGCACTGCGAGTCCGTGACTACTCCGGAGTCATCATCACCGCGAGCGTCATCTTGATGAATTCCTCGTTGCGGTCGATTGCGACCATGGCGCCACGTACGTTCTCGGCGACTTCCGCGCCGCCGTGTTTCTCTACCCACTCTGACAGTTCCATGATCGCTGCCTCGAGGGCGAGTTGGTTCTCATTGATCTTGAAAAGCAGGGAAGGGAGCAGGTCTGAATGTGGCATCGCTAATCCTCTGTTTTGAGGTCAAGCGTAGCACTGCATTGAAAGGATAATTAACGGTCGGCAGGACGCCGGGGTAGGGGACTACTGTAGGAATATACAACGCTAAGTTATTGATTCTTATAGGGCGATACGCGGCTTTTGTACCCGCTCAGAAACACCTGTTTTCCTATATAGATCAGGTAGTTGCGTTGGTTTCGGGGTCACCTTGACATGGTGGGGGTCGTTGGTTCGAGTCCAATCGCGCCTACCAAACAAAATCCGCTCTGCTGGGCGGTCTGGAAGGGCTCACCGAAAGGTGGGCCCTTTTTTGTTGTCTGGCGTTTGGGCAAACCTCGTGAGTTTGGGTAAACGACCACTGCGCTTCACCTTCAGGTCGGCACAGTGACAACAACGATCTTGATCTTTATACCCAGCGCCGTGGCCACTTTCAGAACGACAGAAAGGCTCGGATCACCATCCTTGGAAAGTGCCCGGTACAGAGTCGCTCTGCTGACGCCTGTATCACGCGCCAGCTGGCTCATTCCCTTGACTCGCGCAACTGTGCCCAGTGCATCAGCCAAAACACTGGGATCATTTGTATTCAGGCAGTTCTCCAAGAGGGCGGCAAGTCCCTTGTCACTGATTCGACTATCCGGCTTAGCCAATTCTGCGTTTCGCATAGAGACCTCCAGAGAACAACTGGCACTTATGTGATGTTTCAGCTGAAGCATTGGGTAGAGCCAGAGTCGCTGGAAAGACCCATGACAAATCTAGACCATTCGTCGGGATATCACCTTCTGAAAGAAACTTTTTCTTGGTTTTCAGGCGCGGGGTAAATGCGCGGGTAAAGCAAGATAGCGGTCGAAAACACCCGCTTAATTGGCGTATTCGAATGGCGTGATCACTCACCTCCATCAAATCCCGCACCAAAACTTAGCCCCTTCACTCCGTGTTACTGCTCGCCGAATGAAAACCATTTCTACTCGATATTGAACTGTCGGCACATAACTGCATCCAACCAGAACGGGCGACCAAACGTTTGCAGGTTAACGAGGCAGGAGGGGAGTTGATGGGGAGGCGAGCGATGATTCGGTTCTTTGCGGCTTACTTGTCCATTTGCCTTGTACTTCAATGGACTGTGTTTGCAGCGTCCCCATGGATCGCCACTCATGTACTTCTGAGATGGATCCTGTAGCGCTGTGATTCAGGCGTAAAATAGACGCTGCTACCTGATCCAGAGGAGTCGCATATGATCTCCGACCAAGTGAACAAGCAGTCATCCGAGAAGTCTGTCTGGGATCAATATTTCTGCGCTGCGTTGATTGCCGAAAGTAATCTGACAGCACCTGTTGTCGGTGGGGCTACTCACGAAGACAGGCAGAATCTGTTGATCGAGCGGGCGAGAACCCTCGCCGATAAAATGATGGAACACAGAAAGTAACCAGAGCCCAGCCATTGCGCTGGGCTCTTCGTATCTGGGGTTCGCTGCGATGCAGCTCAGGCAATCAGTTCGACTTTTCCCGTCGCCAGGCGATAGATGCCGCCCACAATTTTCAGTTTGCCCTTCTCGAGGGCGTCGGTCAGCAGTGGCGTGGCTTTCTTGAGGCGCTCGACCGAGTTTTTGACGTTTTGCGCGGTCGCGTTTGCCACCAGATCTCCAGGTTGGTTGATTACGGTTTCGATAGATGACTTCAAGGCGTCAGTCAATTTGGGGATCTGCCCGGGGAACACCGTGTGCTCTTTGACCGCTTTTACGCCGGCCTCGATGGCGCCACAGCTTTCATGTCCCAAAACCAGAATGAGCGGTGCGCCTAGCACTGCCACGCCGTATTCGAGGCTCGCCAGGCCTTCATCGGTGACGAAGTTGCCGGCGAGGCGTACGGCGAAAAGATCGCCTCGTGCTGTGTCAAAAGCGTATTCGGGGGCAATACGAGAGTCGGAGCAACTCAACACTGCCACGAACGGGTTCTGACCGGACACCAACGCTTCGCGCTCGTCCTTGAAGTCGTGGGTCTGCGAGTTACCGCTGACATAGCGCTCATTGCCTGCCATCAGTCTTTTCAGTGCCTCATCCGGGTTGATGACGTTTTTGGGTTTTGGGGGCGCGGAGGTTTTTTCGGCTGCTTGAACGATCTGGTTGGGCAGTGTGCTGGCCAGTAGCAGGGCACTGGCTCCTAACCCGGCAATCCGAAGAAAACGGCGACGCTCATTGGGGGTTGAAGCAGCGTTTGAATCGCATGATTCACACATGATTTTGTGTACTCAGGTCAATTCGGTGGGAGTAACTGCTGTTGGGGGTGCTGCTTGCAGGGACCTGCAGCAGCGCAATGGTGAAGTCTAGACGGTGTACGACATTATATTTTCCGCGATGTCCAGTAAGTGGCAGCTCGCGCGCAAGTGCAATCCGTTGATTGATCAACTACTACTGTCAGGTTGTTTCAAGTCGACCTGACAGGAGTTTCTCGATGCTGACTCACTGGTTTCTCGCGGCAGTACACCTTTTGGCGTTTGCACTGGGGTTTTGGGCGGTTTTGGTTCGTGGTACGAATTTCCAGCGTTTGGCCAAAGGCGCTGGTGATGCTCGAAGCGTGCTGATTGCGGATAACTTTTGGGGGATTTCTGCACTCATTCTGTTGGTGACAGGTGGGATGCGGGCTTTTGGCGGGTACGAAAAAGGTACGGACTATTACCTGCAACAGCCGTTGTTTCATCTAAAGATGACGCTATTGGTACTTATCCTGCTGCTGGAGGTGGCACCGATGGTGACCCTGATCAAGTGGCGGGTGGCGCTGGCTCGTGGCGCGACCATCGATGCCGGGCGTGCGAAGTTGTTTGCACGTATCAGTCATTTCCAGGCGTTGTTGGTGTTGTTGATGGTGGTAGCGGCCACTGGCATGGCGCGGGGGGTAACGCTGGGGTAGTCGAGCGGTGTTTGTGCAGGGGACGAGTGAAGGGCGATGCGCCATGAATCTTTAGCCAGCCGTCGTTCCGGGGGGTGAACGGGCTGGCTACTGACTGCATCAGGATTCAAGGGTTCTGCGGTTTGTCCGGGGCGGTCAGGCCGGCCTGAATGCGCTGATAAATTTCTTCGCGGTGTACCGCAACGTCTTTAGGGGCGTTGATGCCGATTCTGACTTGCTGACCGCTTACGCCGAGGATGGTGATCGTAATGTCATCACCAATGTTTATGCTTTCACCGACTTTGCGGGTGAGTATCAGCATGGTCTTCTCCTTGATTTGCTTTGTGGGGCACCTGATTCGGACAGTGCAGAGGTCGGTGTTATGTATAGATTAGTGCGAAGTCTCACGCTTTGGGTGCCTCTTTCTGACGCGCAGATACAGCATTAATTCCCAAGGCGTAACTATACAGAGGCCGCAACCATCATTCTCGTTGTTTTGTGCCCATTTTGCGGCACTCGCGAAGTATTCATGAGTGTTAAAATCCACGCTTTTGGCGATCAGAGGGAAACGCTGTGCGCAAAATGGTCTTGGTAATCGCAGTATTGGCGCTGGCGGGATGCGGTGAAGGCAAGAATGTCGATGCACCAAAACCGCAGGTTACAGCGGCGGCGGCACCGGCGCAGGTCACGGGACCACAGTGGGATCTCGAAGTGCGAGGCGAGACACCGCAGGCGGTCAGCGATCTCAGCGGCTGGATGATCGAGCATAGCTTCATGTCCAACGTCATTCGGGAAAATGGCAAGACCCGGATTTTGATGGGGCCATACAGCTCCAAGGCGGATGCCGAGGCCCAGCAGGCGCAAGTGAACGCAGCGCTCGTCAAGGCAAAGAAGCAGAATATCGAAGTACTGGTCCTCGAGCGTCCAGCAGCTCAATAAAGGAGCAGTAACGAAAAAGGCCTCGGATATGGAGTCCGAGGCCTTTGCGTGTTTAAAGCGTTTAGCCGCAGGCTTTCATGTCCACCGGGCCGACAAACTCGTTGCCGCGTCCCATGACGCACGCCACGCTCTGGTTGCGCTGACGTTCCCAGGCCTGGACTGGATAGGTTTTATCCCAGGCTTCGTACAGTTGCCGATCCTGTTTCGACAGGCGCAAACCATACTGTTTACTCATGTAGAAGTAAGTCCGGGCGATCATGCCGCGAATCGAAGGGCGTGGCATGACCTTCTTCGCCTTGAAATCAACCTGCGTCAGGCAAGATCCATATTGGCCCGATTGCTCCGGCAGCCAGCCGAAACTGAAGTTGCTGCGATCGCCATTCACCTCACCAATGCTGGGTACCAGGTTGTGCAGGTCTGCCTCGGCTTTCTGATAAGTGGGGTCGTAGCGCGTGCAGTTCTTGCGTCCACCTTCCTGCCAGCACTGGCGCTGATGGCCAATTTGCCAGGCCGGCACAATGTGCTCCCATTCGATGCGTGAAGCGCGCTTGGCATTTTTGCGGGGCACATATCCGCAGGCAGCGAGGTTCACTCGGTTGCCCGTGTACTTGCAGCCGCAATAGAACTCGGTGGATTGAGGCGCGTACAGCTTCCAGGCAACTTTCTTGGCTTCGTTGAAGGTCCGTGGCGCATCGGCCTGGGCTCCCATGGTGAACAACAAAAACAGTAACGCTAAACAACGAACACTCATTGAATCAGTCTTCCTTCGGCACAACCCAGAAAATCTGCACACCGCCGTCATCGCGATAAGCGAGGGTGACGTTGTCGTTCTCGTCGATTTCTTCGAGCAAGCGTTCCCACTCATCCACGGGTTCGTCCGCAAGTCGGAAGATCAGCGCGGCCTTGGCTTTTTGTGCGGTGGGTGAGTTGATGATTTTCTGAACGCGATTGCCCATGCGTACATAGGCGTCGGCTGAGGTAGAGGAGGTGTCCATGGAATTATCCTTATTAAGCTGTACGTGCATACAGTATTTAACTGTAGGAATTTTCGCAACTGCTTAAAATTCAAGAACATCCTCTGACAGCGATTTGTTCCATTTGGTGTAGGACGAAAAGGGATTTTTTTTGGCAGGCGCAACGTGCGAGCCACTCGCCAAGGCTGGCGAGTGGCGCGAGGGGTGCCCGACTGGAATCAGTCGGGCGAAAGTGAATCAGTATTCCCAGAACATCCGCTGCAGCTCTTTGCTGTCATTGGTCTTGGTCAGTGCGACCATGGCCAGGATGCGTGCCTTTTGCGGGTTCAAGTCATGGGCCACGACCCAGTCGTACTTGTCATCGGGCTGTTCAGCGTTGCGCAGAACAAAGCCACCGGCGTTGACGTGGGAAGAGCGGATGATTTGCACGCCATCCTTGCGCAGGGCTTGCAGGCTTGGGACGACTCGCGAGGATACCGAGCCATTACCGGTGCCGGCGTGAATGATCGCTTTGGCGCCAGACTGGGCCAGTGCCTTGTAAGCGGTATCGCTGACGTTACCGTAGGAGTACGCGATTTCGACGCTTGGCAGGCTCTTGATGGTTTTGATGTCGAACTCTGAATCCATGGTGTGACGCTTGGCTGGCAGGCGGAACCAATAGGATTTGCCCTCGACGACCATTCCGAGCGGGCCCCAGGCACTTTTAAACGCCTCGGTCTTGATGTTGATCATTTTGCTGACATCACGACCCGACTGAATTTCATCGTTCATGGTGACCAGCACGCCTTTGCCTCGGGCTTCTTTGCTGCTGGCCACAGCCACTGCGTTATACAGGTTCAGCATGCCATCGGCCGACATCGCGGTGCCTGGACGCATGGAGCCAACGACGATGATCGGCTTGTCGGTTTTTTCCACCAGGTTCAGGAAATAGGCCGTCTCTTCGAGAGTGTCGGTGCCGTGGGTAATCACGATGCCATCGACGTCGTCGCTATCGGCCAGTTCGGCCACGCGACGGCCCAGTTGCAACAGGTTGTCGTTGGTAATGCTCTCGGATGCGATCTGCATCACTTGCTCGCCGCGAACGTTGGCCACCTGGCTCAGTTCCGGCACGCCGGCGATCAGCTTGTCGACGCCGACTTTCGCTGCTTGATAGGTCGCACTGTTGGCAGCGCTGGCACCCGCGCCAGCAATGGTGCCACCGGTGGCCAGGATGACCACGTTCGCCAGTTTCTGTTGGGGTTCGGCTTCTTTTGCCTGAAGGGCAGCAGGGAGAAGCAGCAGTAGGGCCAAGGCGCCCGGAGCAAAGGTCTTGAAAGCAGATGTCATTATTTTTCTCTCTAGTCGTGAGACGGTGCTGATGCAAGTTCATCTAGATCCGCCCCAGCTGATCTGAATGCTGGGGTACCACAGAAGAGCAGGATCTGTACCAGACACACTTCGTATTGAGAAACGCGTTTAAGTTAATGATTTGTTTAGATTTTTAAACGTTGTTTCAACGTCGGGACATTGTGGGTTGTCCGGGTTTCCGACTAATTGCGGGTTTTCCGTTCGGCTCACCGAAAATCTGTTGAATCTTCCGATCTTGAAAGTTCGCGCATTAGCGCTAAAGAAAACGGTGCACAGGTCGATTTCCCTTGAAGGAATATTTTTCAGGGAGTCTCCATGTCGTTGACCATCGGTTTTCCAAATGCGTCCATGCTCAACATCGGTGGCAAAGCGCCTTCGACCGAGTCCTCGGGCGACGCGACATCTGAAACCTCGACGCAAGGCTCTGCGCTGGAAGGGGACAAGAAAATATCTGTCAGCCCGGGAGGCGGTGCGCAGGGTAGCGAACAAGCCGAAAGCGCCGGCAGTGACCAAAGCGTCGCGGTGCAGATATTGCTCAAGCGCATGCAGGAGTTGCAGCAGCAACTACGTGAACAACAGCAGCAATTGGCGGCAACCCAGGCCGCCTCTTTCCAGTCGGCGCAGGCAAAGGCCACGGCGGTCATGGCGATTCAGACGCAGATAGCCGATACCTCCGCAGCGCTGATGCAGGTGGCGGCCGCTCTGGTAAAAGAGCTGGCAGGTTCCGGGAGTGTGATCAGTACCACGGCGTGAAGGGCGCCTCAGAAGGCGTTTTCTCGTCATTGACAAATCTCGACAAGATTCGCATAGTCCGGTCTTCGCAAACGTTTGCGCAGCCCCGCTAATGGCCTAAATCCATTAGCGAACGGCATGCAGCTTACGCCAGCGCAAGCGTTGCTCACAATAATCATAAGACCGGAGTGAACCCATGAAGCTGCCATTCGCTGGACGTCTTCTCGCTGTCGCTATGCTGGCTGCCGCATCCGCCGCGCTGCCTGTTTCTTCGGCTTTCGCCGAGGAGCCTGCAAAACCCAAAGTCGCTCTGGTCATGAAATCCCTGGCCAACGAATTCTTCCTGACCATGGAAGATGGCGCCAAGGCCTACCAGAAAGATCACTCCGGCGAATTCGAGCTGATTTCCAACGGGATCAAGGACGAAACGGACACGGCCAACCAGATCCGCATCGTCGAGCAGATGATCGTTTCCAAAGTTGACGCGCTGGTCATCGCGCCCGCTGACTCCAAGGCCATGGTGCCGGTGATCAAGAAAGCGGTGGATGCTGGTATCACGGTGGTCAACATCGACAATCAACTTGACCCGGCGGTGGTCAAGAGCAAAAACATCAGCGTTCCATTCGTAGGCCCGGATAACCGCAAAGGCGCGCGCCTTGTAGGCGAGTATCTGGCCAAACAGCTCCAGGCCGGTGACGAAGTCGGCATCATCGAAGGCGTGTCCACCACGACCAACGCCCAGGCCCGCACCGCAGGCTTCAAGGATGCGATGGAGGCCGCGCAGATCAAGGTGGTGTCTGTGCAGTCCGGTGACTGGGAGATCAACAAGGGCAACCAGGTGGCTTCCGCCATGCTGAGCGAATATCCACAAATCAAGGCCCTGCTGGCCGGCAACGACAGTATGGCGGTCGGCGTCGTGTCTGCCGTGCGTGCCGCGGGCAAGGCCGGCAAGGTGCAAGTGGTCGGTTACGACAATATCAACGCCATCAAGCCGATGCTCAAGGATGGCCGTGTGTTGGCCACGGCCGACCAGTTTGCAGCCAAGCAGGCCGTGTTCGGTATCGAGACTGCACTGAAGATCATCAAGGGCGAGAAAGTCGACAGCAGCGCCAACGGCGTGATCGAGACTCCTGTAGAGCTGGTTACCAAGTAATCCTCTGGCGACACAACGGTGCTCGTCCGACCGGGCGAGCGCATGGAGAGTTTTTATGTCCGTTCGCGACCCGAACGCTGTCCTCTCGGTCAGCGGTATCGGCAAGACCTACGCCCAGCCGGTCCTGACTGGTATCGACCTGACGCTCATGCGCGGTGAAGTGCTGGCACTGACCGGCGAGAACGGCGCGGGCAAAAGTACGCTGTCGAAGATCATTGGCGGCTTGGTCACACCGACCACCGGCCATATGCAATTCCAAGGGCAGGATTATCGCCCGGGCAGCCGCACCCAGGCCGAAGACCTGGGCATCCGCATGGTGATGCAGGAGCTCAACCTGTTGCCGACTTTGTCGGTGGCGGAAAACCTGTTTCTCGACAATCTGCCCAGCCATGGTGGCTGGATCAGTCGCAAGCAACTGCGCAAGGCTGCGATCCAGGCCATGGCGCAGGTGGGGCTCGATGCGATCGATCCGGACACGCTGGTGGGTGAACTCGGCATCGGTCATCAACAAATGGTCGAGATTGCCCGCAACCTGATCGGCGATTGTCACGTGCTTATCCTCGACGAGCCGACTGCGATGTTGACGGCCCGTGAAGTCGAAATGCTGTTCGAGCAGATCACCCGCCTGCAAGCACGTGGCGTGTCGATCATCTATATCTCCCATCGCCTCGAAGAACTGGCCCGGGTCGCCCAGCGCATAGCGGTGCTGCGCGACGGCAATCTGGTGTGCGTCGAGCCGATGGCCAATTACAACAGCGAGCAACTGGTCACGTTGATGGTCGGTCGCGAGCTCGGTGAACACATCGACATGGGCCTGCGCAACATCGGCGCCCCGGCCTTGACGGTCAAAGGTCTGACCCGCGCCGACAAGGTTCAAGACGTGTCGTTCGAAGTGCGCGCGGGCGAGATCTTCGGTATTTCCGGTTTGATCGGGGCAGGGCGCACCGAGTTGCTGCGGCTGATCTTTGGCGCCGATACCGCAGATAGCGGCACGGTGGCGCTGGGCTCTCCCGCGCAGGTTGTCAGCATCCGATCACCGGTCGATGCGGTCGGTCACGGCATCGCCCTGATCACCGAGGACCGCAAGGGCGAAGGCTTGCTGTTGACGCAATCGATCGGCGCCAACATTGCACTGGGCAACATGCCCGGCATTTCCAGCGGCGGGTTCGTCAATCAAAGCGAAGAGGCTTCGCTGGCCCAGCGTCAGATCGACGCCATGCGCATCCGTAGTTCCGGTCCGGCGCAACTGGTCTCCGAACTGTCCGGTGGCAACCAGCAGAAGGTGGTGATCGGCCGCTGGTTGGAGCGTGATTGCTCGGTGTTGCTGTTCGACGAGCCGACGCGAGGCATCGACGTCGGCGCCAAGTTCGACATTTATGCCTTGCTTGGTGAACTGACCCGCCAGGGCAAAGCACTGGTGGTGGTGTCCAGCGACCTGCGCGAATTGATGTTGATCTGCGATCGCATCGGCGTGCTCTCGGCGGGGCATCTGATCGACACATTCGAGCGCGACAGCTGGACCCAGGATGAATTGCTTGCTGCAGCTTTTGCTGGCTACCAAAAACGTGATGCGCTGCTCTTTGACGCGGCGCCTAGGGATCTTCCATGAATACCGTATCTTCGGCCGGCAAACGCAGTGGCAATTTCTACGGCCTCGGCACTTACTTGGGCCTGGCCGGTGCCTTGCTGGCGATGGTTGTGCTGTTCTCGGTCTTGAGCAGCCATTTCCTCTCCTACGACACCTTTAGCACCCTGGCTAACCAGATTCCGGACCTGATGGTCCTAGCGGTCGGCATGACCTTCGTGCTGATTATCGGCGGCATTGACCTGTCGGTGGGCTCGGTGTTGGCGCTCGCCGCTTCGACGGTCAGCGTGGCGATTCTCGGCTGGGGATGGAGCGTCCTGCCCGCAGCGCTACTCGGCATGGCGGCTGCCGCACTCGCCGGAACCATCACCGGTTCGATCACCGTGGCGTGGCGGATTCCTTCGTTCATCGTGTCGTTGGGCGTGCTGGAAATGGCCCGAGGTGTGGCGTACCAGATGACCGGTTCTCGTACGGCCTACATTGGCGATGCCTTTGCATGGTTGTCCAACCCGATCGCCTTCGGGATTTCACCTTCATTCATCATCGCCTTGTTGATCATTTTCATTGCCCAGGCCGTGTTGACCCGTACCGTTTTCGGTCGCTACCTGATCGGCATCGGCACCAACGAAGAAGCGGTGCGTCTGGCCGGGATCAATCCAAAACCCTACAAAATCCTTGTGTTCAGTCTGATGGGGTTGTTGGCCGGTATCGCCGCGTTGTTCCAGATTTCGCGCCTGGAGGCGGCGGATCCGAATGCCGGATCCGGTCTGGAATTGCAGGTGATCGCCGCAGTCGTCATTGGCGGCACCAGCCTGATGGGTGGGCGTGGCTCGGTCATCAGCACGTTTTTTGGTGTATTAATTATTTCTGTATTGGCGGCCGGTCTGGCGCAGATCGGCGCAACCGAACCAACCAAACGCATCATCACTGGCGCGGTGATCGTGGTAGCGGTGGTACTGGATACCTACCGCAGTCAACGCGCAAGCCGGCGGACCTGAGTCATGGCAACGATCAAAGATGTGGCAGCCCTGGCGGGTATCTCTTACACCACGGTTTCCCACGTGGTGAACAAGACCCGGCCGGTCAGCGAAGCAGTACGGGTCAAGGTCGAGGAGGCCATCAAAACCCTCGACTACGTTCCCAGTGCAGTAGCCCGGTCTCTCAAGGCCAAGACCACGGCGACCATCGGTCTGTTGGTGCCCAACAGCCTCAACCCGTACTTCGCCGAACTGGCCCGAGGTATCGAGGATTACTGCGAGCGTAACGGTTACTGCGTGATCCTTTGCAACTCCGACGATAACCCGGACAAGCAGCGCAGTTACCTGCGCGTGCTTCTGGAAAAACGCATCGATGGCCTGATCGTCGCCTCGGCGGGCGGCGATAGCGGCCTGGCAGAGGGCCTGGCAGGCGTGCGTACACCAATGGTGATTGTCGACCGGGGGCTGGAAGGCGTTGATGCGGACCTGGTGCGGATCGATCACGAATACGGCGCCTATCTGGCGACCCGGCACCTGCTGGAACTGGGCCATCGGGATATCGCCACCATCAGCGGCCCCACGACCACCAGTGTGGCGCAAATGCGTCTGGCCGGCTTTTGCCGTGCCCTTAAGGACGCGGGCCTTGAGGTGCCACGTGAGCGCATGCTGGAAAGCGATTTCACCAGTACCGGCGGTTACAACGCTGCGGCGATCCTGCTGGCGAAGAACCCGCCCAGCGCGATTTTCGCGGCCAACGACATGATGGGTATCGGCGTCCTGCGCGCTGCCGCCGAGCGCAATATTGCTGTGCCAACCCAGTTATCGGTGATCGGCTTCGACGATATCCAGATGAGCCGCTATGTCTATCCAGCGTTGACCACCGTGGGTCAGTCAATTCTTCAGCTTGGCGAGATGGCGGCTGAAGTGTTGCTGCGCCGCATTGCCAAGCCGGTTCTGGCCACCGAGCTACGGATCGTCACACCGAGCATTGTCACGCGCGAATCGACCGCACCGCTGGCCGGTGTGTTTTCTGAATACCGCTGAAACTGAATGAATGAGTAGCGATGTATGCCAGCAAAAGTAGTGGTAATAGGCAGCCTCAACATGGACCTGGTGACCCGGGCGCCAAGGTTGCCGCGTGGGGGTGAAACGCTGATTGGCGAGTCGTTCGTCACGGTTTCCGGTGGAAAGGGTGCGAATCAGGCGGTGGCCGCAGCGCGACTGGGGGCGCAAGTGTCGATGGTTGGCTGCGTTGGCAGCGATGCATATGGCGCACAGTTGCGTGAGGCGTTGATGGCCGAGCAGATCGATTGTCAGGCAGTCAGCACTGTTGAGGGCTCAAGTGGTGTGGCGTTGATTGTGGTTGATGACAATAGCCAGAACGCGATCGTGATCGTCGCTGGTGCCAACGGTGCGCTGACGCCGGCGCTGATTGGCTGTTTTGACGCAGTGCTGCAAGCCGCCGACGTTGTCATTTGTCAGCTCGAAGTGCCGGATGAAACGGTCGGCCATGCCCTCAAGCGCAGTCGAGAGCTGGGCAAAGTCGTGATCCTCAATCCGGCACCGGCCAGTCGACCATTACCGACGGATTGGTACGCGAACATCGACTACCTGATTCCCAACGAAAGCGAAGCGTCGGCGCTAAGTGGTTTGCCGGTCGATTCTCGGCAAACAGCAGAAGCCGCCGCGACCCGATTGATCGAGATGGGCGCCGGCAAGGTAATCATCACGCTTGGCGCCCAAGGGTCGCTGTTTGCCGATGGAATCAGCTTCGCGCACTTTCCGGCGCCCACTGTGCAAGCGGTCGATACCACAGCAGCCGGCGATACATTCGTCGGTGGTTTTGCCGCTGCCCTGGCTGCCGGTGAAAGCGAGGTTGAAGCGATTCGTCTTGGTCAGGTCGCCGCGGCGTTGTCGGTGACCCGGGCTGGCGCGCAACCCTCGATTCCCACCCTGTCCGAAGTTCAGGCGTTCAACACCCCATGAAAAAGACACCTTTGCTCAACGTCGCCTTGTCGCGGTTGATCGCCTCACTTGGCCATGGCGATACCGTGGTCATTGGCGATGCAGGTCTACCGGTGCCACCCGGCGTTGAGTTGATCGACCTGGCCCTGACCCACGGCGTCCCGGATTTCATCAGTACCTTGAAGGTTGTGCTCAGCGAAATGCAGGTTGAAAGCCATGTGCTGGCACAGGAAATCCTGGAGAAAAAACCGTCGGCGCTGGCAATCCTGGATCAACTTGATGACGAAGGGGGTCTGGGGCGGCGCGAGTTGCTCAGTCATGAGCAATTCAAAGTCCTTAGCCGGTATGCCCGGGCAGTCGTTCGCACGGGTGAATGCCAGCCGTACTGCAACATTGTGCTGGTCGCCGGGGTGACGTTCTGATTCGTAATGGATTTTCTGTTCTATCTTGCACAAGGAGTGCGCCATGTATCGCTATGTCTTCAAACTGTTCCATTTACTGCGGAGTCTGCTGCTTTTGTCCTTGATGACCGCCACCGGCGCCCAAGCGGCGGAAAAGATCGATCTGATCATCGACACTGATCCCGGTGCCGACGATGTGGTGGCCTTGTTGTTTGCGCTGGCATCGCCGGATGAATTGAACGTCCTTGCGCTGACCACCGTCGCCGGCAATGTGCGCCTGGACAAGACGTCGCGTAATGCGCGGTTGGCCCGCGAGTGGGCGGGGCGCGAGGATGTACCGGTCTACGCCGGGGCGCCAAAACCCATGATGCGCACGCCGATCTATGCCGAGAATATTCACGGTCAGGAAGGTCTGTCCGGTATCGCCGTCCACGAGCCGAAGAAAGGCCTGGCCAAGGGCAATGCAGTCGACTACCTGATCGATACGCTGATGGCGGCCAAGCCCCACAGTATCACCCTTGCCATGCTGGGACCGCAGACTAACCTGGCTCTCGCGCTGATCCAGGAACCGGGCATCGTTCAGGGCATCAAGGAAGTGGTGATCATGGGCGGTGCCCACTTCAACGGTGGCAACATTACGCCGGTGGCGGAGTTCAATCTGTTCGCCGATCCCCAGGCAGCTGAAGTGGTGCTCAAGAGCGGCGTGAAACTGACCTACCTGCCGCTGGACGTCACCCATAAAATCCTCACCAGTGAAGCGCGCCTGAAGCAGATTGCTGCGTTGAATAACAACGCCAGCAAGTTGGTGGGCGATATTCTGAATGAGTACATCAAGGGCGATATGGAGCATTACGGCATGCCCGGTGGCCCGGTGCATGATGCTACGGTCGTTGCCTACCTGCTCAAGCCCGAGCTGTTCAGCGGTCGCTCGGTCAATGTGGTGATCGATAGCAGTGAAGGCCCGACCTTCGGTCAAACCATCGTTGACTGGTACGACACCTTGAAGGCGCCCAGGAACGCGTTCTGGGTTCAAAGCGGCGACGCCCAGGGCTTTTTCAATCTGCTGACCGAGCGATTGGCGCGATTGAAGTAGGGTCAACCTCGTGAGCCTTCGCCTGTAGGATCTATGCGGCGCTTGGCACGCCGACTTAGGTATGAGCGCAGGGCTATGCGACACTTGGTCTTTGATGACGCTGAAAGGATCGCGCTGTGCAAATCGACTTGAACTCTCCCAACGGCCTGACCCTTGAGGCTGTGCGCCAACTACTGGCCTCGGCCAGCGACGATGAGCACACCCAGTTGCGTGTGACCAGGGGCGGTATCGCCTATATTTCATCGGGCGTTGTGGGAGGCGCCGATATCGACGGGCTGCTGTTTCGCCTTGAAACCTGGGCGAAGGGCTCCGGGTATGTCGGGCGAGTCGCAGCGAGTGACGAGGTTTGGGTCATGCAGATATTCAATGCGCTGAAACAGAACTGGCCAAAGCCCGCGTTCGACTACATCGACGTCTATTGAGCGCTGTTCATATTCAGTCACGATTGAAGAGAGAAGAAGAGGGCGATGCTCAGGCAAACTTGTCGTTTTTTACGCGGCGAAAGCAGGCCAACTAAGCAGGCCAACTTCAGTCACGTGAAACCAAACAGCGGATTGGCGGTCGCACGATCACAGCTTAATTAACGATAAAAGGAGGCTTCATGCCTTGGAAGCTCGCGTCATTGGGTACTTTGCTGGCCGTTGCCACGCTGGCCGGTTGCAGCACTGGCACCACTGGGTCAACAGACCCTGAAACGACGACTGACACAGGTCACAGCCGTTGCGAAGCGAAAGCAGCCGAATTCAGCATTGGTAAAAAGGCTTCGCCCGAATTGCTTGAGCAGGCGCGTACTCGTGCTGGCGCGCAGAATGCAAGGTTCCTGCTGCCTAACGACATGGTAACGCTGGAATACCGTTCCGACCGCCTGAATCTCAACACCGATGCCAATCGTGTGGTCACGCGCGTCAACTGCGGCTGATCGTTCAAACTTTTGAGATGCCCATAAAAAACCCCGTCACATGGACGGGGTTTTTTTAGTGCGCCTGGAAATTACTCTGGGCGAACTTGAGCAGCTTGCATACCCTTTTGGCCTTTCTCAGCCACGAAGGAAACGGTTTGGCCTTCTTTCAGGCTTTTGAAACCGTCGCTTTCGATAGCTTTGAAGTGTACGAACAGGTCGTCACCGCCACCTTGAG
>NZ_JBOIBY010000097.1:0-28523 GCF_050739655.1 Pseudomonas sp. | reverse complement strand
CCCGAACTCAGCAGTGAAACGATGCATCGCCGATGGTAGTGTGGGGTTTCCCCATGTGAGAGTAGGTCATCGTCAAGATTAAATTCCGAAACCCCTATCTGCGTATGCAGGTAGGGGTTTTGTTTTGTCCGTAGAAAAATTTCCTAAACAGCAAACGTCCGCCGCCTATGCAGGTAAAAATGCAATCCATCGTGGAAAACGGATAGATGTTTACACGAATTGGATATCCCCGGCTTTCAATCTCCCTCTAGCATCAGTCGCCCGCACGCTTGTCTGCATGTGGCAGTGCAATATCTGCATTTGCCCCACGCATCCGAACAGGTCGCTGCGGGTCGTGCCAATAACAATAACGAATTGAGCTCGGCAGGCCTTTACGGACATGCGGGCTGGGGAATCATGATGTCGAAATTTACGAAGCGCACCCGCTTTGCAGCTCTGGTGCAGGGCGGGGCAGTGATAACCTGCCTGGTCGCAGGTTTTTATCCTGATCATCTTTACGCTAGTTTGACGCTCAGCGTGCTGGCGATGGTGGCCGCAGGCTGGCTATATCACTTCGAAAAAGTGCAAGTAGTTGAGGTTCAGGTCGAGGTGCCGGTGGAAATCCAGGTACTGCCTCAGATTCCTGTCGACCAAGTTTGTAAGCCGCAGCCCCCGGTGCTCGATCCCCGACTACGCAACGATCTCAGTGAATTGAGCCTGGCGATCGAGGAGACCGAGCAAGACATGCGATTTGCCAACCAGTTGGCCCGCGAAGCGGGCACTAAGGTTAATGCCAGTACGCAAAGCATCCAGACCTCAGCCACTATCTTCTGCGAGTTGGACCAGTCCATGGATCAACTGGCTCAAGCGTTCGGCGCACTGGGTGGGCAGTCCGTGCAAATCAGTGGGTTGGTCGGCAGCATCCAGGACATCGCTCGGCAGACCAACTTGTTGGCCCTCAACGCCGCTATCGAAGCAGCCCGGGCGGGCGAGCATGGTCGCGGGTTTGCCGTGGTGGCGGATGAAGTGCGTAACCTATCCAGGCGTGTCGCCGATTCCAGCGCGCAGATCCACCAGATTGCCCAAAGTCTGGAGCGTACTGCCGATGATGCCCGTGGGGGGATCGATCACCTGGGCGTATCGGCGCGCAATGGCCTGGCGCAGTCCGATGAGGCATTGCAATCGATGCAGGGATTGCGTGACGCTGCCGTGGCACGAATGGAGATTGTAGACCGGGTCATGTCACGTCTGGCCGGGCAGCGACTGCTGGCAGCTCAGGTGGTGGCGTCTGCTATCGATGGTCGTAGAGATAATTCCAACAGCTGCTGATATCGTCCTGACCACGTTCGCCACCATTAAGGGTTGGAGGCGAAAATATAAGCCCCGGAGCCGCGAACCTCCGGGGCTTCGTTTTTCATTGGCACTCAAACTAATAAAACCATTGAAAAAAACTCCGGTACGCTTTAAATGGATGCTCATTGGCACATTGCTAGCGTTCAGTCAGTGAGTGTCGCCAGTTTTTGGCTCGGGAGCGCTGATGAGTTTTCTTTCATTGACTGACTTTCCCCAGCAATCGAGTGGCTGCGAAGAGGATTCGTCTCAATTGAAAGGGAATTCTGAAACTATCGGCATGGCATACGCTGACAACGAGGACACTATCGAGCAATTGCTGGACTCAGCGCGTAACTGGGGCCATACCACCGCGTGGGCGGTTTATCGCGCCGGTGAACAGATGCATTTGGTCGGGCAGGGCGACCCACGGATGCAGTGGCCTTCAAGCGTCGCCAATGAAGAGTTCGAAGCCTTTTGCTCGTCCCTGCGCTTACAAGGCTGGCCGACAGGCCGTGGCGAAAGTGCCCTGGGTTGGTTACTGGCGCCCGTCAACCACGCAGCAGAGCCGGCACTCGCCGATCTCGCCCAGCGCCTGGGCATTGAGCTGCAGACCAACACCCTGGCCCGTGCGCAGATTACCCAGCGTGTGCTGTATGAAATTACCTACCTGGCCAGTTCCACCCGCGACCGCTCGGTGTTTCTGGTAGGGGTTCACCAGCTACTGGCCAGTCTGATCGACGCCGAGAACTTCTATCTCGCTCTGTATGATCCGCACACAGGCAAGATCGACTACCCGTATTACGTCGACATCATCGACGTGGATGCCCTGGAGTCAGAGAACTACGAATACCTTGTGCCTTCGCGTCTGTCGTTGACCGGCCAGGTGTTGACCACTGGCCAGCCGTTGTTGATCGATTCCGCAGGCATTCTTGCGGCTCAGGCCGAAGACCGCTTCTACTGTGTGGGTGATCGGCCCGAGTTCTGGATGGGCGCGCCGCTGAAAAATGCCTCGGATGACGTGTTTGGCATGCTTGCGATGCAGGTCTACGACGTTTCCCGTATCTACAGTGCTGAAGACCGCGCACTGTTTTTGGTGGTGGCGCGCCACGTGGCTATGGCGCTTGACCGGATCCTGCATCGCGAGGATCTGGAAAGGACGGTGATGCGCCGCACCCTGGAACTTTCGGCGGTCAACGATGCATTGAGGCAGGAAGTAGCAGACCGCGAGCGCGCCGAACATTTGCAGAGCGCGCTGTTCCAGATTGCTGAACTGTCGAGCCAGCCCGGCGACATGGCCGAGTTGTTCAAAACCCTGCACGGCATCGTCGGTGATCTGCTGTTCGTACTCAACTTCTACATTGCGTTGTTCGACGATGCGACCGATGAAGTGACCTTTCCCTATTACGTTGATGAACGGCAGCCCAATTGCCCGGTAGCACGGCGTGGGAGCCGCGGCTTGACCGAGTACGTGATCCGTCAGCGTCGAGCTTGCCTGATAGATGCCGACGAGGCTGATCGACTGGGGGCGCACGGAGAAATCGAGATAATCGACGAGTCTTTCCGGTCCTACTCGTGGCTGGGCATTCCATTGTTCGACGGCGACGTGGTCCGTGGCGTTCTTGCGGTGCAAAGCTATACCCCGCAGGTACGCTATACCTTGCGTGATCAGGAACTGCTGACATTTGTGTCGCGGCACATTGATACGGCGATGTCCCGACGCACTGCGGCTGAAGCGATCCATGCCGCTAACCTCAAGCTCGAAGCCCGAGTACAGAGCCGCACCCGCGAACTCGATCACGCCAATGCCAAATTGCAGCACGAAAACTCCCACGATGCGCTGACCGGGCTACCGAATCGCACCTACCTGCAACAGCGCCTCAATCTGGCCTGGACACGGTTCGGTAGTGAAGGCGGGCACCTGGCGGTAATGTTCATTGACCTTGACCGTTTCAAGCTGGTCAACGATAGCCTCGGCCACCATTTTGGTGACCTTCTGTTGATGCAGGCCGCTCACCGTTTACGCGGCTGCCTGCGCGAGACCGACATGCTGGCTCGCCTGGGTGGCGATGAGTTTTCGGTGCTGGCTCCAGAGGCACCGCTGGAGGTGTTGGTCGACATCGCCGAGCGAATTCTGGTGGCATTTGACCGGCCGTTTTTCATCAATGGCTATGAAGTGTTTTCGTCCTGCAGTATCGGTATTGTCAGTGCTGACAGTCAGTTCCATCACGAACCCGCTGACTTGCTGCGCGATGCTGACGCTGCGATGTACCGTGTCAAGAGTGCCGGGCGCGACAGCTACGCGGTGTTCAACCAGGAAGTGCGTCGCGAAGTGTCGGACCAGGTTGAGCGTGAAGGCGCCTTGCGCAACGCGCTTAAACGTACAGACGAGCTACTGCCGTATTTCCAGCCGATCGTCAGCGTCGAAAGCGGCGAACTGTTGGCGCTTGAAGCGCTGGTGCGCTGGCATCAGCCTGGCGGTCGGGTGATTGCGCCCGGTGAGTTCTTGCCGGATTTCGAGGGTTTGCGCCTGATCGGTCGACTGGATCTGTACATGCTCACCAGCATTGCAGTGATCCTCGCCCAACCCGAGCACGCCAATTGGCCGCCGGTACACGTCAATTGTTCCAGCTACAGCATGACGCGACCTGACTTCGCCAGTGATGTGCTGGCTCTGTTGGCGCGGCACGGCGTCTCGCCATCGCGGATCTGTCTGGAGTTGACCGAAGGTGCACTGGTCGCCGAGCCGGCGATAGCCCGGCTGACGATGCAGCAATTGGCCGACAATGGCATGTCGGTGGTACTCGATGACTTTGGTGCAGGGTTTTCATCCCTGAGTTATGTGCATCAATACCGCTTCAGCGGCTTGAAGATCGACAAGTCGTTCATCCTCGAACTGACCTCCAGTTCCCGCAGTCGCGCAATCGTGCGGGCGATTGTGCGGATGGCCGAGTCCCTGGACCTGAGTGTGGTGGCCGAAGGTGTCGAAGATGAAGCGACTTTGGACTTGCTGCGCGAAATAGGCGCAACGCAGGCCCAGGGTTATTACTTTGCCAGGCCGATGGGGTTGGAGGCGTTGTTGGCGAGTTCGCTGATCAGTCGCTAGGGGTTCGAAGTAAACGAACACGAAACTAGCCGCGGATCAGCAGGCCTTCCAGTCGCGCATCCACTTCAAACCCTCGGATGTGTTGCCGCGCGGTCGATACTCGCAACCCACCCAGCCGCTATAACCCAATTGATCGATCAGTTCGAATAGGTAGGGGTAATTCAACTCATTGCTCATGTCCGGTTCGTGGCGATCCGGCACGCCGGCGATCTGGATATGACCGATGCCGTCGAAGTCGCGACGCAGCTTTGTCGCGACGTCACCTTCTACGATCTGACAATGGTAGATATCGAACTGGACCTTGATATTGGCCTTGCCGATGGCTGTGCAGATGGCTTGTGCCTGGTCCTGGCGATTGAGGAAAAAGCCCGGCATGTCACGGGTGTTGATCGGCTCCAGTAGCACGGTAATGCCATGCTGGGCCGCTTGCGTTGCCGCGTGGCTGAGGTTTTCCAGGTAGGTGTCATGGTGCCTGGTGCGATCTGCTTCGTTGGCCAGCAGTCCGGCCATCACGTGGATGCGATCGTTACCCAGTACTGCGGCATACTCCAGGGCCTGGTCGAAACCTTCGCGAAATTCCGCTTCCCGGCCAGGCAAGGACACGGTGCCTTTTTCGCCCGCTGCCATGTTGCCTGGTGGTGCGTTGAACAGGGCCTGGACCAGGCCGTTGTCGTCGAGCCGTTGTTTCAACTGCCCGGCGCTGTAGTCGTAGGGGAACATGTATTCCACCGCCTGAAAGCCATCGGCGGCGGCTGCGGCGAAACGATCAAGAAAATCGTGTTCCGGGTAGAGCATGCTGAGATTCGCAGCGAAACGAGGCATGGAGACTCCTGACATCAAAAAGGGGGATTACCACTGAACACCGAAAGCCTCGCGCAACTCATCCAGCGCCGTCTGGTGCAGCGGGGCCGGCTTGGGATTGCTCATCAGCCACAAGCGCGCTGTTTCTTCCAGCTCCTCCAGGGCATAGCTGGCTTTGGACACCGAGCTTTCCCAGACCACCGGACCCAGGCGTTCGAGCATCACTCCGCGTACCCGGTTAGCCAGTTGCGCCACACGCTCGGCCACCTTCGGCGAGCCTGGACGTTCATAGGTGATCAACGGGATGTGCCCCACTTTCATCACTTGATACGGTGTCAGCGGCGGCAGGACGTCATCCTCATGCCAGACACCGGCCAACGTCAATGCCACCAGGTGCGTCGAGTGGGTGTGTACCACGCCACCGACACCGGGGTTGCGATCATAGACCTGGCGGTGCAGGGCCAGGGTCTTTGACGGTTTGTCGCCGCTGACCCATTCCCCCACCAGGTTGACCTTCGCAATCGCGGCCGGGTCCAGGCGGCCCAGGCAGGCGTCGGTGGGCGTGATCAGCCAGCCGTCGTCCAGCCGGGCGCTGATGTTGCCGGCACTGCCAACCGTATAGCCACGGTTGTACAACGAAGCGCCGACCACACAGATCTCTTCGCGCAGGGTGTTTTCGCGATTCATGCCGAAACTCCTGCCAGTTGCCTGAGGGCTTTGTCGAAGAAATCCGCGCCACCGAAGTTGCCGGATTTGAGCGCCAGGGCGAGCGGTTCGCCGGGCGTGCTGACGCAAGCGGGCACACCCGGATCGATTTGCTTACCGATCTGCAATAACTGGACGCCCAAGGCCTGGACCACGGCGCCCGAGGTTTCCCCTCCGGCGACCACGAAGCGTCGAACGCCGGCCTCGCGCAGCCCGTTGGCGATCCTGCCCATGGCCTGCTCGACCAGATGCCCGGCACGTTCGGCGCCCAGTTCGTGCTGCACCGCCTTGACCTCGTCCGGGGTGTTGGTGGCGAAAATCAGTACCGTTTGCTCATGGTCAGCGGCGAAGGCCAGTGCTTGCTCGATGACCGATTGCCCAACCGCCAACGCCAACGGGTCGACACGAAAGGCCGGGCGACCAGCTTGAAGCCAAGTCGCAACCTGGCGATTGGTGGCTTGCGAAGCGCTACCCGCGAGCACCACGTCGCCGCCTCCGACCGCAGGCACTTGCGCGGCGTCCAGATCACGCAGCTTGCCTGCACGACGAAAGTTTTCCGGCAATCCCAGCGCCAGCCCGGAACCGCCCGTAAGCAAGGGCAGACCGGCGCAGGCTTCGCCCAGCACGTAGAGATCGGCGTCGGACAAGGCATCAGCGACCGCCATGCGGATGCCGTCGACGCGCAGCTGTTCAATGCGCGTTCGAACGCTATCGACTCCCTTGGACACACTGTCATGGCGAAGCAAGCCGACCTTGCCCTGGGTCTGCGCTTGCAGCACGCGCACAAGGTTGGCGTCGGTCATCGGTGTCAGCGGGTGATGCTGCATCCCTGACTCGCTGAGCAATTGGTCCTGGACGAACAAATGCCCGCGAAAGACCGTGCGCCCGTTTTCCGGGAAAGCGGGGCAGGCCAGGGTGAAATCACTGTCCAGAGCCTCGAGCAGGGCTTCGCTGACCTGGCCGATATTCCCGGCAGCGGTGGAGTCGAAGGTTGAGCAGTATTTAAAGTAAATCTGTTCGCAGCCTCGCTCACGCAACCAGCGCAACGCTTCTAGCGATTCCTTCACTGCATCGGCGGCCGGCACGGTGCGCGACTTCAAGGCGATGACGATCGCATCGGCGTCGAGTTGGCCGGCAACCTCGGCCGTCGGAATGCCGATGCTTTGCACGGTGCGCATGCCGCCGCGCACCAGCATGTTGGCAAGGTCGGTCGCGCCGGTGAAATCATCGGCGATGCAGCCCAGCAGCGGCCGCGTAGGTTCATTCAACATAGTGGGTTCCTCGATCGGGCTCAGCCGGGCAAATACTCGTTCCTGTACTGCTCGATCACATCGGTGAAATTCTCATCCGCGGTGAACCCCAGATCCTGCGAGTAGGTCGCGTAAAAGTTGCCTGGCCAGGAACCAACGATGCGCTCGATCGCGGGATTGCGTTCCATGCGAATCCGTCCGGCCACTTCAGCGCCCGCCGTTTGGCGCAGTGCTTCGATCATCTGTTCGACGGTGATCGACAGGCCCGGCATGTTGATCACCCGGCCCTGAGTCAATTGCTCGGCGGACAATTCATGGCCATGGATCAGGTTGCCAATTGCTTGTGCAGGCGACATCAGCCAGAGCCGGGTATCGAGTGGCACCGGACATACGCTTTGCTCGCCATTGAGCGGTTCGCGAATGATGCCGCTGGCAAAACTGGAAGCGGCCATGTTGGGCTTGCCCGGACGCACTACGATGGTCGGCATGCGCAGGCTGCGCCCATCGACGTATGCGCGCCGACTGTAGTCGGCGAGCAGCAGGTCGCTCATGGCCTTTTGCGTGCCATAGGAACTCTTCGGCGACCAGACGTGATCATCACCGACACGTTCCGGCAATTCCCCTCCGAACACCGCGACCGAGCTTGTCATCACCCATTTTGGACGGGTACCGAGCTTTCGAATGTGTTCGAGCATGGCCTGGGTCGCCGTGAAGTTAATGCGCATACCCAGCTCGAAATCGCCTTCGGCCTGGCTGGACACCACCGCAGCCAGATGGAAGATGCTGTCGGTGTTGGCGTCGATCAGCCTTTGCACCACTTCTGGGTCGGCAATATCGCCATACACCACTTTGACCCGAGGATCGTCGATCCCTGTGAGCTCGACCATGTCGAAGGCGACGATTTGCCCGATGGGCCGGGACTTGCCGGCACGGTCGGTGAGTGATCCACGTTGCAGCAATGCTTCAATCAAGCGGCGGCCGAGGAAGCCGGCGGCACCGGTCACGAGAATATTCATGAGTTACTCCAAACGTCAGCGGTTGACGAGTTTTCCGGGAATTCTGAAGACCAGCAGGGCGCCGAGGAACAATGCGCTTGCCATCACATACATGCCGATCGTGGTGCTTTGGGTGGCGTCCTTGAGGAAGCCCATCAAGTAAGGCGAGACGAAGCCGGCCAGGTTGCCCCAGGAGTTGATCAGCGCAATGCCGGCGGCGGCTGCCGTGCCACCGAGAAACGCAGTCGGCAGGGGCCAGAACAATGGCAAGGTGCTCATGGCACCCATGGAGCCAAGGGTCAGGCCGATCATGGAAATCGTGAAGTTGTCGCTCCAGGTGGCGGAGATGAACAGGCCGACACCGCCGAGCACAGCGGTCAGTGCCAGGTGCCAGCGACGTTCGCGCATCCGGTCGGCGCTACGGGAAACCAGGATCATGGTCAGCGCTGCGGCGGCATAAGGAATGGCGGTAAGCATGCCGACCTGCAAGACATCACTGACGCCGGCTTGGCGGATCAGTGTCGGCAGCCAGAAACCGACGGTGTAGAAGCCGGCGATCAGGCAGAAGTAAATCGCCGTCAGCAGCCAGATGCGCGGTTGCTTGAACACCTCTTTCAGGCTGTGTTTCTGATGGCCGGTGGCTTCCGCATCGATGCGAGTTTGCAGCAGGGTTTTTTCTTCCCGGGTGAGCCAGCCGGCACTGGAGATGCGGTCGCTGAGGCAGAAAATCACCAGGATGCCAACGGCGATCGAGGGCAGCCCTTCAAGAAAGAACAGCCATTGCCAGCCGGCAAATCCGTGGTCGCCATTGAAGGCGCTCATGATCCAGCCGGACAACGGTGCGCCGATCAGCCCGGACAGCGGCACTGCAGTGGCGAAAAGGGCGTACATCTTGCCGCGGCGATGGGTCGGGAACCAGTAGGACAGATAGAGGATGACACCCGGGTAGAACCCGGCCTCGGCGATCCCCAGCAGGAAACGCATGATGTAGAAGGACATGGGTGTACTCACCAGCGCCATGGCCGAGGAGATGATGCCCCAGGTGATCATGATGCGGGCGATCCACAACCGCGCACCGACACGGTGCAGGATCAGGTTGCTGGGAATTTCGACGAGGAAGTAGGCAATGAAGAAAATCCCGGCACCCAGGCCGTAGACGGCTTCGGAAAATTGCAGGTCCGAGGACATCTGCAACTTGGCGAAACCGACGTTAACACGGTCCAGATAGGCCACCAGGTAGCACAGCAACAACAGCGGCAGGATACGCCACGCCACTTTGCGATACGCCATATCCTCGAAGCGATCGGCGGGCACGGTGGCACCGGTTTGAATCACTGATTCAGTCATGTGTTTCCCCCATCCTTATTTTTGTAGTGGGTGACTTGGTTTTGCCGGATTACATGATGTTGCGATTTTTATCATAATACGTCATACGAATTCAACAGCGAATTCGGGAGAGGACGCCGGGTGTAAAATGCAGTACCGTTCACCGATTTGAGCCCAGAGATGCCTATGCCGATTCCTGATAAATCTTCCTGTGGCGCCGATGCGCTGGCGTGCGTGAAGGATTCCGCGAAGGGCACGCTGTCCGATCAGGTGACCGCGGCCCTCAAGGCCTACATCACCAGTGGCGAAGCGTTGCCGGGCGATCGGCTGCCTACGGAGCCGGTGCTGTCGGAGCGTTTCGGGGTCAGCAGGACGGTGGTGCGCGAGGCGATCTCGCGTCTGAAGTCAGCCGGTCTGGTGGAGGTTCGCCAGGGCAGCGGAACAGTGGTCAGCGAAGGCGCGCACATCAAGGCGTTCACGATCGACCTGGATGTCAGTGGCTCGATCGATGCGGTGTTGCGGGTTACTGAACTGCGCCGCGGTATCGAAGGCGAGGCGGCGGCCCTGGCGGCACAGCGGCATTCACCGGCGCAGTTGGAGGCCATCCATCAGGCGTTGAAGGCCATCGACGCGGCCGAGCAGGAAGGGCGCGATGGCGTCGAGGAAGACCTGGCGTTCCATCACTCGATTTCCAAAGCCACGGGCAATCCGCTGTACCCGTCGTTGCATGAGTTCATCGCCCAATACATCAAGGAAGCGATCCGCATCACACGCTGCAACGAGGAACGCCGCCGGGACATGGCCACTACGGTACGGGTCGAACACTCTGCCGTTTACGAGGCCATTGCCGCACGAGACCCCGAAGGCGCACGCCAGGCAGCACTCACCCATATCAACAATGCCGTTGAGCGGCTCAAGAGTGCCGATCCCTCGTTTTGGCAGAACCCGGTTGCAAGGCCGTCTTAAACGCTGCCATCAACCACTTTCAGTAGCCCATCCCGGTCGAGGTGGTAGCGCTGCAGATCTCGTGCAAGGATCAACTCGCCAGTAAAATTCAACACTGCTTCCTCGCGCAGATCGCCAATAAACGGACTGCGCTCGGGATTGGATTGATAGCGAGCGCTAAAGTGAGTGAGCACCAGATTTGGAATGCCGGCAGACTCGGCGAAACGCGCGACTGCAGCGGCACTGCTGTGCCCGTAGCTCATATGGGTGTGATCGATTAAAGACTGCGAGAAGGTCGCCTAGTGCACGAGCACATTGGCGTTACCAGACACCTCGGCCAGCAGTTCGGGATTGTCGTTATCGCCGCAGATGATGAAGCGTTGATTGGCCCGTACAGGGCGCAAGAACTGCTCCGAACGAAAGACTCGCCCGGCATGTTCAACATCTCGTCCATGGGCAAGCTCGCCCCATAGCGGACCGCGCGGGATGCCTTCAGCCTCCAGACGTTGCATGTCCAGTCGAGGATTTGGATCGGTTTCGGTAAATACAAACCCATGACAGGGAACACGATGGGAGAGGGCAACAGGGTCGACCTGAACATCGCCTTTTCGCCAGCCATTGAAGCTTTCGCTCGCGTGCAGGTTCAACTCGAACGGCAGGTACGTCGCACTGACGGACAGACTCAGGCGCACCCAGGCATGCAGCGCAGCCGGCAACACGATGTCGAGTGGTTCGACTCGCCCCGACATGCCTGCGCTGGCCAGCAAGCCGGGCAGGCCGAAGCAATGATCACCGTGTACATGGGTGATAAAACACCCTCGAAGTTTTTGTAACGACAGCGGGGTGCGCAATAGCTGATGTTGAGTGGCTTCACCGCAATCCACCAGGTACCAACCCTTGCCCGAGGACTCAATGAGGGCCGTGGCACTGACATTTCGATGCCGGGTCGGAACGCCGGATGAAGTGCCGAGAAATAGAAGATCCATGGCCGATCCTTTATTCAGGCAGTTGACCCATTAAGCGCCGAGCTTGCGCAACGCTGCAAACAATCATGGTTCTTTCCTCCCGTATGCCTTTCGACCTCCTTGATGTGATTTTGCTCTCCAGCTTCCTGTAAGGATGCGGCGTTTCATCCCGTCATTCGGATTTATGTGATTGTGGTATGAGTGCTATGTGATTGGCCCTATTTATCGATCAATGCTTGAAGGGTAATTTGCTGCTCTGCGAGATCAAATCGAGAGCAAGCCATGATCCGAACCACGTTAAAAGCCACGTTGATGGCCGCCATGATCGGGATGTCTGGCGTCGAGGCCGAGGCCGCCGATTACAAGCAGAACCCTTTCACATTGACCTACGGTGGCGCGCTGACGAAGAACGAAGCGGGCAAGGTCAACATCCACCCGGTCAGCTACAAACTGAACGGCCTGGACATCGCCGCCAACGTTTACACCCCGGCGAACTATGACGCGGCAAAAAAATACCCCGTGATCGTTGTGGCGCATCCAAATGGTGGCGTGAAGGAGCAGGTCGCCGGCCTTTATGCCCAGCGTCTGGCGGATCAGGGCTACATCACGATCACGGCGGATGCGGCGTATCAAGGGGCCAGTGGCGGTGAGCCGCGCAATGTGGACAAGCCTGCGAACCGCATCGAAGACATCCATGGCATGGCGGACTTCATTGCCAGTTATCCCGGTGTCGACAGCACGCGCCTGGGCTTGCTCGGTATCTGCGGCGGTGGCGGCTATTCATTGGCAGCGGCGCGAACCGACAAGCGCTTCCAGTCGATTGCGACTCTGAGCATGTTCAATTCGGGACTGGTTCGCCGTAATGGCTATCAGGATTCGCAGCTGTCCACCCTTCAAGAGCGCCTGCAACTGGCGTCGGCGGCTCGTGCCCAGGAAGCGGCCGGCGGGGAAGTCCTCTACGTGGGTGATGCCAAGCTGACCGATGAGCAGATCGCCAAGCTGCCCTTTGATCTGTATCGCCAGGGCTTCGAGTACTACGGCAACACTCACGCCCATCCGAACTCGACGTTCCGATACACCCAGAGCAGCCTGCTGGACTTGATGAGCTTTGATGCCACGGACCAGATCGAACTGATCGACAAGCCACTGCTGATGATCGCCGGCAGCAAGGCCGACAGCCTGTACATGTCCCAGCAAGCCTTTGCCAAGGCCACCGGTACCCAGGACAAGAAACTCTTCACCATCGATGGCGCGACCCATATCGAAACCTATTGGGTGCCTGCGTATGTGGACGTCGCAATGGACCAGTTGACTGCGTTTTACGCCAGAACACTTGGCCGACCTGCCCTATGAAATGCGGTCCCCTGTGGGAGCTAGCCTGCTAGCGTTAGGGCCTTCCCATTCAAAGAAGATGTCGAATGTGCCGCCGTCATCGCTAGCAGGCTAGCTCCCACAGTTAAAAGCCGATCTTCAGTGAACATCACTACATCCGAAGGGACACATCACCATGAAAAACACTTTGATAGGCATCGCGGTGTGCGCCGCAGCCCCCTTTGTCGACGCCGTTGGTGCAGGCAATGCCAGTGAGTCCGGCCGCGCCGAGCAGCAGATCAGCCGGGCGGGTACTCAGGCTTCGGTTGCGGGGCCGGCGGAGTATTTCACCGGGCGGGTCCGCGTCGATCCCTTGTTTCCAGCCACTGACGCGATCAATGCCTCCGGCGCTTATGTCAGCTTCGAACCGGGTGCGCGTTCGGCCTGGCATACCCATCCCGCGGGACAGCGCTTGGTGGTGACTTCCGGCGTGGGCTTGATCCAGGAGTGGGGCAAGCCTGTACAGGAAATCCGTCCGGGCGACGTGATCGTCTGTCCTCCGGGCGTCAAGCATTGGCACGGCGCAGCACCGACCAGCGCCATGACGCACCTGGCCGTGACGGGCACGGTGGATGGCAAAAATGCGCAGTGGCTGGAGAAGGTCACCGATGAGCAGTACAACGCTCGGGGCACGCTGACACCACCGGCCACATCACCGACTTCGCAAACGTTGTCCGCCAAACAACAGGCCATTCCCTTGATTGCAGCTGCCATGGCCAGCAGCAACATGTCCGGGCTCAACGCGGCGTTGAATCAAGGACTGGATGCCGGCCTGACCGTGAGCGAGGCGAAGGAAATTCTGGTGCAGCTCTACGCCTATAGCGGTTTTCCACGCAGCCTCAATGCTCTCGGCGAGTTGATGAAAGTGGCGGAGGCACGAAAGAAGCGTGGCGTTCAGGATGATCCCGGGCGCGAACCCGCACGCGTCATTCCCACCGGTGACGAACTGCTGGCCGCAGGCAAGGCCAATCAGACGCGCATTGCCGGTGCTCCCGTCCAGGGTCCGTTGTTCGACTTCGTCCCGGTCATCAATCAGTACCTGCAGACGCATCTGTTCGGCGACATTTTCGAGCGTGACAACCTGGACTGGCAAAGTCGTGAGTTGGCCACCGTCGCCGCGTTGGCCGTCACTCCTGGTGTTGAGTCACAACTGCGCTCGCACATGGCGGCCAGCCTGCGGGTCGGCCTGACCGCTGCGCAACTGCGCCAACTGATCCAGCTGCTGGCCGATCAAGGTGATGCCGCTGCGGCCAAGCGTGCCGGCGAAGCGTTGGACACCGTGCAGGCCAATCAACCCGCATAGCGCAGGGTTTCGCGCAGCAAGGTGAAGGCCGGTGAACTCTGGCGCCGGCTCGGATAATAGAGGTGGTAGCCGGTGAACGGTTCGCACCAGTCTTCGAGCACGCGTATCAATCGACCTTGCGCCACATGTTCCTGGACCAGGTCCTCGGGCATATAGGCCAGCCCCAACCCTTGGAGGGTGGCCTCCAGGCGCATGGCGATGTTGTTGAATACCAGTTGGCCTTCGACCCGGACTTTCAGCTCCTGTCCGCCTTTCTCGAATTCCCAAAGGTAAAGGCCACCGTAAGTCGGCATGCGCAGGGTGATGCAGTTATGAACCATGAGATCACTGGGAATGACCGGCTTGGGATAACGGGAGAAATACGCCGGTGACCCAACCACCGCCATGCGCATGTCGGGGCCGATGCGCATGGCGATCATGTCCTTGGCCACCTGTTCACCCAACCGCACACCGGCGTCGAAACCCTCAGCCACAATGTCGGTAAAGCCGTAGTCGACGATGATTTCAATGTTGAGATCGGGATGGTCCGGCAGCAGTTTTCCAAGCACCGGATGCAGGACGGTGATCGCCGAGTGTTCACCCGCAGTGATGCGCAATTTGCCCGCCGGCTTGTCGCGGAACTCGCTGAGCAAGGCCAGCTCAGTGTCGATTTCTTCAAACCTGGGAGCGATCACCCGCAGCAGATGTTCGCCAGCCTCTGTCGGGGATACGCTTCGCGTGGTGCGGGCCAGCAACCGGACCCCCAGCCGTTCCTCCAGCTGACGCATGGCCCGACTCAAGGCTGGTTGAGACATGCCGAGCCGGGCAGCGGCGCGGGTGAAGCTGCGCTCTTGAGCCACCGCCGAGAAAATCGCAAGTTGGTCGTAGCTTTCGACGGTCATTCATGCGGCCCTGATATGAATAGGTTGCGATTATGCCACCGGCCAGCGGCTAATGAGCGTTTTGTGGATCAACACACCGGCCAACTCCAGCCACCTGTACTAGGTTGATACTGATTCCCCTCGTGAGTGGGAGAGGCGACATGCCGATTACAAAGGTGATCGTGCTTTTGGGCGCATGGATGGTGGGCGAGGTGAGCGCTGCGCAGATACCGCCAGCTGTTCAGGCTTGTGTTGCCTGCCATGGCGTTACCGGTGAAGGAACGTCTCAAGGCCCAATGCTTGCCGGTCTTTCCGTTCCCTACATCAGCGCCCAGCTCGAAAACTTCATCGCAGGTCGGCGCAGCAATCCCGTGATGTCTGCCATTGCGCAAGGCTACAGCAACAGCGAATTGCGCTATCAAGTCGCGGTTTTTTTCGCAGGGCAGGGCGCAGCGCCCACGTTGCAACTGCGTGGGGAGAAAATCGAGACCACCCTTGCGGCGCAGCTCTATTACCAGGGCGACTTGCAGCGCGATCTTCCCGCTTGTTACAGCTGCCATGGTCCTGGCGCTGTGGGTGCCGGTTTGTTTCCTCGCTTGGCCGGGCAACAGGCTGCTTACCTGAAAGAACAGTTGCTGGCCTGGAAAAATCACCAGCGAAGCGGTGATCCCCATAACCTGATGGGCAACGTGGCTCAGAAGTTGAGCGCGGATGACATCGATGCGCTGGCCGGTTATCTCTCAGGCATTCGATAAGGAGCAAAGGTCGATGACTTTGTTGCGTGGGTTGATGGCGGTGTGGTTAGCCTTTCCCTGGCAGGCCATGGCAGGGCAACCGGACATGAGTGTGGAAGTTCAGGCCCAGTCCAGGAGTGACATCCCCTTCGACTTCGAACCTCGGAAGCTGACGAGCATCCCAAAAGGGGATTTCGGCGACAAGGTGCGTCGAGGCTATGAGCTATTCGTCAACACTCAACAACTCAAAGGAAGCTATGTCGGCAATCAGCTCAACTGCACCAATTGCCATCTGAGCAACGGAGCCAAAGCCTATTCGGCGCCTCTATGGGCGGCCTATCTCGCCTATCCAGCCTTTCGCGCAAAAGACAATCGCGTCGACACCTTTGCAGAGCGTGTCCAAGGCTGTTTCAACTACTCAATGAACGGCAAGGCACCGGCCCTCAATTCGCCGGAAGTGGTGGCGATATCCGCTTACTCGTACTGGATGATGATGGGCGGATTGCTGGATAAGTCCGGGATGGCCAACACGCCAGTGCCTGAGCTCACGGACACGCAGCTGCAATTGGGTGGAAATGACAAGTCATTTGCTTTGCCTGAGCCGATAGCGCAAAAGTTAGAGGCTATTGGGCGTCAGAACGTACCTGGACGAGGGTTCGCGACTTTGCCCGCACCACAGTCACCACCTTCTCCTGATCAGGGGCGCCTGGTTTACATTCAGTACTGTGCTGTCTGCCACGGCGCGAAAGGTGAGGGCACCAAAATGGGTGGGGCTCCGGTCATGCCTGCGCTATGGGGTGATGATTCCTATAACTGGGGGGCTGGCATGCATCGAATCAATACGGCTGCCCAGTTCATTTTCGAGAACATGCCGCTTGGCAAATCCGTCCAGCTCACCCCCGGACAGGCCTGGGATGTAGCCGCCTACATCAACAGCCAGGAGCGCCCGCAAGACCCGAGGTTCAATGGCAACCTGGCCCACACGGCTGATGCGTTCCATCACGGGGAGCAATGCTTTTACGGGCGCACAGTGGATGGAGTGATTGTCGGTGCTCGAGCACCTGCGCTTACAAACTGAATCCCACGAAACGTCGGTGCCCATGATCCATCTGGCGCATCGCCATAAGCTTTCATTGGAATTCGTCAGCCTGTTTTCAGCGTTGGAGCGGGCCAGTTGATCGCACCTCAAGAAACCGAAAGATCCGGTGTGAAGAAGTAGGCGAGGCCGAGGATCAGGTAGACGGCGAGCAATTGCACGCCTTTGAGCCAGTCTGATCGGCCATCGCCAGCCACCTGTCCAGTGATGAGTACGGCCAGCAGCATGCTGAGTACCAGGCCGTTGGAGAACGCCAGATCCATCGGCACGGCGCTGACGAAGTAGCTCGCCAGCACCAGCACGGGCGCCACAAACAAGGCAACCTGGACACTGGAGCCAATGGCGATGGCGAGTGCCAGATCCATGCGATTTTTCATGGCGGCCGTGATCGCGGAAGCATGTTCTGCCGCGTTGCCCAAAATCGCGACAAGAAATACCCCCACGAATAGATTGCTGAGGCCGAGCTGGCGGGCACTGGGTTCGATTGTGGCCACCAGGATTTCACTGACCCAGGCGATTAAACCCGTCGCAACGGCCAGCACCAGCAACGCCTTGCCAATGGACCATGGGCGGGTTTCGTGCGAGTCGTGCGCAACGCTGGGGTCGCCGGAAAAGCGACTCTTGTGAGTGATCAGCGAGTACACGAGAAACAGCCCGTAAACCACGAGCAGGACGAGGGAGATATACAAGCTCAATGCCTGAAGTCCGTCGGGCGCGCGGGCGGAGATCACGGCGTTGTAGGCAGCAGGGATAACCAAGGCGATAGCTGCCAGGGTCAACAACGTTGCCTGGGATCGAGCGCCGGTTGCGTTGTAGTGCTGATCCTGATGACGCAAACCGCCAGCGAGCATGGCCGCGCCCAGAACCAGCAGGATGTTGCCGACGATGGAGCCGACAATGGACGCTTTCACCACATCGTACAGCCCGGCCCGCATCGCGCTCAGGGCGATGATCAGCTCAGTGGCGTTGCCGAAGGTTGCATTGAGCAGGCCTCCCACTCCGTCGCCTGCGTGCTCCGCCAAGTGCTCTGTTGCCTTGCCGAGTAATCCTGCCAACGGAATGATCGCCAGCGCTGCCGCCAGGAACACCAATAGATGACGTTCAGGCGCGAAGAACTCCAGGAGGATCGCAACAGGAACGAAGACCAGCATCCAGATAAGCATCAAGATTTTCCCGTCTTACTGGTGAATGCCATCAGATCCGCTCGTGCCTGCGTGCCTGATCAGTTCCAAGCGTAGATGTTTTTTTGCGGCCGGTGACGCGACGGAGCTACAAGCGATGGCGCTGGAGCGCTAGCCAGGGGTGTAAAAATTCGGTGGATCGCGATTCTGTGGCCGACCGATGACTAGCGATATAGCCTTCACCTTCAAAGAAGATGTCGAATGTGCCGCCGTCATCGCTAGCAGGCTAGCTCCCACAATGTTTCTCAGTTGATCGCAAATTCTGTGACCGACTCATAACTACTGTGGGAGCTAGCCTGCTAGCGATAGAGGCCCGGACAACGCGGGTATCCAGAAAACCCGCGTGGGCGGGTCCATCCCATTACAGGACTTCCGCAATCCCGACGTCCTGGGCAAAGGTATGTGAAGCCGCCTCTATGCGCGCTTCGAGTTGGGCAATGTAAGTGTTGGCGTCTTCCATGTTGGCAAACGAAATAGCCGTTTCACCCAGCCAGACCTTGCAGCCATTTCCTTGCTCATTTGCCTCAATCTTGATGTTCATTTGCAATCCCTTTGCTAAAGATACGGCGGAGGGTATCGCATTTTTCGGTTGCGTCAAAATGTACAAAAGGCTCTACAGCGCAGGTTTCAAGGTTATGGCCGAGGAGTTCAACGCCGACTCCGCTCGCCCTGTCATCGATTTGAGGGAGCTTATCGGGCCTGATGGTTGTCGATTCAAATAGCGAGGCAATGTAGAGCTGAGACGTGCCATCGCAATCCTTCAGATTGAGAGGTAAACATCATGAACAGCATCATTTACATCGTCGGGTTAGTCGTGGTTATCGCAGTTGTTCTGTCATTTCTTGGGTTCGCGTAGTTCCGAAGGGATTGATCTTCGACTTGGCGCTTCAATCCATGATCATTGGCACGGTCGCAGTACACGGATGCGACTGCTACCGTACCAATCATTATTCACTGACTCCCCAGTAACATTGGCTAGTCAGTCGCGGCTCGCGAGCAGCTTTAGTTAAAGCTCATCCGCCGCGCCGTCCAATAAATCCCGCGCGGGCATCAACCACCCTGTTGATGAGCCTTATGCCCACCGTGATGGTGCGTTTCATCATGGACGTCCTGCGCCACCGGCACCTCAGGCTGCAACCGCTCGGTTTCCTCTGCCAGGTAGGTGAGCACGGCGTTGATCTCTATTTCCCCCAGGCGCAGGTTGGGCATGGCCAGGCTGTTGTATTGCTCATACAGCTGTGTCGCCAGAGCGTCTTTCTCGATCAGCATCTGGTCCGGTTCCTTGATCCAGCGTTTCAGCCATTGCGGGTCGCGCTGGCGGGTGACACCGATCAGGTCGGGACCAATGCTGCGCATGCCGGCGTTCTCGGTATCACCCAGGGTGTGGCACGACGAGCAGCGTGTGCGGTAGATCTGCTCGCCGGCGCTTGGTGGGCGCAGGGTCGGGGCGGTGGCGTAATCCTGGGTGGTGGTGCTGGCGTCTTTCCAGTTCTGCAAGGTTTTTCCCAGGCGGTCGGCCAGAATGTAGGGGTTCTCCATCGGCGAAGATTTCATCCAGCGGCCGGTGCTCTGGTTGCCGATGATCAGGCTCAGGTTGTGGTCCTTGTTGCGACCGTTGTCGATGCCGTCGATGAACAGGCCCAGGCTTTTGCGCAGGGCGGTGATGTCGTCCTTGTTGCCGGTGAGAAACTGCCAGCCAGGGCCGATCCTGAATTTCTCGGTGTATTTCTTCAGCACTTCTGGTGTGTCGGTTTCCGGATCGATGGTGATGGAGTAGAGAAACACATCCTTGCCGACGCGATCACCGAGGACTTTCTGGACCTGGAGCAGGCGTGCGGTTTCCAGTGGGCAAGAGTCGGTGCAGGAGGTGAAGATGAAGTTGATCGCGACCACCTTGTCTTTGATCAGGTCATCGAAAAAACGCACCTTCTGGCCATCCTGATTGACCAGCTCGGTATTGGGGAAATAGTCCTTGCCCCAGGGTGTGTTCGAGTCGCCATCCTCGGCAACGGCTGCCGACCAGCCTGTGATGCCCAAGGTGAACAAGAGCAGCAGGCGAAGGAGTTTGATCGACCGCGTCCAGTATGAAGTGATCATGATGTGCGTCCTGTGCAGAGTACTGATGAAAGCCTTGCACTCCACCTGTACGGGCTGGAGTGCAAGGTGAAACGGTCAACGAACAGAGAGGGGCGCGGTGACCGACTTACCGGAGGACGACTTGATCGTCACGGTCGGGGTGCTCGCCGGCCCATTACCGGTGGTGCTTGCCGAGACCCGCCAGCGGGCTCCGGTGGCTGTTGGCGTCATCGTTGCCGTACCCAGCAGCAGTGGCCCGCCAGTGGTGGCTGCGGTGATCGTCAGGCTTGTGCCTGTCAGCGAGGTGGTCCCCGCCAGGTCCCAGGTGTATCGGTTGTTGCTGCGTACCGACACCGTGGCGCTGGTCACTTGCAGGTCCTCGTTGCTGGTCGCCGCCGGTGTCACCGCAATGGTCACGGTGCCGGGCGTTGCCGAGACACCACCCTTGGCGTCGCGCACCTCATAGGTGAAGGCTGCGGTGATCGGCTCGGTGAGCGTGGCCGGTGGCGTGTAGATCACACGGGTGCCATCGGTCGTTGCCACACCCATGCCGGAGTCCGGCTGGTTCAGGCCAACCACGGTGAGCGGCACGTTGTTGTCGGGGTCAGTGTCATTGGCCAGCACGTTGAGGGTGACGGCCACACCGGCCGTGGTGCTGGCGCTGTCGGGACCTGCAATCGGCAGCTTGTTGGTGCTGTCGTCGCCACCTTCTCCCTCTTCTTCATCGTCAGGGTTGCCGGTTCCTTTGCCTCCGGTACGGAAGGTCGGCAGAGCGGCGGTCGCGACGTATTCGACGCCATCCCAGCTTGGCAGCGGCGTAGGCATCAGCTCGAATTGGCCAGGGCGCTCGATGTCCCAACGCAGCAACATCGACGAGTCCTCGTGCTGGGTGTTGTGGCAGTGCTCCATGTAGGTCCCGGCAAATTCGCGGAAGCGGATCGCCATGGTCACTTCGGTGGAACTGTCCACTTCCGGCCCGATGCGGAAAACGTCCTTGCGTGCCCATTTTTCCCAGTCCGGCGGTGCCTTGCCGTCGCGGTCGAGAATCACCCCTTCCTCGAAGTGCACATGCACCGGATGGCTCCAGCCGTTGCCGCCGTTCTTGATATTCCACACCTCAAGGGTGCCGTCGCCACTGAAGCCAGCGTCGGTCGGCCCGGTGGACAATGCCGGTGCTGCAGTGAGCTGGCGTGGGTCCATGCTGTAGCCAAAGCCGCCGTCGGTCTTGATGGTCCAGGGCGCCAGGTCAGTACCGTCGGAGCGGCCGAAGGTAAAGCTGCGATGACGTGCCTTTTCGAGTTTTGCCTTGTCGGCCACATCGTCGCGGTTGATGGTCAGCGGGATCATTTTCTTGCCAGCCGGTTTACCAGGCTTGGCCGGCTCATAGGCGGTGGGGTCCATGCTCTGGTCCTGGCCGGAGTAGGTGTTGACGATCAGTTGCAGGAACTTGCCCACCACCGGATCGCCCTTGTCCCATTGCGGGCCCTTGCTGCTTTGCTTGAGCTCGGCCTTGTACTTGCCGGACAGCACATCGCCCAGAGGCACCGCTTCTTTCTCCGGACCCTTGCCGGTCTTGTGCTCCATGAGGTTGACGAAGTAGATCTTGTCGCCGGTCTTGATCCCGTTCTTCGCGAAATTGATGAGGATGTCGTAGCGCTCAGCGATGGCCTGGGTTGGCAGTATCGCGTTGTTGTTCTTCAGGTCACCGTCGCCATCGAGGTCCAGGGTGCCGTCGAACGGAACGGCGTGTTCCATGATGTTGCCGTCGTTGCCGATCATGTGGAACGGCACCCGGGCATAGGACACACCCGAGCCGGACGGCCCGGGGAATTCACCACCGGTGCCCTTGATTTCCCGTACCACGGCCAGCTTGAAGTAGCGCGACACCGAGCCATTGAGAATGCGGAAGCGGTAGTTGCGTGCGCGCACGTTCAGGAACGGCTGGTACTGCCAGTTCACCAGCATCTGGTCGCCAAGGAAGCCGTCGGTGTTGAACGGGTTGAACCACAGCTGGCCGGTGGAATCCCAGGCCTTGTCGCCGATCACCAGGTTGACGTCGTAGTCGCGGTTACCCCAAGGCATGGCTGAACCGCTGGGGAAACGCAGGTTGACGCCATCCTCGAACGCTTCGTTGCCGCGGTCGATGGCGCTGTAGTAGTTCATCATCACCGCGTTGCCCTTGTAGACGTTCTGCGCGGTGAAATCGAGCATGTGGTCGTGGAACCAGTGAGTGCTCATGGTCTCGCGCCAGTCGCCGCGAATCTTGATGCTGCCGTTTTCGCAGGTCTTTTTGGAGGGCGCCATGTCGTTGACCCACAGAGTTTCGCCTGGCGAGCACGGAAAGGCTGCGCGCGGATCTTCGGCCTTGGTGTTGATGGTGTCGTAGCCTGCCAGTTGCACCGGCCAGCGATAGTCGTAGTACTGACCGGGGAAGAAAAACGCGTTGGCATAACCATCGCTTTCGGCCGGGTTGTGACCGTTGTGTTCGTGGGTGCTGATGGTGTGCAGACCGAAGCCGTTGTTGGCGGCCGGGTCGATGGGCAGGGCGTTGTAATGACGCATCAGCAGCGGTTGCCCGTAGCGCACCATGAGCAGTTTAGGCGGCAGGGTGCCGTCGAAAGTCCACACCGAGTTGTGGTTCTGGATGGGCATCTTCGGATGGATGCGAATGTCGATGCCCTTGGTCGTCCCCTTGGTGGTTGGCATGTCCGAGGTCTGATAGTAGAGACCGCCTGGGCCAAATTCACCCTTGCTGTAACCATGCATCTGTTTGTTGTCGCGCAGGCCGAGGTTCTGCCGCGCACCGGCTTGTACAGTCTTGAATGCGGCCTGCGGATAGAACTCGTTCCAGCGCTGGTGCGACCAGCCTTTGCCGCCTGGCCGTCCTTCAGCCGGGGAGCCCACCGGGGCGCGGTTGAGGAAGGCTTCGATCTGCGCCTTCCAGGGGTTGCGATCCAGCACGTTGGCATATTGAGTCGGGAACGGTGTCAGGCCCGGTTGCCGCAGGAAGGCTTCCAGCGCGGTTCCCGAGGGGCCGCTGCGGGCGATGCTGTTAGGGTCCTGTCCGGGCATCGGTCCCACCGTCGGTAAGGGGAAGGTCATTTGCGCCGGTGGTGTTTGCGGGTCGAGTTTCTCCGGGCCGAACTCTTCGAACAGGAGTATTTGCTGGGTAAAGGGTTCAGCCCCGAACAACGGACTCGGCTTGCCGTTGGTGGGGAAATTGAACGAGGTTTGCAGCAGAGGAGGCAGGACGTTATCGGTCCTCGGCGTATTGCGGTCGCCCTGGCCACCATTGGGCAAAGACAGCGAGCCATGGTTGGCCTCGGGCATCGTCCTGATTTCCAGGAGCGCGGCCGCAGGGTCGGCAGGCTGAGGTCGATAGTACGAAGGGTCGGTGGGGGATGGCTGGCTCTCATCATCCATCGGCGAAGCGCCGGCGTCGGCCATGGTAAAAGCGAGCAATAGCGCTGAAGCGATTCGCGAACGCATGAAGAGCGTGGAAGATGTTGGTGTTTTGGTTTTCATCGTATTGCCTCCCAGCATGATGCGGTGCTGTGCCAGACACCCCTCGTGTCGATAGCACTTTGCCTTGATTGAGGCCGTAAGCAGACTCCATGCCAGTTCTGGCGGCGACACGGAAACATGAAGAAATATTCATTGGATCGAGGCGTTGAAGGCGTTCGAGGTCGGCCAGATGTTCGCGGGGAAGATGAATATGTGGGGGGATTCCCCTGTACCGGGGGGGGATTGGGGGAATTTTCCCAGACCGTCCTCAGGTTCCAGGCAAGCTGTTCTTAGTTAGGGCTTACATCGTTAATCCAGATCCAAATATCGGAAATTCTTGATAGTAGGTATTTTTTTGCTGTTCATATACTGGCCCCGATCCAGAGGATTAAACGCCACTACTGTCGACTACTGTCGACTACTGTCGACTACTGTCGACTACTGTTGACTACTGTAGGAGCGAGCTTGCTCGCGAAAAACGGTAACGATTACGCGGGTATTCTGAGTCATCGCGGTGACTACAAATTTTTCGCGAGCAAGCTCGCTCCTACAATGGAGGGTTGAGGGAAATAAAGAACAAAAAAATAAGTCTGAATAAGCTCTTGATCCTGGCTTATTCCGGTTTTGAGTATCTGTATTTTGCTTAGTTGAATAATAAAAGCGGCGCTCAAGTCAACCCAAATGATTTGACGCTACAACATCTTCTATAGCTATCAATCAGAGCCTGAAATATGAACTTCTACGAAATTATCGGTTATGACCGAGACGGAACTGTTCGTGATTTGGATACGGCACTAAACAAAGGCACTCTCACCACCAAGGATGTAACGTTTTCGGCGCTGGGCTTCAATGCGCCAGGCTGGATCGCGGCCTCCTCGATGTCGATTCTTTACTCCATATCGGGCCATCACGCACCGCTGGCCATTTTGATTGCTTACTTCTTTCCGATGTTGGTCATGGCGTTCTGCATGATCTCCCTCACGCGCCAGGCACCGTCGGCCGGTGGCGTCTTCACATTCACCTCGCGATTTCTGCATTCCAATGTAGGGACCATTCTTGGTTGGGCCTACGCCGTTGCCTGCATGGCGGTGATGGCCATGTGTGCAATTATCGGCGCCGAATATATACAGGCGCTGTTCCCGGCGTTGGCGGGGCCACTTACCGCGAAACTGCTCGGGACGGGGATGGTCCTGATCTTCCTGGCCATTTCCTGCAAAGGCGTCAATGCCACCGCCAAAGTCGCCAGCGTCTTCCTGATTTTCGAGATCAGTGTGGTTGCCGGGCTCGGTTTCATGGGGATCATCGATCCTAAGGTTCCAGACCTGTCATTCACTTCCATGTATTCACTGGAAGGCGCCGGTGGTTGGTCCGCAATCGGGCCGGGCGTGCTGTTCGGGGTCTGGATGCTCGCCAACTTCGACTCGGCGATCAACTATATCGAGGAGTCGCGTGTACCGGTTCGCACGGTACAACGCTCCATGTTGCTCGTGCTGACTTCGGCCTTTGTCATTTACAGCCTCGCGGCGATTGGCTGGCAATACGCGGTGCCTGTAGAGCAATTGGCGGCCATTATCGAAGACGGCAACGGCGGGCCAATCGCGGCTGTGGCGAATGTCTACTTGCCTCCCGCCATGGCCTGGATCGCTTTGTTCGTGGTGATTACTTCGGCCTGCGCCGGCTTGCAGATTTCTTCGAGTGCGGCGGCGCGTACGCTTTATCGAATGAGTGAAGAAGGGCATCTACCGGCTGCGCTTTGCGCAGTCAACAAGTCGAGATCACCGTGGCTAGCCAGCCTTATCGTCTCGGCCGTTGCTATTGCACTGCTCTGGTGGAAGCCACTGGACAAAATCTCTTGGTACTACGATGTCGTGACCATCACGTTGGTGATGTCCTACATGGCCGCTATCGCAGCGTTCATTGTCATGACTTTCCGGCGTCAGCGTTTCGGTCTGGCATTGGCACTGTCGATCCCGGCGTCCCTGGCGATCCTGGTTCTGGGATACATCGGTTACACCGCTGGGGCCAATCCGGTTTCACCCGAGGATCAATACACCGCCTGGTACTTGGGCGCGCTGACCATCCTGTCTGGCGCGATGATTCTGGTGTGGCGATCGCGAGTGTCCAAGCAAAACGTACTCGCTCCAATGCAAGAGTCTTGATTCCCGCATTAAACGCGCCTGAGTGCGTGTTCATTTAAAACCATGGGTGAACTTATGAAGCGTGTTGTCGTTATCACAGGGGCAGCAAGGGGCATTGGGCTGGCGATTGCCAAGCGTTTTGCTGCAAGTGGGGATCATTTGGTCCTCAACTACTTCGACGACAAGGATCAACTGGACGCCGTGATTCGGGTTGCCGAAGACAACGGTGGCGATGGCATCACGGTACAAGCTGATGTCAGTCATCCCGAAGGCGCCGCTGGAATTATCCGGGAGGCGCAGAGCCGATACGGTCGGGTCGACGTACTGGTCAACAATGCCGGTCGACTGGTTTCAGCGACGGTGGAGCAAACGACCTGGGCGCAGTGGGAGCAAATGATCAGCACCAACCTTGGCGGCACCTGGGCCTGCATGCAGGCCGTGTTGCCGGGCATGTTGGCGCGCGGTCAGGGGCGGATCATCAATATCAGCTCGGAGCTGGGGCTGATCGGATTTCCAACCTACGCCGCGTATTGCGCCTCCAAGGGCGGGGTGATTGCGCTGACCAAAGCGGTTGCCAAGGAAGTTGCCCCCAAGGGTGTATTGGTCAACTCGGTGGCGCCGGGGCCAATTGAAACCGACATGCTGATCAACGACACCATCGAATACAACGATGAAACGCGCGCAACCATTCCATTGAAGCGCTTTGGCAAGCCGGATGAAATCGCGGCCATGGTCGAAGCCTTGGCCGGGCCAGCAGGTGATTACATGGTGGGACAGATCATCAGCCCCAATGGCGGCGCTGCGATCTAGTTGGGCATTTCGAAGTTTAACTTCACAGAGTCATTAGTTCCCCAGTCAGTAAGTGGCTCTTATTCTGCTAATAACAAGAAGGGTATGACATGAGCGCTGTAATGATTACCGGTGGTTTGGGCTATGTTGGCAGGTACCTGACTAAAAAGCTCAGTGAACAAGGCGTAAAGGTAGTTAGTTATAATCGTGACTATTCAGAGGCCAAGTCTGAATTCATGACCCCGGTACAAGGTGAGTTATACGATATTCCAAGAATCGTCAGAACCATCCAAGAGTACGGGGTTGATCGCATTATTCATACGGCGGCGATGTCGCATCCCGACTTGTCCATCGATCTGCCGATTACCACGGTAGCCGCGAATATCGATGGCACCATTCATTTGCTTGAAGCCATGCGTTTGGCAGGCATTAAAAAGCTCGTCAACTTTTCCTCTGAAACGGTGTACGGGCATTTCGAGGGGGCGATCAATGAACAGACACCCACTTATCCAACAACACCCTATGGCGTAACCAAGATTGCCACCGAGCATTTTGGCCGTGTCTATAACGACCTCTATGGCATGGAAGTGATCTCTCTGCGGATCGCGGAGGTGTATGGCCCTGAAAATAAAATGCCGCAAGTGCTCAGGGATATTCTGAAAACCGTTCATCGCGATGAAACTTTCACATTGCCTTCCGGCGGCGACCATCGCTTCCATTACATTCATGTGGAAGACGTTGTGCGTGCGGTGCTGATGGCCGCTGAAACCAGAGATATGAAGGGCGGTATCTACAACATTGCCGGTGATCGCTCCTGGACATTGCGTGAGGCAGTCGAATTGATCCGCAAGATAATCCCCGGCGCCCGCATTGAAATCGGCGATGGCTATTGGCACCTCGATCGGCATGGGGAATGGGACCTGAGTGCTGCAGAGCGTGAGTTGGGTTATCGAGCGCAATGGTCGCTTGAGAAAGGACTGACGCATTACTCCAGTTGGCTACGCGATCACGAGTATTGATATCGCTGTTTTTGGTTAATCGATGATCTTCAGCAGCCATTGGTGATTAAGCATGATTGAAAACCCGATTGTCTGGCCAAACGGCGCGCGCTGTGCCGTCTCCTTTACCTTTGACATGGATGCCGACAGCATCCTGCACGTGGCGCATCCCAAGGACTCGGCAACGCGAGTTGCCAGTATTTCAATGCTGCACTACGGACCGAAGGTGGCGATTCCAAGAATCCTGGAAACCTATCGACGTTTCGAGATGAAGCAAACCTTCTTCATTCCGGCGTGGTGCATCGAGCAATACCCGAAGGCCATCGAGGCAATCGTCGAACATGGCCACGAAATTGCTCACCATGGCTACATCCATGAACATCCCAATGAACTGACTCGCGAAGAAGAAGCTTATTGGCTCGATCGTGGTTGCGACACCATCAAGCGCTTCACGGGCCAGGCACCTCGGGGCTGGCGGGCGCCGCTCTACAACATGTCGGAGCACTCCACTGACTTGTTGATCGAGCGGGGCTTCAGTTATGACGCCTCGTTGATGGGGGATGATGTTCCGTATCTGTTGCGCACCAACGCTGGAGAGCTGGTGGAGTTGCCTTCCAGTTGGGCATTGGATGACTGGCCGCAGTACATGCACAGTATCGACCTGAATTTCCAGATGCCGATTCAGTCGCCGCAACGGGCGGTCGAGGTCTTCAAGGCTGAGTTTGACGCGGCATGGGAATATGGCGGCCTGTTCATACCTGTCTGGCATCCCTTCCTTTCCGGTCGTTTGTCACGCTGGCATGAAGTGTCGAAACTGATCGAATACATGATGAAAAAGGGCGATGTCTGGTTTGCACCCATGGACGAAATTGCCGCGCATGTTCAGCGCAGTGTCGCTAATGGCGTCTACAAACCACGCATTGACAGCCTGCCTTACTATCAGGGGCCGGTGAGGGCAAATAAATAACCCTATCGGGTACTACCTGTAGGTGCGGGCTTGCCCGCGAAGCGGCCGGCAGCTTTAGCATTTTCATTGGCTGACACACCGCTTTCGCGGGCAAGCCCGCTCCCA
>NZ_JBOIBY010000096.1:0-7295 GCF_050739655.1 Pseudomonas sp. | reverse complement strand
AAAAAAAATCAAAAGATCGCAGCCTTCGGCAGCTCCTACAGGGGATGTGTTTTCAGGCCAGTACTTCGCACATCCCGATGACAGAGCAATCAACCTGGAACGGTCCGAAAAATCCGCTGTCAGGCTTGATCGGCGGATTGCCGGCCAGCATCCCCATGGCCTTGGCTGTCTCGATGTTGCGCGCGATGTTGTGATTGGCCTCCATGGCCCGCGCCACCCCACCTATCGAACCTTGCCCGATCCCCAGCAAGGAAAATCCATTGGTGATGAACGCAAGGAAGGCGATGACCAAAAGTTTGCAACGGTTCATGCTCCGCCGACTCCTGCGAGGTCAGCCTGATCGACCAGCGCCTGTTGCGCGCGGTGCTCGAACTGGATGCCAGGGTGTGCGACCTGAATCGGCGCGTCGAAGCTTTGTTGCGACTGCGGTGAAAGGCTGAACACCAGCACCATGACCAGGTAAAGACCGATAGCCACATAGGCGCCGTGTTTGGCAGAAGTGATGATTGCGCGGGCCATGATGAACTCCGTGGACATGTTTTAGTGTCCACAGAATCGTTCAAACGAGCCTCGATAACCAACAACACGTGTCTATAGCGACTATCAGCTGCATTGATCATCAAGCCCGATAATTTCAGTCTTCGATGAAACTGATCATGCGCTCGCGGGCAGCGTCAGGCTCCCCGGACAGGGGCTCTGAGTCAGAGAAAATCGGAGTGGAATAAAGGAACAGCAGAACCACGGCCAGACGCATCGCCATCTTGTCGATCCTTTTCTTGAGAAGGAGTCAAAAAATCAGCGCCAAATTTAAACCGGTGGTTGGGTGATATCAAGAACTACATTGATGGCAGTTTGACACTGTCGTAAACGCGTTATGCAGGAGCGACATCACTTCATCGCTTTTCGAGTCGTAGCTCTCGATCGGCAAGTGACTTCGCTCCTGCATAAAGGGTGCAGGGAGACAATTTCAGTGCTGGGCTTTGTGATCCAGAGCGGCGTAGAAGTTGGCACTTTGTTGCAGGTATTTCTGGGTGTAGCTCTGGGTGTGGGATTTTTTATCGCTGACGTCAACGCTGGCACTGGCTGGCAGAGCAACGCTGGCAGAGATGGCGGAGGCGGCGATGATGGAGAAAAGATTGAAGTTCATGGGTGTATTCCTCGGAGTCAGTTGGCTTGCTTGCCCGGTGGGGCCGTGAAGCAAACTTAACCTCCGAGGAACGAGACCTTGAAATGCTTTGTAGCATTACCAAATATCAGCCTCATTGATAGAAGCTACAGGCCCCATCAACCGGGGCCTGCGGTCTATTGTCGCAGCAAGAACTTGAGGTCGCTCGGGGCATCCATCGGCAGTTTTTGCACGGTTTTGCCCAGCAGGCCGGTCTCGGCATCGCGCTCGACGACGACAATCTGGTTGCTTTTCTGGTTGGCGATCAGCAAGAACCGGCCGCTGGGATCAAGGCTGAACTCCCGTGGATGATCACCCTCCACCGCCCGGCGCTGGAGCTCCTTGAGATGGCCGCTGGCGGGATCGATAGCGAACACCAGCAATTGATTGGCAGTACCACGGTTGCTGACGTAGAGGAATTTGCCATCGGCTGACGCGTGCAGCGCGGCAGCGGCCTTGTCAGTGACGGGTTGACCGGCAGCCAGATCGACCATTTGCGTTTGCTCAAGCTGGCCATCGTGGTAATCGAACACGGCGACCTGGGCACTCATTTCCATGGTCAGCCAGGCGTGCTTGCCATCGGCACTGAACAACAGATGACGCGGCCCGCTACCGGGCGGTAACTGCACAAACGCCGGCGTAGCCGGGGTCAGCGGCAGTTCCCGGTTGGCCTTGGGGTCAAAGCGGTAGACAAAAACCTTGTCCGCACCCAAATCATTGGAGAACACGTATTTGCCATCTGGCGAAGGGACCGTCGAATGCACATGCGCCGACATCTGCCGTTCGGCATTGACCAGACTGGCTGGATGGCTGCTCATCTGCACCACCGGTTTCAACGTGCCATCGGCGCTCACCGGCAATACTGCCAAGGTGCCACCGGGATCTTCAGCCACAGAGTAATTGCTGACGAACAAATGGCTGGCATCGGCGCTGAGGCTCGAGTGCGTGGGCTCGTTGCCCAGGCTCCGCACCTGATTGATCAGGCTCAGTGCATGGGACTTGGAGTCGATCGCGTAACTGCTGACGCGCCCCACCGGGTCGGCTTGGCCGGGGCCATTTTCGTTGACCACGAACAGACGCCGCTGATCCCTGGACAGGGTCAGCCATGACGGGTTTTCGCTTTGGATCACTTGCAGCGGCTTGGGGTTGATCTGCCCGGTGGCGCTGTCGAAATTCAGTCGGTAAATGCCCTGGCTCTGACCCGCGGTGTACGAGCCCACGAGCAGTTGATAGTCCTCGGCGGATGCAGCTTGAACACCCATCGCACCGATGCTGCCGGCCATCAACAGTGGCCAGAGGTTACGCATCCTCTTGTTCATCGTCTTCGTTGTCGCCGCTGATGACGTCGCCGACGCATACGAGGCGATGCTCACCCTTATCGTCCTTGATCAGCCAGCTTTGCAGGGATTGATCGAAAACCGCCGCCTGGATCTGCGCCGGAGTGAATTCCCAGTGCAGGGCATTGCGACCATCGATGCATTCGATGTGCAGGTTGTCGTCTTCATCCAGGGCGAATTCGAAGGCATGCAGCCCGTCGATTTCCACCATACCGCAGTGTTCGAGGGCGTTGAGCAGGGTGTCCGTTACGGCATTCATGGCAGTCAATCTTTGAATGGGAAAGACGCAATGATAGCTCAATGTGAAGGGCGGCCTTGCGTTGATCGTTCCCACGCTCTGCGTGGGAATGCATCCACGGACGCTCCGCGTTCGGCTCTTGGTTGGGACGCGAAGCGTCCCGGGCGGCATTCCCACGCGGAGCGTGGGAATGATCTGCACCGGTTTACGGTTAGAGGGCTTCGCGCGATGGCTTGCCGTCGACCAGTCGCTGAATGCGCAGCGGATTGCCGTTTTTCAGCGCATCCGGAAGCAGGCTGTCCGGATAGTTCTGGAAGCACACAGGGCGCAGGAACCGATCGATGGCCAGCGTCCCCACCGACGTACCCCGGGCATCCGAAGTCGCCGGATACGGCCCGCCATGCACCATCGAATCACATACTTCGACGCCCGTCGGGTAGCCATTGAGCAGGATGCGACCGACCTTCTGTTCCAGCAACCCCGTCAACTCGCCGAACTGTAGGAAATCCGCCTGTTCGCCGATGATCGTTGCAGTCAACTGACCATGCAGCCCGTTCAAGGCAGCACTCAGTTGCGCCTGATCCGCCACTTCGACGACGACCGTCGTTGGTCCGAACACTTCTTCTTGCAGCACCTCATCGCCGTTGATCAGCAGGCTGACGTCTGCCTTGAACAACTGCGGCTGCGCCTGGCGACCTTGTTGTGCGCTGCCTGACAAATGCTCGATACCTGGATGATCGAGGAGCTTTTGCAAGCCCTTGCCATAGCTAGCCAGTGTCCCGGCATTGAGCATGGTTTGCGCCGGCTGTTCCGCCATCATGCCGGTGACCGATTGCAGGAACTCACTGAACTGCGGCGAACGAATGCCAATCACCAGCCCCGGGTTGGTACAGAACTGACCGCAACCCTGAACCACTGAGGCCGTCAGGCCACGGGCGATGGTTTCGCTGCGTTCTTGCAACGCGTGCGGCAGCACGATCACCGGATTGATGCTCGACATCTCGGCAAACACCGGAATAGGCTGCGGGCGTGCCGCTGCCATGTCGCACAACGCGCGACCACCCTTGAGCGAACCGGTAAAGCCCACCGCTTGAATTGCCGGATGCTTGACCAGCGCCTCACCTACCCCACCGCCGTAGATCATGTTGAACACACCGGCCGGCATCGCTGTTTTTTCCGCTGCACGAATGATCGCGTCAGCCACCCACTCGGCGGTTGCCATGTGGCCGCTGTGGGCCTTGAACACCACCGGGCAGCCGGCCGCCAATGCCGAGGCGGTGTCGCCACCGGCGGTCGAGAACGCCAGCGGAAAGTTACTGGCACCGAACACCGCAACCGGCCCGAGGCCAATGCGGTACTGGCGCATGTCGGGACGCGGCAGCGGCTGGCGCTCAGGCAATGCCCGATCGATGCGCGCACCATAGAAGTCACCGCGACGCAGTACGCTCGCGAACAGACGCATCTGCCCGCTGGTACGGCCACGCTCACCGATAATCCGTGCAGCCGGCAGCGCAGTCTCGCGACAAACCAGGGACACGAACTCATCGCCCAGCGCATCCAGCTCAGCGGCAATCGCATCAAGAAACTGTGCGCGACGTTCGGCGCTTAGGCTGCGATACGCCGGATACGCCGCAGCAGCGGCCTTGGCGGCGGCGTCGACTTCCTGCGCGGTGGCCTGGATGAAATCATGGGGCAACGCCTCACCGGTTTCGGCATCGACGCTCTGTAGCTTGACGGTGCCCAACGCGCTGCGCTGACCACCAATGTAGTTGTGACCAAGAATCAGGGTCATGCCTTTCTCCTCAAAGTGTGCCAATGGTGTCGGGCTCGAACGCGGCCTCGACCGGCGCGATGCCATTGATCAATGGCGCGCCGAATTCGGCCTGACTGATTTCGAACACATCGCCCGGCTGCGTGCGTACGCCATCGGCAAACGACAGGGTCGCGGTGCCGAAGAAATGGATGTGCACATCCCCCGGACGCAAGAACTGGCTGTATTTGAAATGGTGGTATTCAAGGTTCGCCAGGCTATGGCACATGTTCGCCTCGCCGCTGAGGAACTCGTTTTGCCACAACACTTCGCCGTTACGCAGGATGCGACTGGTGCCCGCCAGATGCTGGGGTAGCTCACCGACCCGCAGTTCCGGGCCGTAGCTGCAACTGCGCAGTTTCGAGTGCGCCAGATAGAGGTAGTTCTTGCGCTCCATGACGTGATCGGAAAATTCGTTGCCCACGGCAAAACCGAGGCGATACGGCTTGCCATCGTGACCGATGACGTACAGGCCGCTGAGCTCGGGCTCTTCGCCGGCGTCTTCGGCGAAGGGCGGCAGCGGGAACGATTGTCCCGGGCGCACCACAATGCTGCCGTCGCCCTTGTAGAACCATTCCGGTTGTACACCCGCCTGACCGGCTGCGGGCTTGCCGCCCTCCACGCCCCATTTGAAGATGCGCATGGTGTCGGTCATCGCTGCTTCGTCACCGGCCTGCTGATGCATCTTGTCCCGAGCCGAGGCACTGCCCAGATGGGTCAGGCCGGTGCCACTGACCAGCATGTGCGCCGGGTCCGGGTGATCCAGCGGTGGCAGGATACGCAGTTGAGCGAGCAACTCGGCGTAATCGTGGCTGATACCGAGGCCCAGGGCATTCACTTGTTGCTCAAGACCGACACCCGCCTCGATGGCCGCCAGGGCCAGGTCGCGAACGGTGCGTGCGTCCTGCACTTCACGCACCAACCCTTCCTCGACGACACCTACGCGGCGTTCGCCGTTACTCAATTCGAATTGAACCAGACGCATGAATTTTCTCCTGTTTAGTTCAAACACCGCCAATCCCTGTGGGAGCTAGCCTGCTAGCGATAGCGGAGTATCTGTCACCATAAACATTGAATGTGGCGGCCTCATCGCGAGCAGGCTCGCTCCCACAGTTGGCCAATGGTGGTATGTGAGTCAGGTACGGGTAGCGCCCCGGGCACTGGCGGCAAATTCATCTGCCGGCAGCACGTGCTTTCGTTCCAGCTTGCGATAAACCACGCCAGTCAGAATCAACCCGAACACCATCACGCAAGACAGGAAATACAAGCCCGAGGCCAGGTTGCCGGTGTACTCCTTGAGCGCACCGATCACGAATGGACCGATATAGCCGCCCAGGTTGCCCACCGAGTTGATCAAGGCAATTCCCGCCGCCGCGCTCGCGCCGGCAAAGAATCGACCCGGCAAGGTCCAGAACACAGCGGTGCAGGAAAACAGCGCGAACGCCACCAGGCACAATGCCGCCAATTGCAACACCGGCACCGACAGCCAGGCACTGAGGAACAGGCCGATGGCACCCAGCACGTAAAGCACCGCCAGATGGCCATAGCGATCATTCAATCGGTCGGAACTGCGCGGAATGATCAGCAGACCAATGATCCCGAAAATGTACGGCACCGATGACACGAAACCGGTGACCAGGTCACTGCCGCCAAACTGCTTGATCAACGTTGGCAACCAAAGACCGAGGCCATAAATGCTCAGGGTCACCGGCAGGTAGAACAGCGCCAGCAACAGTACGCGTTTGTCCTTGAGCGCATGCAACGGGTTGCCGTGGCGGGTCTGGCCGTAGGCTTCAAGGTCCTTGTTCAGCTCGCCTTTGAGCCAGTCTTTTTCCGACTGGTCCATCCACTTCACCTGTTGCGGGCCATCCGGCAGCCAGCGCAGCACCGGCCACGTCAGCAGGATCGCTGGCGTACCGATGACGATGAACAGCCACTGCCAACCGTGCAGCCCCAACACGCCGTCCATGCCCAGCAGTCCACCGGACACGGGACCGGTGATCATCATGGCAATGGGTTGGGACAGGATGAACAGCCCGAGGATCTTGCCGCGATGGCGAACCGGGAACCATTGGGTGATGTAGTACAGAACGCCCGGAAAAAACCCGGCTTCGGCGGCGCCGAGCAGAAAGCGCATCACATAGAAGCTGTTGGGCCCCTGGACGAACGCCATGCCGATGGTGATGGCGCCCCAGGTAACCATGATCCGCGCGAACCAGCGTCGCGCACCAAAGCGGTCGAGCATCAGGTTGCTGGGGATTTCCAGCAGGAAGTAGCCAATGAAGAACAGCCCTGCACCCAGACCGTAAGCCGCATCGCCCAGGCCGATGTCGGCGCCCATGTGCAATTTGGCGAAGCCCACTGCGGAGCGATCCACATAGGCGATCAGGTACAGCAGGATCAGGAAGGGAATCAGTTTGAGTGTAATGCGACGAATAAGCCGCAGTTCCTGGCTCATGGGATCGGTCTCCGATTGTTGTTTTTATAGAACCTCAGGGGACGCCTCTCACGGTAAATCGCCAGGGCCGTCCCTCCAGTGGAAGCGACTATATAGTAATACTATTTAATCGGGCAACACTTCCAATGCAGTGGAATTGCGCTTAATGTACGCCTCAGCCCGAACAATATAGTCATACAATAAGAGAATCGATCATGTCTGATAAGAAACCCACCCTGCGCTCCGCCCAATGGTTTGGCACCGCCGACAAGAACGGCTTCATGTACCGCAGCTGGATGAAGAATCAG
>NZ_JBOIBY010000095.1:0-18879 GCF_050739655.1 Pseudomonas sp. | reverse complement strand
TGGGCATCCCGGTTATCGGCGTAGTCGATACCAACAGCAGCCCGGAAGGCGTTGACTACATCATCCCAGGCAACGATGACGCAATCCGCGCTATCCAGCTGTACATGGGTTCGATGGCTGACGCTGTTATCCGTGGTCGCAACAACGTTTCTGGCGGCACCGAAGTTTTCGTTGAAGAAGCTCCGGCAGCTGCAGCTGAGTAATTGACGCCCTGGCGTTGACTCAGTAAGCAAAAAGGGGGCTTGGCCCCCTTTTTGCCACCTCGAAAACCATTTGTCGGCGGCGCAGCTACAGCATCTGTAACGTGCAGCAGCTTACATAGGTGGTTCGGGAAGAATTGAACGCCCGTTCGATCGGGTGGAATGGTTGAAAACCTATCCAAGAGGAATTTGAAATGGCAGCAATTACTGCGGCGCTGGTCAAAGAACTGCGCGAGCGTACCGGCGAAGGCATGATGGATTGCAAAAAGGCCCTGGAAAAGGCCGACGGCGACATCGAAAAAGCCATTGATGACATGCGTGCTTCGGGCGCCATCAAGGCTGCTAAAAAGGCTGGCAACGTTGCCGCTGAGGGCGCTATCGCCATCAAGGCTGACGACAAGGCAGCCGTGCTGCTGGAAGTCAACTCGCAGACCGACTTCCTGGCCCTGCAAGACGACTTCAAGAACTTCGTCAACGCCAGCGTAGAAAAAGCTTTCGCTGAAAAACTGACCGACGCAGCTCCGCTGATCGCCGCTCAGGAATCGGCTCGTGAAGCCCTGGTTGCCAAAGTTGGCGAAAACGTCAACATTCGTCGCCTGGTTCGCGTTGAAGGTGACGTGGTTGGTACCTACCTGCACGGTAACAAAATCGGTGTTGCTGTTGTCCTGAAGGGCGGCGACGTCCAGCTGGCCAAAGAAATCGCCATGCACGTGGCTGCCAGCAACCCTGAGTTCCTGCTGCCATCGCAGGTTTCGCCAGAAGCCATCGAGCGCGAAAAGGGCGTCTTCCTGCAACTGAACGAAGACAAGATGAAAGGCAAGCCAGCTGAAATCGTCGAGAAGATGATCGCTGGTCGTATCACCAAGTTCCTGGCCGAAGCCAGCCTGGTTGAGCAAGCTTTCGTCATGAATCCTGAGCTGACCGTTGGTGCTCTGGCCAAGAAAGCCGGCGCTGAAATCGTTTCCTTCACCTACTTCAAAGTCGGCGAAGGCATCGAGAAGCCAGTTGACAACTTCGCTGAAGAAGTTGCCGCACAACTGGCTGCTGCCAAGCAATAAGACGGTTTTTTAACTGTCGCCCTGAAGAGGCTGCCCGCTCACGCGCGCAGCCTCTTTTCAGATGGGGCACCAATTTTTATTTGGTTTCCGTTCGGAACTGGCTTACAAAGCCATGTTCCGATAGCGCTGAAGCAGCGCCACGCTAGAGTGACCGCCAGCTGAAAACAGCTCGCAAAGAATTTTTAATTTACGCCGCAGGAGAGATTCGCAATGGCTCAGCAGGGCAGTGGTTATCAGGCTCGCTATAAACGCATTCTACTCAAACTTAGCGGCGAGGCCCTGATGGGCTCGGAAGAGTTCGGGATCGATCCGAAGGTTCTGGATCGCATGGCGTTGGAAGTCGGCCAACTGGTCGGTATCGGTGTGCAGGTCGGTCTGGTGATCGGTGGTGGTAACCTGTTCCGTGGTGCAGCGCTGAGCGCGGCCGGTATGGATCGCGTAACGGGCGACCACATGGGCATGCTGGCCACTGTGATGAATGCCTTGGCCATGCGCGACGCGCTTGAACGTGCCAATATCTCCGCCATCGTGATGTCGGCCATTTCCATGGTGGGCGTGACCGATCACTACGATCGCCGCAAAGCCATGCGTCACCTGAACTCCAAGGAAGTCGTTATTTTTGCAGCGGGTACTGGCAATCCGTTCTTCACCACGGACTCGGCTGCCTGCCTGCGTGCAATCGAAATCGATGCTGATGTCGTACTCAAGGCAACCAAGGTCGATGGCGTCTACACAGCAGATCCATTTAAAGACCCGCATGCCGAGAAGTTCGATCATCTGACCTACGATGAAGTGCTGGATCGCAAGTTGGGCGTGATGGATCTGACGGCTATTTGCCTGTGCCGCGACCACAAGATGCCGCTGCGCGTATTTAACATGAACAAGCCCGGCGCCCTGCTGAATATCGTGCATGGCGGCGCTGAAGGAACCCTGATCGAGGAAGTTCAACAATGATCAACGAAATCAAGAAAGACGCTCAAGAGCGCATGCAAAAATCCGTGGAGTCGCTGGCCCACAACTTCGGTCGCATCCGTACCGGCCAGGCACACCCAAGCATTCTGGAGGGTGTGATGGTCCCGTATTACGGTTCCGACACTCCAATCAAGCAAGTTGCCAACATCACCGTTAAAGATGCTCGTACCCTGCAAGTGGTTGCCTTTGAGCGCAACATGCTGGGTGCTGTCGACAAGGCGATCGGTAGCGCGGGTCTGAACCTCAATCCGACCAACCTGGGCGAGTTGCTGCTGATCTCCATGCCAGCGCTGACCGAAGAAACCCGTAAGGGCTTCACCAAGCAGGCGCGTGATGTCGCTGAAGACGCCCGTGTTGCCGTGCGCAATATCCGTCGTGATGCGAACAGCCAGCTCAAGGATCTGGTCAAGGAAAAAGAAATCAGCGAAGACGAAGAGCGTCGTGCCACTGGTGAAATCGATGATCTGACCAAGAAGTTCGTGGCCAAGATCGACGCAGATCTGGCGCAGAAAGAAAAAGACCTGATGGCCGTATAAGGGTCGCGTTTTCATGGAAAAGACCAAGCAGATTGCGCCCTCCGCGGTGCCGCGCCATGTCGCGATCATCATGGATGGTAATAATCGCTGGGCGAAAAAACGCTTTATGCCGGGTGTCGCCGGGCATAAAGCGGGTGTCGATGCGGTTCGTGCAGTTATTGAGGTTTGCGCGGAATCAGGGGTCGAGGTTTTGACCCTGTTTGCGTTCTCCAGCGAGAACTGGCAGCGTCCGGCCGATGAGGTCAGTGCCTTGATGGACCTGTTCTTCAAGGCATTGCGTCGTGAGGCCAAGCGCCTCAACGACAACAACATCAGCCTGCGGATCATTGGTGATCGTTCGCGCTTTCATCCAGAGCTTCAGGCTGCCATGCGTGAAGCCGAGACCATGACTGCGGGCGCCAATCGGTTCGTCCTGCAGATCGCAGCCAACTACGGTGGCCAGTGGGACATCGCGCAGGCTGCACAGCGTCTGGCGCGCGAGGTTCAGGCAGGGCACCTGCGTCCGGAAGACATTACCCCTGATTTGCTGCAAACCTGTCTGGCTACCGGTGACTTGCCGTTGCCTGACTTGTGCATTCGTACCGGCGGCGAGCATCGCATCAGTAACTTCCTGTTGTGGCAGCTGGCCTACGCCGAATTGTACTTCTCCGACCTGTTCTGGCCGGACTTCAAACACGATGCCATGCGTAACGCATTGGCCGATTTCGCATCCCGCCAGCGTCGCTTCGGTAAAACGAGCGAGCAGGTCGAGGCCGGAGCCCGGGTTTAATGCTTAAACAACGAATCATTACCGCGCTGATCCTGCTGCCGATTGCCTTGTGCGGGTTTTTCCTGCTCGAAGGCTCCGGTTTTGCGTTGTTCATCGGGCTGGTCGTGACCCTCGGTGCCTGGGAGTGGGCGCGATTGGCAGGTTTTACCGCCCAGTCGTTTCGTGTTGGTTATGCCGCTGTCGTCGCGTTGATGCTGTTTGTCATGTACATCCTGCCTGGCCTGGCACCTTGGGTGCTGGGCGCTTCGGTGCTGTGGTGGGGGATTGCGACCTATCTGGTGCTGACGTATCCGCGCTCCAGTGAGCATTGGGCCAGCGCTGCCTGCAAGTTGATGATCGGCCTGTTGATCCTGCTGCCGGCCTGGCAAGGTCTGGTCCAGATCAAGCAGCAGCCTTTGGGTAATTGGCTGATCATGGCGGTGATGGTGCTGGTTTGGGGGGCCGATATTGGCGCCTATTTTTCCGGTCGCGCGTTCGGCAAGCGCAAGCTGGCGCCGCAGGTCAGTCCTGGTAAAAGCTGGGAAGGCGTGTACGGTGGCCTGACCCTGAGCCTGGTCATCACCGTGATCGTCGGTTTTGTCCGTGACTGGACCGTCGCCGAGCTGTTCAAGGGGCTGATCGGCGCAGCCTTGATCGTTTTCATCTCGGTCGTGGGCGACCTCACCGAGAGCATGTTCAAGCGCCAATCCGGGATCAAGGACAGCAGCAATCTGTTGCCTGGCCATGGTGGTGTGCTGGACCGGATTGACAGTCTGACCGCAGCAATTCCTGTGTTCGCCGTTCTGTTGTGGATGGCGGCGCCATGAGCCGTCCCCAGCAGATTACCGTTCTGGGGGCAACCGGTTCGATCGGTCTGAGCACCCTCGATGTCATCGCTCGTCATCCCGGGCGCTATCAAGCCTTTGCACTAAGCGGTTTCACGCGTTTGAGTGAATTGCTGGCATTGTGCGTGCGTCATACACCGCGATTCGCCGTCGTGCCTGAAGTCGCGGCAGCGCGAAGCCTGCAGGACGATTTGCGTGCGGCTGGCCTCTCGACCCGTGTGCTGGTGGGTGAGGAAGGCTTGTGTCAGGTCGCTGCCGACCCTGAAGTTGATGCGGTCATGGCAGCCATTGTGGGTGCAGCAGGTTTGCGCCCGACGTTGGCAGCTGTCGAAGCGGGCAAGAAAATTCTTCTCGCCAACAAAGAAGCACTGGTCATGTCTGGTGCCTTGTTCATGCAGGCTGTGCGCAAAAGCGGTTCGGTATTACTGCCGATCGACAGTGAGCACAATGCGATTTTCCAGTGCATGCCGCATGATTTTGCCCGTGGTCTGAGCTCAGTCGGGGTGCGTCGGATTTTACTGACGGCCTCTGGCGGCCCGTTCCGACAAACGCCTTTGGCTGAATTGGCGCATGTTTCCCCTGAGCAGGCATGCGCTCACCCGAACTGGTCCATGGGGCGCAAGATTTCGGTGGATTCAGCCAGCATGATGAACAAAGGGCTTGAGTTGATCGAGGCCTGTTGGTTGTTCGATGCCAAGCCGTCCCAGGTCGAGGTGGTGATTCACCCGCAAAGCGTGATCCATTCGTTGGTTGACTACATTGATGGCTCGGTATTGGCCCAATTGGGCAATCCGGATATGCGTACGCCAATTGCCAACGCACTGGCCTGGCCGGAGCGAATCGACTCCGGTGTGCCACCGTTGGACTTGTTTGCCATCGCGCGACTGGACTTCCAGGTCCCGGACGAAGAGCGCTTTCCTTGCCTGCGCCTTGCGCGTCAGGCGGCAGAGGCGGGCAACAGCGCTCCGGCAATGCTCAATGCTGCGAATGAAGTGGCTGTGGCAGCCTTTCTCGACGGACGGGTTCGTTACCCGGAAATCGCGAGTATCATCGAAGAAACACTGAATCTCGAGCCTGTGGTAGAAGTCGATGATCTCGAGGCAGTGTTCACGGCGGATGCGAAGGCGCGTTTGCTGGCCGAACAATGGTTGAATCGTCACGGGCGGTAAGTGCTGCAACGCGTTGCCCCATGCAGTACCGGATAGGAATGCGGAGAAAGTAGATGAGCGCGCTCTATATGATTGTCGGCACCCTGGTGGCTTTGGGTGTGCTGGTTACCTTCCACGAGTTCGGCCATTTCTGGGTCGCGCGTCGCTGTGGGGTCAAAGTGCTGCGTTTCTCCGTAGGCTTCGGCATGCCGCTGCTGCGCTGGCACGATAAGCAAGGCACCGAGTTCGTGGTGGCCGCCATCCCGCTGGGCGGCTACGTGAAAATGCTCGACGAGCGTGAAGGTGAAGTTCCCGCCGATCAGATCGATCAGTCCTTCAATCGCAAGTCCGTCCGCCAACGCATTGCTATCGTTGCTGCCGGGCCGATTGCCAACTTTCTACTGGCCTTGGGATTCTTCTGGGTCTTGGCCATGCTCGGCAGCGAGCAGGTTCGCCCAGTCATTGGTGCTGTGGAATCCGGCAGCATCGCCGCCAGGGCAGGTTTGAGTGCCGGTCAGGAAATCATCTCCATTGATGGTGAGCCAACCTCCGGTTGGGCGGCGGTGAATTTGCAGCTGGTCCGTCGCCTCGGGGAAAGCGGCTCGATGCAGGTGCTGGTCCGCGATCAGGGGTCTTCGATAGATTCGCCTCGTGAACTGGCGCTGGACAAGTGGCTCAAGGGGGCCGACGAGCCGGATCCAATCCGTTCGCTGGGCATTCGACCTTGGCGTCCGGCATTGCCGCCAATCCTGGCAGAGCTTGATCCGAAAGGTCCGGCGCAGGCTGCCGGGCTGAAGATGGGGGACCGTCTGATTGCCCTGGATGGCAAGTCGCTGGATGACTGGCAGCAAGTGGTCGATATCGTCCGTATGCGTCCTGATACCAAAATCTTGATGCGGGTCGAGCGCGACGGTGCTCAAATCGACGTCCCTGTCACATTGGCTGCCCGCGGCGAGCGCAAGGAACCCACGGGTTACCTGGGGGCTGGGGTGAAAGCTGTCGATTGGCCACCGGAGATGATCCGCGAGGTCAGCTTCGGGCCTTTGGCCGCAATCGGTGAGGGGGCTCGACGCACCTGGACCATGAGCCTGCTGACCCTTGATTCGCTGAAGAAAATGTTGTTCGGTGAGCTCTCGGTAAAAAACTTGAGTGGACCGATAACCATTGCTAAAGTGGCGGGCGCTTCGGCCCAGTCGGGTGTCGCTGATTTCCTGAATTTCCTTGCTTATCTGAGTATTAGCCTGGGGGTTCTGAATTTGCTGCCCATTCCTGTGCTGGATGGGGGGCATTTGTTGTTTTATCTGATTGAGTGGGCGCGTGGTCGTCCCTTGTCGGATCGGGTACAAGGTTGGGGGGTACAGATCGGTATCAGCTTGGTGGTTGGAGTGATGTTGCTTGCTCTGGTCAACGATCTGGGTCGTCTGTAGTACTTTGCTGAATTGCGAATCTGCCGCATTTTGCGGCAGTTTGTTTATTGCCAGTTGGAATAAGAAAGGACTTCATGAAACGTCTGTTGCTAACTGCGGTTCTCTCCGTATTGATGATCGCCGAAGCTCACGCCGAATCCTTCACTATCTCTGATATTCGCGTCAATGGCCTCCAGCGGGTCTCCGCGGGTAGCGTCTTTGGGGCTTTGCCGTTGAACGTCGGTGAAGTGGCGGATGATCATCGCCTGGTGGAATCCACTCGTGCGCTGTTCAAAACCGGGTTCTTTCAAGATATCCAGCTGGGCCGTGATGGCAACGTCCTTGTCATTACAGTAGTCGAGCGTCCGTCAGTTGCCAGTATCGAGATTGAAGGTAACAAGGCAATTTCCACCGAGGACCTGATGAAGGGCCTCAAGCAGTCCGGTCTGGCTGAAGGTGAGATCTTCCAGCGCGCTACCCTCGAAGGTGTACGTAACGAACTGCAGCGCCAGTACGTCGCTCAAGGCCGCTACTCGGCTACCGTTGACACTGAAGTGGTGCCGCAACCGCGCAACCGCGTTGGCTTGAAGGTCAATATCAACGAAGGCACCGTTGCTGCTATCCAGCACATCAACGTGGTGGGTAACACGGTCTTCCCTGATGAAGACCTGATCGATCTGTTCGAACTCAAGACTACCAACTGGTTGTCGTTCTTCAAGAACGACGACAAGTATGCCCGTGAAAAACTTTCCGGTGACCTGGAGCGTCTGCGTTCCTACTATCTGGATCGTGGCTATATCAACATGGATATCGCTTCGACCCAGGTGTCCATCACTCCGGACAAGAAACACGTCTATATCACCGTCAACATCAACGAAGGCGACAAGTACACCGTTCGTGATGTGAAACTGAGCGGCGACCTGAAAGTGCCTGAAGACCAGGTCAAGTCCCTGCTGCTGGTCCAGAAAGGCCAGGTATTCTCTCGCAAGCTGATGACCACCACTTCCGAGTTGATTACCCGTCGTCTGGGTAACGAAGGCTATACCTTCGCCAACGTTAACGGTGTGCCACAGCCTCATGATGACGATCACACGGTCGACATCACCTTTGCGGTCGATCCGGGCAAGCGTGCCTACGTGAACCGTATCAACTTCCGTGGCAACACCAAGTCCGAAGACGAAGTGCTGCGTCGTGAAATGCGTCAGATGGAAGGTGGTTGGGCTTCGACCTACCTGATCGACCAGTCCAAGACCCGTCTGGAGCGCCTGGGCTTCTTCAAGGAAGTCAACGTCGAAACGCCAGCGGTGCCGGGCGTCGATGACCAGGTCGATGTCAACTACAGCGTTGAAGAACAAGCCTCCGGTTCGATTACTGCCAGCGTCGGTTTTGCCCAGAGCGCAGGTTTGATCCTGGGCGGTTCGATCACCCAGAACAACTTCCTGGGTACTGGTAACAAAGTCAGCATTGGTTTGACCCGCAGTCAATACCAGAGTCGCTATAACTTCGGTTATGTCGACCCCTACTGGACTGCTGACGGTGTGAGCCTGGGTTACAACGCGTTCTATCGCACCACCGACTACAACGACCTTGATGTCAGCGTAGCCAGCTACTCCGTGGACAGCCTGGGTGCCGGTGTGAGCGTTGGTTACCCAATCAGCGAGACTTCGCGTCTGACTTTCGGTCTGACTGCCCAGCAGGACGAGATCAAGACCGGTGTGTATACCGTTGATGAGATCTTCGACTTCGTTAATAAGGAAGGCGACAAATACCTGAACTTCAAGGCTTCGGCCGGTTGGTCCGAATCCACCCTGAACAAAGGTGTGCTCGCCACTCGCGGTCACTCCCAGAGCCTGGTGCTGGAAACCACGGTTCCGGGCAGCGACCTGTCGTTCTTCAAGCTTGACTACCGTGGCCAGATGTTCCAACCGTTGAGCGAGAACTACACCATGCGCCTGCATACCGAGTTGGGTTACGGCGATGGTTACGGTTCGACCGATGGCTTGCCATTCTATGAAAACTACTATGCTGGTGGTTTCAATTCGGTTCGCGGCTTCAAGGACAGCACCCTGGGTCCACGCAGTACGCCAAGTACCGGTAAAAACCCCGGTACCAAGTTCGACCCGGACCAGGACCCGCTACCGTTTGGTGGTAACGTCCTGATTCAGGGTGGTGCGGAAGTTCTGTTCCCGCTACCGTTCATCAAGGATCAGCGTTCCCTGCGTACTTCGGTATTCTGGGATGTGGGTAACGTGTTTGACTCGTCTTGCTCGGACATCACAAATGCCGATGGTACGAAGTCCAAAACCAAGTGCAACGACATCAGCCTGAGCAACATGGCCAGTTCCGTCGGTCTGGGTGTTACCTGGGTCACCGCACTGGGTCCTCTGAGTTTCGCGGTGGCCATGCCAGTCAAGAAACCGGATGAGGCTGAAACTCAAGTGTTCCAATTCTCCCTCGGCCAGACGTTCTAAGCGTCTGACCCAAGATAACGACAATGGATTTTGTAGGAGTGCATCGTGCGTAAGTTGACTCAATTGGTTCTCCTGGCTTCCGTACTGGTAGCAGGTCCGGCATTTGCCGACATGAAAATCGCCGTTCTGAACTATCAGATGGCGCTCCTGGAATCCGACGCGGCCAAGAAATATGCCGTGGATGCCGAGAAAAAGTTCGGTCCTCAACTGACCAAGCTCAAAACTCTGGAAAGCAGCGCCAAGGGTATTCAGGATCGTCTGATGGCCGGTGGCGACAAGATGCAGCAAGGCGAGCGTGAGCGCCTGGAACTTGAATTCAAGCAAAAGGCCCGTGACTTCCAGTTCCAGTCCAAGGAGCTGAACGAAGCCAAGGCTGTTGCTGACCGTGAAATGCTGAAACAGCTCAAGCCGAAACTGGACAGCGCTGTGGAAGAAGTCATCAAGAAAGGTGCTTTTGACCTGGTCTTCGAGCGTGGCGCAGTGATTGATGTCAAGCCTCAGTACGACATCACGCGCCAGGTTATCGAGCGCATGAATCAGCTGAAGTAACCCATGATCGCGACTAAAAAGCTCGGCCAGCTGGCCGAGTTCCTCGGCGCCACACTACGTGGCGACCCGGAGAAAGAAATCACTGGGCTAGCCACCTTGCAGGAGGCTGGCCCAGCTCAGTTGAGCTTTCTCGCAAACCCCCAGTACCGTAAATACCTGGCAAGCAGTCAGGCTGCAGCTCTGTTGCTGAAAGCCGCTGACGCTGAAGGTTTTTCCGGCAATGCACTGGTGGTGCCTGATCCGTATGCGGCCTACGCCCGCATTTCCCACTTGTTCGATCCCAAGCCCCAAGCTGCTTCGGGGGTTCATCCGACTGCAGTGATTGCTGCGGACGCGGTGGTTGACCCGACTGCGAGTATCGGTGCCTTTGTGGTCATCGAAAGCGGGGCGCATATCGCTGCCGGTACAACTGTGGGCGCGCACTGCTTCATCGGTGCCCGTAGCGTTGTTGGTGAAGGTGGCTGGCTCGCACCACGGGTGACTTTGTATCACGATGTTCGCGTTGGAAAGCGGGTGGTCATCCAGTCCGGTGCCGTGCTGGGTGGCGAAGGTTTCGGCTTTGCCAACGAGAAAGGTGTCTGGCAGAAGATTGCACAGATTGGCGGCGTTTCCATTGGCGACGACGTGGAAATCGGCGTGAACACCGCCATCGATCGTGGCGCCTTGGCCGATACCATCATTGGTAACGGTGTGAAGCTCGACAATCAGATTCAGATTGCCCACAACGTACAGGTCGGTGATCACACCGCCATGGCCGCGTGTGTGGGGATTTCCGGCAGCACCAAAATCGGCAAGCACTGCATGCTTGCCGGTGGCGTAGGGCTGGTGGGGCATATCGATATTTGCGACAACGTTTTCATCACCGGGATGACCATGGTGACCCACTCGATCACCGAGCCGGGCGCTTATTCATCCGGTACGGCGATGCAGCCAGCGGCCGAATGGCGCAAAAGCGCGGCACGTCTGCGTCAGCTCGATGACATCGCGCGACGTTTGCGACAGCTGGAAAAGCAAGCAGGGGAAGTGACCCCTGGCGGTAATGCTTCATCAGATGGCTGATACCATTTCCATATCAAGTGTGCGCAACCGCTAGTTTGCGTACTTGATTTGCTAGAGAAGTGTGCATCAGTCGCGCGCTTCCAATCTTTACATAGGCTTCCCCCCGAAATGATGGACATCAACGAGATTCGCGAATACCTGCCTCACCGTTACCCGTTCCTGCTGGTGGATCGGGTCGTGGATCTGGATGTGGAAGAGAAGCGCATTCGCGCCTACAAGAATGTCAGCATCAACGAACCATTCTTCAATGGCCACTTTCCCGCGCATCCAATCATGCCGGGCGTGCTGATCATCGAAGCGATGGCTCAGGCTGCCGGGATCCTCGGTTTCAAAATGCTCGACGTGAAGCCGGCCGATGGCACCCTCTACTACTTCGTCGGTTCCGACAAGCTGCGCTTCCGTCAGCCGGTATTGCCGGGCGATCAGTTGATTCTTGAAGCCAAGTTCCTGAGCTGCAAGCGCCAGATCTGGAAATTCGAGTGCCAGGCTTCGGTCGATGGCAAGCCGGTCTGCTCCGCCGAGATCATCTGCGCGGAACGCAAACTATGAGTTTGATTGACCCTCGCGCAATCATCGATCCGGCGGCCGTCCTGGCTGACGGTGTCGAGGTCGGCCCATGGTCGATCATCGGCGCAGGTGTGGAGATCGGCGAGGGGACAGTCATCGGGCCGCACGTGATTCTCAAAGGCCCGACCCGGATCGGCAAGCACAACCGTATCTACCAGTTTTCATCGGTAGGCGAGGACACGCCTGATCTGAAATACAAAGGCGAAGAGACTCGCCTGGTGATCGGTGACCACAACGTCATTCGCGAAGGCGTGACGATTCATCGTGGGACCATTCAGGACCGTTCGGAAACGACCCTGGGCGATCACAACCTGATCATGGCGTACGCTCACATTGGCCATGACAGCGTTATCGGCAATCACTGCATTCTGGTCAACAACACTGCGCTGGCTGGCCACGTGCACGTCGAAGATTGGGCCATCCTGTCTGGTTTTACCCTGGTCCACCAGTATTGCCACATCGGTGCCCACAGCTTTTCCGGCATGGGCACGGCCATTGGCAAGGACGTTCCCGCCTACGTCACGGTGTTTGGTAATCCGGCCGAAGCCCGCAGCATGAACTTCGAGGGCATGCGCCGTCGCGGTTTCAGCGAAGATGCGATTCACGCCCTGCGTCGTGCCTATAAGGTGGTCTACCGCCAAGGGCTGACGGTTGAACAGGCGCTCGCTGAACTGTCCGAGCCTTCGCTCCAGTTCCCGGAAGTCGCAGTGTTTCGTGACTCCATCCAGTCTTCGACCCGCGGCATCACCCGCTAATCATGGCTAATCTGCGTATTGCACTGGTAGCAGGTGAGGCTTCCGGCGACATTCTGGGCGCGGGCCTCATGCGTGCGCTCAAGGCTCGCCACCCGACGGTCGAGTTCATTGGTGTCGGTGGCCCGCTGATGCAGGCCGAGGGCTTGAACTCGTATTTCCCGATGGAACGCCTTTCGGTCATGGGCCTGGTGGAAGTGCTGGGCCGATTGCGCGAGCTTCTGGCGCGTCGCAAGAAGCTGGTCGCCGACCTGATCGCTGCGCAACCGGACGTGTTTATCGGGATCGATGCGCCTGACTTCAACCTCAATATTGAGCTCAAGCTGCGTCATGCCGGAATCAAGACTGTGCATTACGTCAGCCCGTCTGTCTGGGCGTGGCGGCAGAAGCGTGTGCTGAAGATTCGCGAAGGCTGCGATCTGATGCTGACGCTGTTCCCGTTCGAAGCCAGGTTTTACGAAGAGAAGGGTGTGCCGGTCCGGTTTGTCGGGCACTCCCTGGCTGACGCGATTCCGCTCGAAGCCGATCGCGCTGCTGCGCGAGCCGAACTGGGCTTGCCTGACGGTCCGCTGGTGGCGTTGATGCCGGGCAGTCGTGGCGGTGAAGTCGGTCGCCTTGGCGCGCTGTTTCTCGATACCGCGCAGCGCCTGAGGGCCATGCGCCCGGGCGTTCGCTTCGTCATGCCTTGCGCCAGTCCTGAGCGCCGAGCACAGCTGGAAGAGATGCTGGCTGGTCGCGATTTGCCTCTGACCTTGCTCGATGGAAAGTCGCATTTGGCCTTGGCCGCCTGCGATGCGGTGCTGATCGCCTCGGGAACGGCGACGCTGGAAGCGTTGTTGTACAAACGGCCAATGGTGGTTGCTTATCGCCTGGCGCCGCTGACGTTCTGGATCCTCAAGCGCATGGTGAAAAGCCCCTACGTCTCCTTGCCGAACTTGCTGGCCCAGCGATTGCTGGTGCCCGAGTTGCTGCAGGATGATGCGACGGTCGAGGCATTGGCCCAGACCTTGTCGCCGCTGATCGAGGATGGCGAAGAGCAGACTCGCGGCTTCGACGAAATTCACCGGACCTTGCGTCTGGATGCCTCCAACCAGGCTGCGGATGCAGTGCTCAACCTGATCGGCCCAGCACAATGAGTAAAACAAGCATGCAGATGGGGCTGGATTTCACCTTGGTCGCCGAAGTTGAAGAGCTGGTCGCCGGTGTTGACGAGGTCGGCCGTGGCCCACTCTGTGGTGCGGTGGTCACCGCAGCAGTGATCCTCGATCCGAACCGTCCGATCCTGGGCTTGAATGACTCGAAGAAACTAACCGAGGCCCGCCGTGAGAAGCTCTACGACGAAATCCGCGAAAAAGCCCTGAGCTGGTGCATTGCCCGAGCGGAAGTCGAAGAAATCGACGAGTTGAACATCCTGCACGCCACCATGCTGGCCATGCAGCGTGCCGTGGCCGGGCTGCACATCCAGCCAAAGCTGGCGATGATCGACGGTAATCGTTGCCCTAAATTGCCGATGCGCGCCGAGGCGGTGGTGAAAGGTGATGCCAAGGTCCCGGCCATCGCGGCGGCGTCGATTCTGGCCAAGGTCAGCCGCGATCGTGAAATGGCAGCATTTGAACTGATTTATCCAGGTTATGGCATTGGCGGTCACAAGGGCTACCCGACCCCCGTTCATCTGGAAGCGCTGGCTCGCCTGGGGCCGACCCCGATTCACCGTCGCTCGTTTGCCCCCGTACGGCTAGCGTACGAGGCGCGTGAAAGCCTCATCGAGAGTTAGTCGCAAGGCTGATTTTTTTTGCCAAGGCCCGGTACAATCCGGGCCTTGTTGTTTTCATGACTTACAGGATCACTATGCCGGCTTCATTCGTTCATCTACGCCTGCACACTGAATATTCCCTGGTCGACGGTCTGGTGCGCGTAAAACCGCTGGTCAAGACCCTGGTCGGCATGAACATGCCTGCTGTTGCGGTCACCGACCAGAACAACATGTGTTCCCTGGTCAAATTCTATAAAAACGCCATGGGTGCCGGGATCAAGCCGATCTGCGGCGCCGACCTGTGGTTGTCGAACAAGGATCCCGATGCCCCGCTGAGCAAGATCAGCCTGCTGGTGATGAACCCTCTGGGCTATCGCAATCTGACCGAGTTGATCTCCCGTGGCTTTATCGATGGCCAGCGCAATGGTCTGGTCATCGTCGAGCGTGAGTGGGTGGCCGAAGCCAATGAAGGCTTGATCATGCTGTCGGCAGCGAAAGAGGGTGAGATCGGCATGGCAATGCTGGCCGGCAACCCGGGCGAAGCCGAAAACCTGGCGCGTGAGTGGATGGCGGTGTTTGGCGACCGTTTTTATCTCGAAATCCAGCGTACCAACCGCCCCAATGACGAAGAGCAACTGCACGGTGCAGTAGCGCTGGCCGACAAGCTTGACGCGCCACTGGTCGCGACCAACGACGTGCGGTTTATCAAGCAGAGTGATTTCGACGCCCACGAGACCCGCGTCTGCATCGGTGAGGGCCGCGCGCTCGACGATCCGCGGCGTTCGAAGAACTACAGCGATCAGCAATACCTCAAAAGTGCCGAGGAAATGGCCGAGCTGTTCAGCGACATTCCCGAGGCGCTGGAAAATACCGTCGAGATTGCCAAGCGTTGCAACATTCATGTGCAACTGGGCAAACACTTTCTGCCCGACTTTCCTACGCCCAATGGCATGGGGATCGACGATTACCTGCGTCACGTTTCCCACGAAGGCCTGGAAGAGCGTCTGGCGGTGTTGTGGCCCAAAGACACCACTCCCAATTACGAAGAGAAGCGCCAGGTCTACCTCGACCGCCTGAAGTTCGAGCTGGATATCATCATCCAGATGGGGTTCCCCGGTTACTTCCTGATCGTTATGGACTTCATCAAGTGGGCCAAGAACAACGGCGTGCCGGTGGGCCCTGGCCGGGGATCGGGTGCCGGTTCGCTGGTGGCCTACGTGCTGAAGATCACGGACCTCGATCCACTGGCCTATGACCTGCTGTTCGAACGTTTCCTCAACCCGGAACGGGTTTCCATGCCCGACTTCGACGTCGACTTCTGCATGGACGGTCGCGATCGGGTGATCGAGTACGTGGCCGACGCCTATGGCCGTAACGCGGTGAGTCAGATCATCACCTTCGGCACCATGGCCGCCAAGGCGGTGGTGCGTGACGTGGCGCGGGTGCAGGGCAAGTCCTATGGCCTGGCGGACCGCCTGTCGAAGATGATCCCCTTCGAAGTCGGCATGACCCTGGACAAAGCTTACGAGCAGGAAGAAATCCTGCGCGATTTCCTCAAGGTCGACGAGGACGCCAAGGAAATCTGGGACATGGCGCTCAAGCTCGAGGGCGTGTGCCGTGGTACAGGCAAGCACGCCGGTGGCGTGGTTATCGCGCCGACCAAGCTCACCGACTTCTCGCCGATCGCCTGTGATGAAGAGGGCGGCGGCCTGGTGACCCAGTTCGACAAGGATGACGTCGAGGCAGCTGGTCTGGTGAAGTTCGACTTCCTGGGTCTGCGGACCCTGACCATCATCAAGTGGGCGATGGAAACCATCAACCGCGAGCAGGCCAAGCAAGGCCTGGACGACCTGAACATCGACTTCATCCCGCTGGATGACAAGAAAACCTTCGATCTGCTGCAGAAAGCCGAAACCACGGCGGTGTTCCAGCTTGAATCGCGAGGCATGAAGGAGCTGATCAAGAAGCTCAAGCCCGACTGCCTGGAAGACCTGATTGCACTGGTGGCGTTGTTCCGTCCCGGTCCGCTGCAATCGGGCATGGTGGACGACTTCATCAACCGCAAGCACGGTCGCGCCGAATTGGCGTACCCGCACTCGGACTATCAGTACGAAGGCCTCAAGCCTGTATTGGCACCGACCTACGGCATCATCCTGTATCAAGAACAGGTGATGCAGATTGCCCAGGTCATGGCCGGTTACACCCTCGGTGGTGCGGACATGCTGCGTCGAGCCATGGGTAAGAAAAAACCCGAAGAAATGGCCAAGCAGCGCGGCGGTTTCATTGAGGGTTGCGCCTCCAACAATATTGATGCGGACCTTGCCGGTAACATTTTCGACCTGGTAGAGAAGTTCGCCGGTTACGGCTTCAACAAGTCGCACTCCGCCGCCTATGGCCTGGTGTCCTACCAGACCGCGTGGCTGAAGACGCACTTCCCGGCGCCATTCATGGCGGCGGTGCTCTCGGCGGATATGCACAACACCGACAAGGTCGTGACCTTGATCGAAGAAGTGCGCAACATGAAGTTGCGCCTTGATGCGCCGGATGTGAACACCTCGGAGTTCAAATTCACTGTGAACGACGAGGGCCGGATAATTTACGGCCTGGGGGCTATCAAGGGGGTTGGCGAAGGGCCGGTTGAGGCGATCACCGAGGCGCGACAAAACGGCCCGTTCAAGGACCTGTTCGACTTCTGCGCCCGTGTCGACCTCAAGCGCATCAACAAACGGACCCTTGATGGCTTGATCCGTAGCGGTGCGCTGGATCGTCTCGGCCCGTACTTCCATGACGAGCCGAAAGCCTATCAGGCCAATATCGACCGTAATCGGGCAGTGCTGCTGACAGCATTGGAGGAGGCGATCAAGGCCGCCGAACAAACCGCAAGGACCCACGACAGTGGCCATGCGGACCTCTTTGGTGGCCTTTTTGTCGAAGAAGATTCCGATGTCTACGCCACTCATCGCAAGGCCAGGGAGCTGACACTCAAAGAGCGGCTCAAAGGTGAGAAAGACACCTTGGGCCTCTACCTGACCGGGCACCCGATCGACGAATACGAAGGTGAAATCCGTCGTTTCGCTCGCCAGCGCATCATCGATCTGAAACCTGCGCGTGATACTCAGACCGTTGCCGGCATGATCATCGCGCTGCGGGTGATGAAGAACAAAAAGGGCGACAAGATGGGGTTCATCACCCTGGATGACCGCTCGGGACGCATCGAAGCGTCGCTGTTTGCCGATGCGTTCCACTCCGCGCAAGCCCTGTTGCAGACGGATGCGATGGTGGTGGTCGAAGGCGAAGTCAGTAACGACGACTTCTCTGGTGGCCTGCGGTTGCGGGTCAAACGGGTGATGAGCATGGAGGATGCGCGCACCAACCTGGCTGAAAGCCTGCGTCTGAAGGTTCAGACCCAGGATCTCAAGGGCGATCAGCTACGCTGGTTGGGCGACCTGTTCAAGCGTCACCGCGGTGCGTGCCCGATCACCATGGAGTACACCAGCCCCGATGCGAAGGCCTTGTTGCAGTTCGGCGAAGGCTGGCGAATCGATCCGGCGGATGCGTTGATTCAAGCCCTGCGTGACCAGTTCGGGCGAGACAACGTCTTCCTCCAATACCGTTAATGGTCAGCGCTATCAGTTTGCCCTGAGCGTGACCTGAATTTTTAATCTCGACCTGAACGCGCCTCTCCCTTAAGGTAGGGCGCGAATAGACAACCGGCCGGCCCAAGCTCTCTTGGACGTCGACCCAAGACGGACGCCTATGAACCCGAATTTCCTGGATTTCGAACAGCCGATCGCCGACCTGCAAGCCAAGATCGAAGAGTTGCGCTTGGTCGGTAATGACAATTCGCTGAATATCGGCGATGAGATCTCCCGCCTGCAGGACAAAAGCAAAACCTTGACCGAGGACATCTTCGGCAAGTTGACCAGCTGGCAGATCGCACGTCTGGCGCGCCACCCGAAGCGTCCATACACCCTGGACTACATCGATCACATCTTCACCGAGTTCGATGAATTGCACGGCGACCGCCACTTCTCCGACGACGCCGCCATCGTGGGTGGTATCGCCCGTCTGGACGACCAGCCAGTGATGGTCATCGGTCACCAGAAAGGCCGCGAGGTGCGCGAAAAGGTTCGCCGCAATTTCGGCATGCCGCGTCCGGAAGGCTACCGCAAGGCCTGCCGTCTGATGGAGATGGCCGAACGCTTCAAAATGCCGATCCTGACCTTCATCGATACCCCTGGCGCTTACCCAGGCATCGACGCTGAAGAGCGCAACCAGAGCGAAGCGATCGCGTGGAACCTGCGTGTCATGGCTCGCTTGAAAACCCCAATCATTGCCACCGTGATCGGTGAAGGTGGTTCCGGTGGCGCACTGGCAATCGGCGTTTGCGATCAGTTGAACATGCTGCAGTACTCGACCTACGCGGTGATCTCGCCGGAAGGTTGCGCTTCGATCCTGTGGAAAACCGCGGAAAAGGCACCGGATGCCGCGGAAGCCATGGGCATCACCGCCGAGCGCCTCAAGGGCCTGGGCATCGTGGACAAGGTGATCGGCGAGCCTCTGGGTGGTGCACACCGTGATCCGGCCACTGCGGCTGCCTCGATCCGTGCCGAACTGAGCTCGCAACTGGCCATGCTCAAGAAGCTCGATCACAAGGCGCTGCTGGACCGTCGTTACGAGCGTCTGATGAGCTACGGTCTCTAACCAGACCTCGCTTCATCCATGTGGGAGCGGGCTTGCTCGCGAAGGGGCATCAGATTCAACATCATTGTTGACTGACACACCGCCTTCGCGAGCAAGCCCGCTCCCACATTT
>NZ_JBOIBY010000094.1:0-7362 GCF_050739655.1 Pseudomonas sp. | reverse complement strand
CGCGCCATGGCCATCGGCGTCAACGACTACCTTGGCAAGCCGTACCAGGAATCGGTGCTGCTCGAAAGCATCGCCTTGTGGAGCAAGACCCATGCTTGAGCACCGCACCAGCAACCTCACCGGCCTGTTGCTGCCGTTGGCCGACCGCTACCTGATCCTGCCCAACGTCGCCGTTGCCGAACTGATCGATTACCAGCAGCCGGGGACTTTCGACCTCGACACACCGACGTGGTACCTGGGGCTGGTGACGTGGCGCGACCGGCAGATTCCACTGCTGAGTTTCGAGTCGGCATGCGCACAGAAAATCGTCATCGGTGAACGCGCGCGGATCGTCATCCTCAACACCCTCGGCGGGCGACCCGAGCTGAAGTTCATCGCGCTGCTGGTGCAGGGGATTCCGCGATCCTGCAAGCTCGATAGCCAGTTGAGTTACGTGGATGTGCCGTTGTGTCCGCTGGAACAGGCGGCGGTGCAGGTGGGCGAGCAAGTGGCCAAGGTGCCGGATCTGTTGGCGCTGGAGGAGCTGTTGGTGGAGGCCGGATTGACCATCTGATCGCGGTCTTGCGTTGACCGCACCGGCCTCTTCGCGGGCAAGCCCGCTCCCACAGTTGACCGCGTTGCCCATGCGAACACGGGCCAATGTGGGAGCGGGCTTGCCCGCGAAGAGGCCCGAGAAAACAACGACAATCTCAGCTCAGACCACCGCCGCAAAATTCAACCTGAACTGCTGCGGCGTCACTCCCAACCGACGATTGAACACACTGCGCATGTGCTGGGCATCGCGGAATCCGCATTGATAAGCAACGGTCTTGAGTGGCGCGCTGCTGCTCTCCAGCATCACCCTCGCCGCATCCACTCGCGCCCGCTCGACGAACTCGGCCGGGGTGATCTTCGCTTCCCTGGCAAATACGCGGGAAAAGTTGCGAGCGCTCATATTGGCGGCATTGGCCAGGTCGGCGATGGTCAGGTCGCCAGTCAAATTGGCCAACACATAATGCTGGACCATCGCTACCGCCGAGGTCGGTTCAGCGTGGGGTGTGAGGAACGGACTGAACTGTGATTGCCCGCCCGAACGCTGGGTGAACACCACCAATCGCTTTGCCACGCTCAATGCCACTTCCGGCCCGTGATCCTGACCCAACAGGTACAACGACAAATCGATCCCCGCCGTAACCCCGGCCGATGTGTAGAGCTCGGCGTCCTGCACATACAAGCGGTCGGTTTCTACCTGAGTAGACGGACATAACGCCGCCAGCGCTGCCGCATCTCCCCAATGTGTCGTCACCTTCCGGCCTTCCAATAGCCCTGCCCGGGCGAGCATGAAAGCACCGTTGCAGATGGAGCCAAAACGCATCGCCCGCGCGCAGGCATCACTCAGCCAGGCATCGAAGGTTGCGCCGAAATCCATGTACGGCAATCGCGGTCCACCAGCCACCAGCAGCAGGTCATAGGCCTGCAAGGCTTCGCTGAAATGCCGGTGGGCGTTCAATACCAGTCCATTGGAACAGGTCATCACCCCGCGCTCGACGCCAATCACTTCCAGCCGGTAATGATCCTCCGGCGCCAGAAAGCGATTGGCCTCGGAAAACACATCCATGGGGCCGGTGACATCCAGCGACTGGACGCCGGTGAACACCACGATGGCGACGGTCTTCTGCATAGCTCACGTTCACCTTTAACGTTGAAAAGATCGCAGCCTTCGGCAGCTCCTACATGGGATTGCGTTCCTCTGTAGGAGCTGGCTCAACCCTGCACTGCAGGCTGCGATCTTTTATGGCTGAACACACCTCACCCTAGCCAAATCGCACTCAACAAGCGAGGTTGGCGCGATATGCATGCTCATTGGCAAGGATCGCAGCCATGGATCGATTGTCCGGTTTTGGGTGCGCGAACACACTGAAATCCTCAGCGCCGCCACGGCGTTTCACGACGAGGAAGCCCCCATGAGCACCACCATTGCCGGTATCAAAATCCCCGACAGCGCCCTGGCAAAAGCCACCACCGAATACATCCGCGACATCGAATCCGACCTGCTCTATCACCATTCGCGCCGGGTATTTCTGTTCGGTGCGCTGAGCGGTGAGCGCAAGCAACTGGCCTACAACCCGGAGCTTTTGTATGTGGGCGCAATGTTCCATGACCTGGGTCTGGTGGAAGGTCATCGCAGTGACAACGAGCGTTTTGAAGTCGATGGTGCCAACGCAGCGGCGGCGTTCCTCAAGCCTTATGGGTTTAGCGACGATGACATCGAGCAGGTCTGGCTATCAATTGCCCTGCACACCACGCCCGGCGTGCCGCAGCACTTGCGTCCGACCGTGGCGCTGGTGACCGCAGGCGTCGAGATGGATGTGCTGGGCATGGACTACGCGGCATTTTCCACGGTGCAGCGCGAAGCCGTGGTGCATGCGCATCCACGGGGTGAGGGTTTCAAGGAGTGCATCATCTGTGCCTTTGCCGATGGTTTGCGCCATCGTCCGCAGACCACGTTTGGCAACGTGAAGACGGATGTGCTGAAGGATCAGGAGCCGGGGTTCAAGCCGATGAACTTCGTCGAGGTCATCCGCAAATCGCCTTGGGTTTCCTAAACACTGAAAAACCTGTGGGAGCGAGCAGGCTCGCGATAGCGGTGTGTCAGGCAACAATTACGTCGACCGACACTCCCTCATCGCGAGCAGGCTCGCTCCCACAATGGAGCTTGGTTGACCTCAGAATCGAGGTCAGGCTCAAGCCGCTTCCGGCGCCTGCGAGCGTCGCACGTCCGGTTGTTTCCAGGAGTCGGCAGCGCTTTCCTCGATGGCCTGCTGGATTGCACGCTTGCGCGCTTCTTCGGCTCGACGGCTGAAGAACCAGACCAGGAAGGTCATCAGCGACACCGCCAGCAGGATCAGGCTGGCCACAGCGTTGATCTCGGGTTTAACACCCAGGCGCACCGCCGAGAACACTTCCATCGGCAAGGTCGTCGAACCCGGGCCGGACACGAAGCTCGCCAACACCAGGTCATCCAGCGACAAGGCGAACGACATCATGCCGCCTGCCGCCAACGATGGCGCAATCATCGGAATGGTGATCAGGAAGAACACCTTCCAGGGCCGTGCACCGAGGTCCATGGCCGCTTCTTCGATGGACAGGTCCAGTTCACGCAAGCGCGCCGACACCACCACTGCCACATAGGCCGCACAGAACGTCGTGTGGGCGATCCAGATGGTGACGATGCCACGCTCCTGCGGCCAGCCGATCATCTGCGCCATGGCCACGAACAGCAGCAACAGCGACAGACCAGTGATCACTTCAGGCATTACCAGCGGCGCGGTGACCAGGCCACCGAACAGGGTACGCCCCTTGAAGTGGGTGATCCGGGTCAGGACAAACGCGGCCAGGGTACCCAGTGCCACCGCCGCAATCGCCGTGTAGCAGGCGATTTCCAGCGAACGCACCACCGAGCCCATCAGTTGCGTGTTGTCCATCAGGCCAACGTACCACTTGATCGACCAGCCGCCCCACACCGTCACCAGCTTCGAGGCGTTGAACGAGTAGATCACCAGGATCAGCATCGGCAAGTAGATGAACAACAGACCCAGTACCAGCATCAGGCTGGAGAAACGGAAGCGCTTCATTCTTTACCCTCCATTTCCTTGGCCTGACTGCGGTTGAACAGGATGATCGGCACAATCAGGATCGCCAGCATCACTACCGCCAGGGCGGACGCCACCGGCCAGTCACGGTTGTTGAAGAACTCTTGCCACAGCACTTTACCGATCATCAACGTTTCCGGACCGCCGAGCAGTTCAGGAATCACGAACTCACCCACCACCGGGATGAACACCAGCATGCAGCCGGCGATGATGCCGTTTTTCGACAATGGAATCGTGATCTTCCAGAAGCTGTTGAACGTGCTCGAACCGAGGTCCGATGCGGCTTCAAGCAAGCTGTGATCGTGCTTCACCAAGTTGGCGTACAGCGGCAGGATCATGAACGGCAGGTACGAATAGACGACGCCGATGTACACCGCCAGGTTGGTGTTGAGAATCTGCAGCGGCTCGCTGATCCAGCCCATGCTCATCAGGAAGCCATTGAGCAGACCGTTGTTGCTGAGGATGCCCATCCACGCATACACGCGGATCAGGATCGCGGTCCAGGTCGGCATCATGATCAGCAGCACCAGCACCGTTTGCACTTCTTTGCGGGCACTGGCGATGGCGTAGGCCATTGGGTAGCCGATCACCAAGCACAGCAGGGTGCTGATGAATGCCATCTTCAATGAGCCGAGATACGCTGAGATGTACAACTCGTCGGCACTGAGCATGGCGTAGTTGCCGAGGTTGAGCAGCAACTGCAGTTTCTGCTCGGCGAAGCTGTAGATCTCGGTGTACGGCGGAATGGCCACGTCGGCTTCGGCGAAACTGATCTTCAAGACGATGAAGAACGGCAACATGAAGAACAGGAACAGCCAGATGAAGGGAATCCCGATAACCACCTGACGGCCACCGGGAATTATTCGATTGAGGCGGCGTTTGAATTTGCGCATGTTCATGAGCGAAGTACCACGCCGCTGTCGTCTTCCCAGTACACGTAGACCTGGTCACCCCAGGTTGGACGTGCACCGCGGCGTTCGGCGTTGGCGACGAAAGACTGGACGATCTTGCCGCTCGGCAATTCCACGTAGAACACCGAGTGCCCGCCCAGGTAGGCGATGTCATGAACCTTGCCGCTGGACCAGTTGTACTGGCACGTCGGCATTTCTGCGGTAACCAGCAATTTTTCCGGACGGATCGCGTAGGTGACAGACTTGTCCTGCACCGAGGTGCTGATGCCGTGGCCCACATAGATCTGATGGTCCATGTCGTTGCAGGTAATGATTGCGTGGCCTTCGGCGTCGTCGATCACTTCGCCTTCGAAGATGTTGACGTTACCGATGAACTCGCAGACCAGACGACTGGTTGGGGTTTCATAGATGTCAATCGGGCTGCCGATCTGGGCGATCCAGCCCAGGTGCATGATCGCGATGCGCTCGGCCATGGTCATGGCCTCTTCCTGGTCGTGGGTCACCATGACGCAAGTTACGCCGACGCGCTCGATGATCTCCACCAGCTCCAACTGCATCTGCGAGCGTAGTTTCTTGTCCAGCGCGCCCATCGGCTCGTCGAGCAACAGCAACTTCGGACGCTTGGCCAGGGAGCGGGCCAATGCCACACGCTGACGCTGACCGCCGGACAACTGATGCGGTTTGCGCTTGGCGTATTGGCTCATCTGCACCAGCTTGAGCATGTCGGCAACGCGGGCATCGATTTCAGCGGCGGGCAGTTTGTCCTGCTTGAGGCCAAAGGCGATGTTCTGCGCCACCGTCATGTGCGGGAACAGGGCGTAGGACTGGAACATCATGTTGATCGGCCGCTCGTAGGGCGGCATGTCGGTGATGTCTACGCCATCGAGGAAGATCCGCCCTTCGGTCGGTCGCTCGAAACCGGCGAGCATGCGCAGCAAGGTGGATTTGCCCGATCCCGAACCGCCGAGCAAGGCGAAAATCTCGCCTTTCTTGATTTCCAGGGACACATCGTCCACGGCAATCGTCTCGTCGAACTTCTTCGTGACCCGGTCGATTTTGACCAGTACCTGTTTAGGTGACTGGTCGCCCTCGAGGGCTTTCTTATAGGCGCCGGAGGCAACTGCCATTTACGAAACTCCCAAAAACAAAGAGTGCAGTTCGCTCAAGGTGAGCCAACCTTGGATAGTTTGAGCCTTGAAGCTATTTGCCCGACTTGACCATGGTCCAACTGCGGGTCATCAAGCGTTGAATCTTCGGTGGTAACTCGATGGACACGTAGGTCTTGTCGAGCACCTCTTGCGGTGGATAAACCGCTTCGTCAGTGCGAATGGACTGTTCCATCAGTTTGTCCGACCCCGGGTTAGGGTTGGCATAGCCGACGTAATCGCTGACCTGGGCAATCACCTCAGGCTTGAGCAAATAGTTGATGAACGCGTGCGCCTCCTTGGAGTTGGCCGAGTCCTTCGGAATCGCCAGCATGTCGAACCAGAGCGCACCACCTTCTTTCGGAATGGCGTAGGCGATGTTGATGCCTTTCTTGGCTTCCTGGGCACGGTTGCGGGCCTGGAAGATGTCGCCGGAGAACCCAACCGCCACGCAGATATCGCCGTTAGCCAGGTCGGTGATGTACTTGGAGGAGTTGAAGTAGGTGACGTAAGGCCGCACGGCCAGCAACTTGGCGGTCGCCTTCTTGTAGTCTTCCTCGTTGGTGCTGTTGGCGTTCAGGCCCATATAGTTAAGGACCGTCGGCATCATTTCATCAGCGGAGTCGAGGAATGCCACGCCGCATTTGTGTAGCTTCTTGATGTTCTCAGGCTCGAACAGCACGCTCCAGGAGTCGATCTTGTCGACACCCAGCACAGCCTTGATCTTGTCGACGTTGTAGCCGATGCCATTGGTGCCCCACAGATAAGGCACGGCGTACAAGTTGCCCGGGTCATTCTGCTCCAGACGCTTGAGCAGCACTGGATCGAGGTTCGAATAGTTTGGCAGCTGCGACTTGTCGAGCTTTTGGAAAGCACCGGCCTTGATCTGCTTGCCAAGGAAATGGTTCGACGGCACGACTACGTCGTAGCCGGTATGCCCGGCCAGCAACTTGCCTTCCAGGGTTTCGTTGGAATCGAACACGTCGTAAACGGGCTTGATGCCGGTTTCTTTCTGGAAGTCGGCCAGCGTGGTCTCGCCGATGTAATCCGACCAATTATAAATATGCACGGTGCCGGCAGCCTGGACACTGACAGCCAGTGTCAGCCCCGCACCAACCAGCATGGCATTGCGCAACAAAGAAAAAATAGGCAAGTGGAGGTCCTCTAAAATTAGTTGGGCCCAAGTTGCCCCGCGTTACATGACAGCCTTGGCTGCCTGGCAACAAAACCGGCGCGCAACTTACCCTCGAAAAACCGTTCCAGCAAAACTTTTGTCATCTAATTCAACCTGTTGCCACCACCGCGCAGGTGATGACAACTGGTTGTTGCCTCATACCGGTTTATTTACCGGATTTGATCTTGGTCCAGCTGCGAGTCAGGATCCGCTGGGTCGCGGCCGGCAAGTCGGCAATCGCGTACAGCTTGGCCAGTACGTCCGCTGGCGGGTAAATACCTGGATCGCTGGTGATGTCTTTGTCCACCAGAGGCGTGGCAGCCGCGTTACCGTTCGGGAAGCGCACGGCGTTGGTGATTTCAGCCATGATTTCCGGCTTCTGCAGGAAGGTCATGAACTTGTAGGCGCCTTCGACGTTTTCGGCATCTTTAGGGATGGCGACCATGTCGTAGAAGCTGCCGGCACCTTCTTTGGGAATGTTGTAGCTGACTTTCACCTTG
>NZ_JBOIBY010000093.1:0-3991 GCF_050739655.1 Pseudomonas sp. | reverse complement strand
CGAACTCAGCAGTGAAACGATGCATCGCCGATGGTAGTGTGGGGTTTCCCCATGTGAGAGTAGGTCATCGTCAAGATTAAATTCCGAAACCCCTATCTGCGTATGCAGGTAGGGGTTTTGTTTTTGCGCTTATAAAACGCACGATCAGTCTCCGCACAAATTTGCACAGTTATTTTCGGTTCAGGACACTAGAATAGGTCCAATTTTTCAGAGTCAGAGCGCTTATGCCGGATTCGGATGACGCCAAAGGGCTGTCAGAATTACCACTGGACCATCTGGTTGCCTGTCATGAGTGCGACTTGCTGATGCGCAAGCCCGAGCTGGCTCATGGTGAGAAGGCCCTGTGTCCTCGCTGTGGTTACGAACTCTACGCCCATCGTTACAACGTCGTACAGCGCAGTCTAGCCCTGGTCATCGCGGCGTTGCTGCTGTATATCCCCGCGAACTTTTTACCCATCATGCAGCTCAATCTACTCGGGCAGACATCGCACGATACTGTCTGGAGTGGCGTTGTGGCGCTTTTCAATACGGGCATGCAAGGCGTTTCCCTGGTTGTGTTCCTGTGCAGCATGGGCATTCCGCTGCTCAAACTGCTCTGCCAACTAGCTGTCTTGTTAAGCATCCGTTTTGATATCGGGCGCAGTTACGGCTTGTTGCTTTACCGCATTTACCATCACTTACGAGATTGGGGGATGCTTGAGGTCTATTTCATGGGCGTGCTGGTGGCGATCGTGAAGCTGGCAGATATGGCAGCCATGACCATAGGCCTTGGCTTGGCTTGTTTCATCGGTTTGCTGTTGGTTCAGGTGGGGTTGGAAGTCGTGATGTCGCCGCACCAGATCTGGCAGGCTTTATCAGGAGAGGATGCCCATGCGGGCGATTGATGCAGGCATTCTGATTTGCGCTGAATGCCATGAATTGAACAAGCAGGAAGCTGATAGCGACGAGCAGACCTGTACGCGCTGCGGGGCGTTGGTACATCCCCGTCGGCCGAACAGTCTGATGCGGACCTGGGCGTTGCTGATTACCGCAGCAATCCTTTATATACCCGCTAATGTGCTGCCGATCATGACTGTGAACTCGTTGGGCAAGGGCGACCCGAGCACCATCATGTCAGGTGTGATCCAACTGGTGCAGCACGGCATGATTCCAATTGCGGCCGTGGTTTTTATCGCCAGTATTCTGGTGCCTACTTTCAAGCTGGTAGGCATCGCACTGTTGTTGTTTTCCGTACAGCGCCACCAGCCACTATCGGCTCGTCAGCGTATATGGATGTACCGTTTTATCGAGTTTATTGGCCGTTGGTCGATGCTCGATATTTTTGTGATCGCCATCCTGGTGGCGGTTGTGGATTTTGGAAGGCTTGCCAGTATCGAAGCTGATCTGGGTGCGATCGCATTCGCCAGCGTGGTGATTTTGACAATGCTTGCCGCAGTAACTTTCGATCCCCGACTGATTTGGGATAACACGGAGTCGGACTACGACCATGACTGATTTGCCTGTAGCGAAGACCCGACCGGCCTCGAACTGGTCTGCCATTTGGGTATTGCCCCTGATCGCCCTGATCATCGGTGGATGGCTTGGCTGGCGAGCCTATAACGAGACCGGCATCGAAATTCAGGTGCGTTTCGAAAGCGGTGAGGGTATCCAGGCCAACAAGACCGAAGTGGTCTACAAAGGCATGTCGGTCGGCAAGGTGAAAACCCTTAAGCTCGATGATGAAGGCAGCACCAAAGGCGTGATCGCCACCGTTGAAATGAACAAGGATGTCGAACAGTATCTGAGGACCAGCACACGCTTTTGGCTGGTTAAGCCGAGCGTGAGCCTGGCCGGTATCACGGGTCTGGAAACGCTGGTCTCGGGTAACTATGTTGCGGTCAGCCCGGGTGAAGGCGAGCCGACTCGCAAGTTCAAGGCACTGGCCCAAGAACCGCCGCTATCCGACGCCCAACCTGGTTTGCACCTGACAATCAAGGCTGATCGCCTGGGTTCGCTCAATCGTGGCAGCCCGGTGTTCTACAAGCAGATCAAGGTTGGTCAGATCAAAAGCTTCTTGCTGTCAGAGGATCAGAGCACCGTCGAGCTCAAGGTTTTCATCGAGCCGACATACGCCAAGCTGGTACGCAAACATACGCGTTTTTGGAATGCCAGCGGCATAAGCATTGATGCCAACCTGTCGGGCGTTAAAGTGCGCAGCGAATCTCTGGCCAGCATCGTCGCTGGTGGTATTGCGTTTGCCACGCCGGAAAATCGCAAGGATAGCCCGCCCACCGACCCGAGCTTGCCGTTTCGTCTTTACGAGGACTTTGATGCGGCAGCGGCCGGAATCAAGGTCAAGGTCAAGCTCAGCGATTTCGAAGGCTTGCAGGCTGGCCGTACGCCAGTGATGTACAAGGGTATTCAGGTCGGCACGCTCAAGGCACTGAAGGTTGACCCCGATTTGTCCGGCGCGAGTGCGGAATTGACGCTGGATCCGCTGGCTGAGGATTACCTGGTCGATGGCACTCAGTTCTGGGTGGTCAAACCATCGATTTCTCTGGCGGGTATTACTGGTCTCGAGGCGTTGGTCAAAGGTAACTACATCGCGGTGCGTCCCGGTGACAAAGGTGCTGCGCCGCAACGCGAGTTCGTTGCCCGACCAAAGGCACCTCCGCTGGATCTACGCTCGCCAGGCCTGCATCTGGTGTTGTTCACCGACAATCTCGGTTCACTGGAGGTCGGCAGTCCGGTTCTCTACAAGCAGGTCAAGGTCGGTTCGGTGCAGAGCTATCAGTTCTCGCGCAAGAAGAATCAACTGGTGATCGGTGTTCATATCGAGAAGGAGTACGAAGATCTGGTCAACGCTTCGACGCGGTTTTGGAATGCCAGTGGTATTACGTTGACGGGCGGACTGACCGGCGGGATTCAAGTCAAAAGTGAGTCTTTGCAAAGCCTGATGGCTGGCGGCATCGCGTTTGAAACGCCTGAGGCCAAGGCACCGTTACAGAAGCGGATCCCGCGTTTCCGCCTGTTTGCCAGTCATGATGACGCCAACCAAAAAGGCGCAGTGGTCACGATCAAGGTTGACCGCGCCGATGGCTTGCGCGCTGGTACACCCATCCGCTTCAAAGGGCTGGATGTCGGCAAGATCGAGGACGTCGACCTCAGCGATGATTTGCAGTCAGTGTTGCTGACCGCGCGAATCACAGAGGTGCCCGAGCGCATTGCGCGAGTGGGTAGTGAGTTTTGGGTGGTAAAACCGGAACTGGGACTGATCAAGACGTCGAATCTTGAGACGTTAGTAACCGGGCAGTACATCGAAGTGCAGCCCGCTGCGAAGAATCTCGGCCCGCAGAAAAACTTCGTGGCTCTGGCCATTCCCCCTGAAACCGCCAAAGCCGAAGCCGGGTTGAGCCTGGTACTGAGCGCTGCCCGCCGTGGCTCGCTGAAAGCCGGGGTACCGGTAACGTATCGCGAAATTACGGTAGGCAAGGTAACCGGTTATGAATTGGGCCAGACTGCGGATCGGGTGTTGATTCATATCCTTATCGAGCCGAAGTACGCGCCGTTGGTGCGCAGCGGGACCCGTTTCTGGAACACCAGCGGATTCGATCTGGATGTCGGTCTGTTCAAGGGCGCGACGGTGCGCACCGAGTCCTTGGAAACCATGATTCAGGGCGGTGTCGCATTTGCCACGCCGGACGGTGAGCGCATGGGCAGTGCGGCAATGCCCGAGCAGACGTTCCCGCTGTTCGACAAATTCGAAGAGGAATGGCTGACTTGGGCGCCGAAGATTAGCCTTGGTAAGTAACAGGGATTTGATTGGGTGTCCGTGATGTCCCCTTCGCGGCGGTGCGACGATTCGACAAGCCCGCTCCCACAGGATTTGCGGCGTACACAATATTTGTGACCACCCAATACCACTGTGGGAGCGGGCTCGCCCGCGAAGAGGCCCTTAAATTCACCACAAAACGCAACTCACAAAAAAGGCCGCGATCCATGAGGATCGCGG
>NZ_JBOIBY010000092.1:0-12016 GCF_050739655.1 Pseudomonas sp. | reverse complement strand
CTCCCACAGGATTTGTGAACAACAGAGATCATTGTGGGAGCGGGCTTGCCCGCGAAGAGGCCAGTTCAGCCACTGGAGTTCTTTGACGCGGCCAATTCCTTCAAAGCCGCTATGCGCTCATCATCCGGCAATGCACCGATCTTTTCGGCGGCCGCATAAAATTTCACCCATTCTCCCCCAACCTGCCTGAACAACCCCGCAAACGCCGGTACCCACTGGTCATAAAGCCCAAATGGCAGCAAACGCGCATTGTTCATCGGGGCATTGATCCACGCGTCATAGCGTTTATCTCCAGCCCATTGGCTGTCGCGCATCTGACGGTATTCGGCGCGCATTTGCTCGAACTCCTTGGCCTTGCGTTGACGCATTTGATCCGGTGGCAGCGGCAGGGCATACAACGTTTCAAGCCGGGTGCGGGTGTTCAAAACCAATTGGATGAACTGATTTCGTTGTTGCGCCTGTGCACCGTTATCGGGTGGCAGGTTTCGAAAGGCGCGCCATTGGCGAGTACCTTCCTGCTCGACGAAGGTGGCGAAAGACTCGTTAAACGCCGTGTCGTCCTTCACATAAACACGTTGATGCGCCAGTTCGTGAAAAATCAGCGTGGCCAGGCGCTCATCGCCCCAGCCCATCATCGAACTCATGATCGGGTCGTTGAACCAACCCAGGGTCGAATATGCCTCGACGCCGCCGATCGACACGTCCATGCCTTGCAACCGCTGCACTGCCGCTTCGCCACGAGCCGCACTCTGGCTGTAGTAACCGCGATAGGCCACGCAGCCAGCGATGGGGAAGCAATGGTTCTGCGGTTTCAGGGAAAATTCCGGCGTGACAAACACATTCCAGACGACGAAGGGGCGACCAATGTCGGCGTATAAGCGGTAGCTTTGATTGTCTGGCAGATGCAGTTGCTGACTGGCAAAAGTCCGGGCCTTTTGCGACTCGGTCAGGTGCGCACGCAGTTTTTGATCGCGCTGAGGGTCGGCAATCACACGAGAAACCGGTTCTCGTGCCCATAGCAGTTGCAGCTGACCACTGGCCAATTGGCTGTAGTAACTGACGCTGGTGCAACCGTTGAGCAACAAAAGCAACACACCCGGAAACAAAACGCGCAAAACGCGATCAAGTAACCCAAGGCTTGGACGCGGCCTGATCAAAATAAAAAATCCCTGGAAAGTCTGCTCGCAAGACTATCCCGCCTGACTGGAGCTCCGCTATGCGCAAGTTGATGCTGACAGGAGGCCTGCTGATGCTGGCCGGTTGTGCAGGATTCGGATTACCTCGCCATGATCCGACGCAAGCATGGATCGATCTGGAGTCACATCAGGAAGACACGGCCCTGTTGGCGCTGGAGGTGGATAACAAGGCGGCCACCGATAAGCGTTACTTCGAGGTGCAGCCAGGCAGCCATGAGCTGACGGTTCGTTACCAGTTCGCGGTTCAGCCCACCAATATCGGTCCGAACGCCGAGCCGCTGTGGCGTGATTGCCAGATGAATGTGAAATTCAACGATTTCAACGCCGGCGAACGTTATCAACTGCAAGCGGGGAATATTGGCTTCAGGCCATGGGCCAAGCTTTACGATCAGCAGCGAAAAGTCATAGGCCAAGGCACGCCAGCGGGCTGTCAACGCACCTGATCAGCGCTATTCTGAATATCCAGAAATCGGGACATTCATCATGCGCAGGTTGATGCTGTTACTGACTGCAAGTACGGTGGTCGGCTGCTCTGCTCCGATGCCGGCGGCCAATCCACAGATGGCGTGGGTCGACTTCTCCACGCCATTTCCCAACGATAAATTGCTGATGGCCGAACGGTTGGACGGTCAGCGAATGCCCGACGGACGTTTTTTCCAGGTCACTCCCGGTAGCCACGAGCTCACCGTGCGTTTCGATTTTGAAGTGCCTGGCGGGTCTTCAGACTTGTTCGGTGGCTCCACGGAACGCCTGTGCTACATGATCATCAAGTACGATCATTTCGAGGCAGGTCAGCATTATCTGCTGCAAGCCCGCTCCATGGCGTTTACCCCCGAAGCACGCTTGTATAACGCCAAACGCGAGATCGTCGCCGAAGAACGCCAGATCAACTGTGTGCCCTAAGACCGATCAGCGATCGTTTTTCTGGTAGATGATCTTCTTGGTGCCGCCTTCGCAGGAGCCCACGACCATGTTCTGATCGTGTACTTCGTCATTTTTGACGATCTCCAGGGTATAGGACGTGACGCCTCGGGCCTGAATCTTGGCTTCGATTTCGGCCTTGAGTTCTTCGCAGGGTTTGGGTGCCGCCAAGGCCGAAGTGGCCAGAGCGCAACAGATAACTGCCAAGGCAAAGCGTTTCATGGTGAAGCTCCTTGAGGCAGCGCGCATGGAGCATGCGTTTTTGCTGCTGTCATTTATTCGACCACGGTTTTGCCAGTCTAGTCATGCGTCAGTGCAAAAAAATCGCAGCATCTGGGCTGCGATCTTTTCATCATTCTCCATGGATTCAGCTGACCAGCGTCGCCTCAAGACTGATCCTGGCGTTCAACACCTTGGAAACCGGGCAGCCTTCTTTGGCCTTGTTACTCAGCTCATCGAATTGCGCCTGGCTCGCCCCCGGGATTTTTGCCTTGAGGATCAACTTCACGGCGGTGATCGCAAAACCGCCATCCACCTGATCCAGGGTGACTTCGGCATTGGTATCGATGCTGTCGGCCTTGAGGCCGGCTTCACCGAGAATCATCGAAAACGCCATGGAGAAACAACCCGCATGGGCGGCGCCGATCAGTTCTTCAGGATTGGTACCCTTGCCACCCTCGAAACGTGCCTTGAAGCCGTAGGGCGCTTCCCTCAGCACGCCGGTTTCCGTGGAAATCGAGCCGATGCCGGTTTTCAGATCACCTTCCCAGTGAGCCGATGCTTTCTTGATGATCGCCATGCCTTGTCTCCTCAAGATCCGGCGCGAAGCGTCGCGCCTTCGTGGTTTCGTTCACTAGGGTTCTGAGGATAGACCTGGATGCAAAGTTCACCTCATCTGATCGGTCCGCTTTTTTGGCAGGTTTTTTCCACCTGCTATTGAAACTCGGGTATATGCCCTCATTGCATGAAACACGCTTTTGGATTCGGCAGGTTTTCGTTCGTAAGAAAAAACCTGCGCCCTCAATTTGGAGAAGCAGGTTTATGAAACGACTGTCCGATATCAAGTTTTCCACCCTCGATCTGGTGCCCGTGCGGGAGAACGGCAGCGCGGCCCAGTCGCTGCGCAACTCGCTGGACTTGGCGCAGCATGTCGAGAAATTCGGTTATAACCGCTTCTGGGTTGCCGAACACCACAACATGGATGGCATCGCCAGTTCCGCGACTTCGGTGCTGCTGGGTTACCTGGCAGGCGGTACGTCGACCATTCGCGTGGGGTCGGGTGGGGTAATGTTGCCCAACCACGCGCCGCTGGTGATTGCCGAACAGTTCGGCACCCTTGAAAGCATTTATCCTGGGCGGATTGACTTGGGACTGGGTCGTGCACCAGGCTCAGACCAGATGACCGCCCGCGCGCTGCGCCGCGAGCGCTCCGGCAGCGCCGATGACTTCCCTGAAGATGTCGCCGAACTGGTGCGTTACCTCGGCCCACGTACGCCTGAACAGCGCGTCATCGCGATGCCTGGCACCGGTACAAATGTACCGATCTGGTTGCTGGGGTCGAGCCTGTTCAGCGCACAACTGGCCGGCGAGCGCGGTTTGCCTTACGCCTTCGCCTCACATTTCGCTCCGCGTTACATGCATGAGGCGATTCGCGTCTACCGCAATCACTTCAAGCCATCAGCCGTGCTGGACAAGCCTTACGTGATGCTCGGCGTGCCACTGGTAGCCGCCGATACCGATGAACGGGCCGATTATCTGGCGACGTCGGTGTATCAGCGAATCCTCGCCTTGATGCGTGGCCAAAGCCTTGTGCAACAACCGCCGGTAGAATCGATGGATGGTTTGTGGCTGCCCCATGAACGAGACGCCGTGCGTGATTTTCTAGGTCTGGCCATGGTCGGCAGCCCGCAGAAAATCCGCGCCAAACTGGACGTGCTGATCGAACAGACCCAGGCCGACGAACTGATCTTTACCTGCGACCTGTACGAGCATTCCGATCGTCTGCATTCCTACGAGCTTTTGGCTCAAGTCATGAAAGGCTGACGATAGGGGCATAAAAGAGCCGACGACCTGGCGTCGGCTCTTTTATGAATAAAGAATCAGGGTTACTGCTTGTAGACAATGACTTTGGTGCCTCTTTCACAGGTCCCGACTTTTTTTCCGCCGGATTCTGCGCCTTTATCGACAATTTCCAGCGAATATCCGGAAACGCCTTTGGCATCCAGCTTCGCGGCGATTTCGGCCTTTAGCTCCTCGCAAGACTTACCAGCCGCGGCGGCAGTGCCCGCAAGGCTCAGTAAACCTATCGCCAAAATAAACTTCTTCATCAGTTGCATCCCCGGTCGCATCAAAGGAGCGCCCAGCCATCAGCCGGGCGCATGTAGCTTTTTGCCATGTCCTATGGCACTCGGCCAGCGCGCAAGTTCAGACATTGGGCCAAAATTCAGCTGCTGGCTATCCGAAATCCGACTTTGAGCGTCACCTGGAAGTGCGCAGCCTTGCCGTCCCTGATATGCCCGCGGGTTTCGGTCACTTCAAACCATTCCATGTATTTCAAGCTTTTGCTGGCTTCGGACAAGGCGTTGTTGATCGCATCCTCAATACTGCTGGTGGACGAGCCAACCAGTTCGACTTTCTTGTAGGTGTGATGGTCAGACATGGCGTTCTCCTCAGGGTGTGAAATACAGCCTAGCAGTGAATTCTCGTCTTACTTCTGTCGGTCGGTCCGACAGGGAAGTTCACATTTACTGCACTTTCTCGAGCCCCTGAAGTCCCAACCAACACACGCCACTCATCAACAATGCAGGAGAGCCACCATGGCCAACAGCTCGTTACGCAAAGCCTCATTGCAAAGCATGGAAGCGGAGATCGAGAGTCTGCTCAAATCCTTGGAAAACCTGAAGGACGACGCCTCGGACGAGTCGCGTAAAACCCTCAAGGTACTCAAAGGCAATGCCGAGAACGCATTGAGGCATTCGCGTCATCTGCTTGCCGATGCCTATGAAGAGGTCAAGGTCAAAACCCGCGAGACCGGTATTGCCACCCGGGACTATGCCCAGGAACACCCTTGGACGACCGCGGGTGTTGCCGTTGGAGCATTGGGCCTGCTGGCGGCCTATTTACTGTTCAAACGCGGTGACTGATCTGTCTGGCGCAGTTCATTCTTGAGCCATTGCGCCAGTTGCCGGGCGCGCCCATCCGCGGCGCGCTTGGGTAACCACAACGCCAGGTGCGCCGGGGTTTCGCTGAACCCCCAAGGGGCAACCAGGCGACCTGCCTTCAAGTCTTCTATTACCAACGGCTCCGGGGCGATTGCCACGCCTAGCCCGGCCACGGCCGCTTCCAGCAAGTAATACAAATGTTCGAAACCTTGACCGTATTTCAGCGCTTTGGGGTCGAGGTCACTTTGCTGCGCCCAGCTAGGCCAGGCTTGTGGGCGTGAAGTGGTGTGCAGCAGAGGTTCAGTCAGCAGTGCGCTGGCCGGTGCCGTTTTTAGTCGCTCGTAGCCGGCGAACCGTGGACTCATGACCGGTCCGATCCGTTCACTGGCGAGTTCGAGCACCTGCATGTCCGCCGGCCATGGCGGTTCGGTAAACACCAATAGGGCGTCCAGACCCGGACGACGGGGATCGAGATCGCCTTCACCGGCGGACAGGTGCAGGCGCAAGTCTGGCAGGTCGGCATTTAGCCGCCCCAAACGTGGAATAAACCAGCGCGCCAGCAGGCTGCCCGAACAACCCAGCACGAACGGCGCATCGACTGAGCTCTGAGTGAGTTCTGTGCAGACTGTGCGCAATCGTTCGAATGCTTCAGCGCTGGCGTCGCGCAGTCGCATGCCGGCATCTGTGAGTTTCAGGCCGCGACCCTCCTTGATGAACAGGCTCACGCCCAAGTGTTCTTCAAGCACCTTCAGCTGTCGGCTGACTGCGCCGTGGGTAACATGCAGCTGTTCCGCAGCCTGACTGACACTGTTCAGGCGGGCAGTAGCCTCGAAGGCACGAAGGGCGTTGAGCGGGGGGAGGTCATGGCTCATTTTATCTGTGAGTTTTCCTGACAGGTTGCGGCGATCTTATCGGTTTTCAGTCCGGGGCGTCAGGGGTAGAGTGGACCCCACTGCCTCTTTATGCACCCCTTCACGCTTTCAACTGGAGCGCCCAAATGACCCAGACTAATCTGCGAAACGGCCCTGACGCCAACGGCCTGTTTGGCGCGTTCGGCGGCCGTTACGTCGCTGAAACCCTGATGCCGTTGATTCTCGATCTGGCCCGCGAATATGAAGCGGCCAAAGAAGATCCTGCATTCAAAGAAGAATTGGCCTACTTCCAGCGTGATTACGTCGGTCGTCCAAGCCCGCTTTACTTCGCTGAGCGTCTGACCGAGTTCTGTGGCGGCGCGAAAATTTACCTCAAGCGTGAAGAGCTGAACCATACCGGCGCACACAAGATCAACAACTGCATCGGCCAGATCCTGCTGGCGCGACGCATGGGCAAGAAGCGCATCATCGCCGAGACCGGCGCAGGCATGCACGGCGTGGCGACTGCAACCGTTGCGGCGCGTTTCGGCCTGGACTGTGTCATCTACATGGGCACCACCGACATCGAACGTCAGCAGGCCAACGTGTTCCGCATGAAGCTGCTGGGCGCCGAAGTGATCCCGGTGGTGGCTGGCACCGGCACCCTGAAGGATGCGATGAACGAAGCCCTGCGTGACTGGGTGACCAACGTCGACAGCACTTTCTACCTGATTGGCACTGTGGCAGGTCCACATCCTTATCCCGCCATGGTTCGTGACTTCCAGGCCGTCATCGGCAAGGAAACCCGCGACCAGCTGCAAGCCCAGGAAGGCCGCCTGCCGGACAGCCTGGTAGCTTGCATCGGTGGCGGTTCCAACGCCATGGGCCTGTTTCACCCGTTCCTTGACGACAAGAACGTCGAAATCATCGGTGTTGAAGCGGCCGGCTACGGCATCGAGACGGGCAAGCACGCGGCCAGCCTGAACGGCGGTGTACCGGGTGTTCTGCACGGCAACCGTACTTTCCTGCTGCAAGATGATGATGGTCAGATCATCGACGCGCATTCGATCTCCGCTGGCCTGGACTATCCCGGCATCGGGCCGGAGCACGCCTGGTTGCACGACATCGGCCGCGTTCAGTACACCTCGGTGACTGACGACGAAGCACTTGCCGCGTTCCATCAATGCTGCCGTCTGGAGGGGATTATTCCTGCACTGGAAAGCGCTCACGCCCTGGCCGAAGTGTTCAAGCGCGCACCGACGCTGCCAAAAGATCACCTGATGGTGGTCAACCTGTCCGGCCGTGGCGACAAAGACATGCAAACCGTGATGCACCACATGGAACACTCTCAACAGCAGGAGAAACACTGATGAGCCGCCTGCAAACACGCTTTGCCGAACTCAAGGAACAGAACCGCGCTGCCCTGGTGACCTTCGTCACCGCTGGCGACCCGGGTTACGACACGTCCCTGGCGATCCTTAAGGGCTTGCCAGCTGCGGGTGCAGACGTGATCGAATTGGGCATGCCTTTCACCGACCCAATGGCCGATGGCCCGGCGATCCAGCTGGCCAACATCCGGGCGTTGGCCGCCAAGCAGAACCTGGCGAAAACCCTCGAAATGGTTCGCGAGTTCCGCAAGGATAACAACGAGACGCCGCTGGTACTGATGGGTTACTTCAACCCGATCCACAAATACGGCGTCCCGCGATTCATTGCCGAGGCCAAAGAGGCCGGTGTCGATGGCTTGATCGTGGTTGATATGCCACCCGAGCATAACGGCGAACTGTGCGATCCGGCTCAAGCTGCGGGTATCGATTTCATCCGTCTGACCACGCCGACCACTGATGATGTGCGTTTGCCTACGGTGTTGAATGGCAGCTCCGGATTTGTGTACTACGTGTCGGTGGCGGGTGTGACCGGTGCTGGTGCGGCCACGCTAGAGCACGTCGAAGAGGCGGTGGCTCGCCTGCGTCGCCATACCGATCTGCCAATCAGCATCGGTTTCGGTATTCGCACACCGGAGCAGGCTGCAAACATCGCGCGCTTGGCTGATGGTGTGGTAGTGGGGTCGGCGTTGATCGACCAGATCGCTGGCGCTGCGACCCCGGAACAAGCCGTGGATGGCGTGTTAAGCCTGTGCTCGGCACTGGCCGATGGCGTGCGTAAGGCTCGCGTCAGCTAAAAGTAGCGTTCATGACATGGGGGATCAGGGCCTTGCGGCCCAGATCTTTCAGCAAAAGGGCTTCAGAACCAGGTTCTGAAGCCCTTTTTTATGGCAACTCCAAACCACCTGAAGCCTTGTGTAATTTACGCAAATGCTCGCCGATCTGTTTCACGTTGGCTTCGTTCGCCGCCATTTCAGCTGCCCGATCCGGATCGAGCAGCGCCCTGACTTCCTTGTCCAGATCCCCGGTCAGCGCTTGTAGCTGTTTCTGCCGCTGGCTGCTTTCCGATTCCAGGCGCTTCCATTCACTGGGTTGCGGCAAACCATAGCCACCGCTGTCGAGCAGTTCCGCCGGACGGCTGAGGAAACCGCTGTTATCGAGAATTTTCCTCAGCGTCTCGTTAGCCTTGTCCATTCCGCCGTTCTTCAGTTCTCGCGCACCGAGGTAACGTTGCTTGACCTCGTCCTGGGCCAACAACAACTGGTGGCGAAAGCTTGCCTGTTCCAGCAGAAGCAACGCTGCGCTGGTGCGCAAGTCAGCCTGGTCAAACCACTTCCGGCGCTCTTCAGCTTTCAAGTCCAGCCAGTCTTCTACGGTTTCCTGTTTGATCGGCAGGTGTTTTTTCAACACTTCGAACATGGCTTGATAACGATCGCGGAAGGAATCGAAGCGATACCCCAGGCGCAGCGCTTCACGGGGATCATCCAGCACGCTGGTATCCGCCAGTCCGCGACCTTTGAGCACTTCCAGCAGGCCGTTGGGCATGATGTTGTCCAGGGCAACCAGTTTGGAATTGTTAGTGCCGCCACGCAGTAGCTTCAGTTCCTCCACGGCGCAGTTGTTGGACAGGAAGAAGTAGTTGCCGTCGTAACTCCAGTGCATCTCGGCCGCACGTTCCACGACGTCTTCAATCTCGCGACGCGACAGGTTCAGCGGCACCGAGGCGAGGCTGCGCAATTCGGTCTTGGTGTATTCGTCGATCACTTGCGCCAGCGGCAGTACAAACAAACGTGACGGGTATTTGCCCACCAGTCCATCCCAGCTGGATAGCTGTACGTCACCGACGAAGGCGCGGTAGGACAACACCAGATGCTGGTCCAGATCCAGGCGACAGTCCGGTCCGCGTGGTCGGCCCGGCGCACAGATCACCAGGCGCAACATACTGTGGCCCCAGCGGCTGACCCAGTTCTGGTTGGCCTCGGCCAATAGATAGTCGACGGCATAAACCCGTTCCGGGTCGACCTGGCCCAGAGGCGTTTTGGCAAAGTCATTGCCGGCATTGAGGAAGGCGAAGGTTTTGCCGCAGTCGCCTTTGGCGGCGGGCGCCCAGCCGAAGTGTTCCTTGTAGTAGCGGTACAGTGCGGGACGGCGGCAGGCGTAACTCGGGTCGAGGAGGAAATACTCCATGTTGACCGCGACGAACTCCTTGGGGCTGCTCGTCTCGTAAATGTCGGGGCTGCGGGCGATCTGGCGGTTGTGCTGTTCGCGTTCGCCACGACGGCCAACATATTGCTGCCATCCGGCGAGATCGAGCAATCGCGGGTCGTCGCTGAGCGTAAAGCGTCGATCGGACTGGCCTCGGCATTGATCGGGAATGCCAATCAACCCTGAGCTGCTGTTGCGCTGCGTACAACGTTGGATCAGCGTGCGCTCCGGCTGCGACCACAGGCGTGAGCGATCATAAATGTGGGTCAGCTCATGCAGTACCGTGGCCAGCATTTCCCGGCGCACGGTGCCATGGGGGCGATAGGTTTTCTTGGTCGCGGCGCTGCCATCAGTAAGGCTGGCCAGTAGGTTGCGATTCAGATCGAGTTCGGACACCAGTGACGCCTGGCCATAAGCATTGGCAGGCATGTCATCGGTCCAGGCGACGTCAATACGGCGGTCGAGTTGCTCGATAAAGCGCGGCGGCAAGGCCTGCATGGCTTCATCAAGCAATACCTGGCTAGCTTGCTGTTGCTCGGTGCTCAGGCCTTCGGTCTTAAGGCGCAGTTCAAGGCCGGCGTGGGCCGTGTTGCCTAACAGCAACATGACCCCGGCCAACAGCCAGGTCGCTGGCGACCTCACAGTGCGAGGATGGCTTCGGCGAGATCCTGATCACTGGCATCGCGTGCTTCTGGAACACGGGTACGCAGCAAATTAAAAGCCGACTCCAGGTGCGCACCACGGATGTCGCCGTTGCTGGCGACAAAGCTGGCGGCGTCATCTTGGGCTTCGCGGACGATTTTCGAGTCGCGAATCGACGTGGTTGTATCGGATGTGAAATCGAGTGTGCGCTGGGTCGCGCGGATAAGAATATTACTGGTGGCAACCAGGGTGTGGGCCTGGGCCACATCGGCCAACAACAGCAGGCCTAGGGTGGCGGCAATCAGCGGGTTACGCATGGAACGACTCCGGAAAAACTTGGGATAACTATTGGACGAGAATTGCCTGTGCCAGTTCAAGGTCGCTGGCATGAAGTTTTGGCTGGGTCCGACGCAGGTAAGACAGGGCCGACTCCAGTTGTGCGCCTCTCAGTTGGCCGTCACTGGCGATGAATGCAGCGGCATCATCCCGGGCGGCGAGCAGCAGTTTATGGTCGAAGGGGGCGGAGGTCACCATGCTTGTGGCGTAACCGCTGGCGACGGTGCCTTGGGTAGACAGGTTGAAGGCATCGAAAGCCTGGGCGGAGCCCGAATAGCTGACCGCGATAATGACTGGAGTGATCAATAGATTTGGAAGAAAACGCATGAGACTCGACAGTTGAAAGTGAGTCCCAAGGCTAGCGCAAGGCCCGGTCTAGAGCCAGTGCAGAAACATTGGGACACGTCAGGCGTGTCCCACGCTGGAACGCTCGGTCAGATCGTCAGGATCGCTTGCGCCAGTTGTGCGTCGGTCGCATTGAGCTGTGGCGCCTGATGGCGGATGTGATCCATTGCGCTTTCCAGTTTCACGCCACGGATGGCGCCTTCGCTGGCGACGAAGCTTGCTGCGTCGTCACGGGCTGCGAGCACGATCTTGTCATCTTTGAAAGAGGACGTGACATCTGAAGTCGCATCTGAAGTGGCCTTGAGTGCACCGACGACGGCATCGGTGGTCACGATGAAGCTGGTGGCGTGGGCATTGGCAGCCACGGCAAGCAGGGCTGCAGCGCTGAGCAGGCGAAGGCGGGTCATGGTGTAACTCCTTTGGATAAAACTGATTAAGAGGTAGCGCGGTATCTGGTAAAGCAGACGTTAGACACTCTGCGCTCGCCACGTTCTGAATTGATATTAGGCATGTGTGTGCCGATTCGAACAGCCTAGAAGAAAAAGGTCTCCTGAGGTGAACTGCTCTGGTGCAAGACAGAATATAAACTGTACAGGCTGATTTAAGAATCTGTAAAACTGTACCGTTATGAAGTTTCAGACGCTAAAACGACAAAACCCGTCGCGATTTCTCGTGACGGGTTTTGCTTGTTCAATTCGGGTTGCTGGCGGTGGACCTTAAGGTCAGAGCCAGCGACGCTAACTTAGCGCCAGAACGGCTTGCTCAGCTCTTCGTAGCGCTGTGCTTCGCTAATCCCGGCGTCAGCCAGCAGACGCGAATCCAGACGAGCCAGTTGATGGCGGCTGGAGATGCGGCGCTGCCACAGCATCAGGTTGGCGATAACGCGCAGAGGCATGGAAGCCTGGGTTTTTGCAGCAGTGTCTTCGAAGAACAGTTCGGAACTGAGTGTACGTTCCATGGTTTTCATCCTTCCG
>NZ_JBOIBY010000091.1:0-1324 GCF_050739655.1 Pseudomonas sp. | reverse complement strand
CGAGAGCGGGTATCATGCCAACCCTTTTTCGAACTCTCATGATCCGGCCCCACAACAGGGAAGTCCTATGTCGGCGGTACGCATCGGTCCATACACATTACATAACAGCTTGATCCTCGCCCCCATGGCGGGTGTCACCGACCAGCCCTTTCGTCAGCTGTGCAAGCGCTTGGGCGCGGGACTAGTAGTCTCGGAAATGGTCACCAGCGACATGAGTTTGTGGAACACCCGCAAGTCGCGGATGCGCATGATCCACCAAGGTGATCCCGAGCCACGCTCGGTACAGATCGCCGGTGGTGATGCACAAATGCTGGCGGACGCGGCCCGGGCCAACGTCGAACTGGGTGCACAGATTATTGATATCAACATGGGCTGTCCGGCAAAAAAGGTCTGCAACAAGGCTGCCGGCTCCGCGCTGTTGAAAGATGAAGCGCTGGTAACCGAGATCCTGCAGGCCGTCGTGGCTGCGGTCGATGTGCCGGTTACGTTGAAGATCCGTACCGGTTGGGACCGGGACAACAAGAACGGCCTGACTGTGGCGAAGATTGCCGAACAGGCAGGCATCACAGCACTGGCGGTCCATGGCCGCACCCGTGCCGACCTGTACACCGGTGAAGCGGAGTACGACACCATCGCTGCGATCAAGCAGGCGGTGTCGATGCCGGTTTTTGCCAACGGCGATATTGATTCACCGGAAAAGGCCCGATACGTGCTCGACGCGACCGGTGCCGACGGCCTGCTGATTGGCCGGGCTGCCCAGGGGCGGCCATGGATTTTTCGCGAGATCGATCATTTTTTGCGTACCGGCGAGAAGCTCCCGGCGCTGGAACTGATCGAGGTGGAACGCATTCTGCTAGAGCATCTGGCTGCACTGCACGCCTTCTATGGAGACGTGATGGGTGTACGCATCGCTCGAAAGCATGTGGGCTGGTATCTCGCAACCTTGCCGGGCGCCAGGGAGTTTCGCGCCCACTTCAATCGTTTGGAAGATACGGAAGCACAATGCGCCAACGTTCAGGGCTTTTTCGCTGAACGTTACAAGAGCCTGACAGGGGACGGAGAAGGGGTGGCCGCATGACGATGATGACCGAGACTTTAGTGAGTGGAACAACACCCGTGAGCGACAACGTAAATTTGAAACAGCACCTCAATACCCCAAGCGAAGAAGGTCAGACCCTTCGCGGGAGTGTCGAGAAAGCGCTGCACAATTATTTCGCCCACCTTGAGGGCGCTGCCGTCACGGATGTGTACAACCTGGTGCTCTCCGAAGTCGAGGCTCCCCTGCTCGAGTGCGTGATGAACTACGTCAAGGGCAACCAGACCA
>NZ_JBOIBY010000090.1:0-1002 GCF_050739655.1 Pseudomonas sp. | reverse complement strand
ATCCCGGTTCCAGGTATCAACCCGGACCGACTCGCGGACCTGTTTCGACAGAATGAGGGGACCATTCTTAGCTTGTTCAACATGTTTTCCGGCGGCGCGCTGGAGCGGATGAGCATCTTTGCACTGGGGATCATGCCGTACATTTCGGCATCGATCATCATGCAACTGATGACCGCCGTCAGCCCGCAGCTGGAGCAGTTGAAGAAGGAAGGTGAAGCTGGCCGTCGCAAGATCAGCCAGTACACCCGCTACGGCACTGTCGTCCTCGCTCTCGTTCAGGCCATTGGCATGTCCATTGGTCTGGCGGGGCAGGGCGTTGCGTTCACTGGTGACTTTGGCTTCCATTTCGTCGCGGTATCCACGTTTGTGGCTGGTGCGATGTTCATGATGTGGCTGGGTGAGCAGATTACTGAGCGTGGTGTTGGCAACGGTATCTCGATGTTGATTTTCGCAGGTATCGTCGCCGGTCTTCCGAGAGCGATCGGGCAGTCTTTCGAGTCTGCACGTCAGGGTGATATCAACATCTTCGCCCTGGTTGCCATCGGTTTGCTGGCAGTAGCGATTATCGGTTTCGTGGTGTTCATTGAGCGTGGTCAGCGTCGTATCGCTGTTCACTACGCCAAGCGTCAGCAGGGCCGCAAGGTCTTTGCCGCGCAGACTAGCCACTTGCCGCTGAAGGTGAACATGGCCGGTGTTATTCCGGCTATTTTCGCGAGCAGCATTTTGCTGTTCCCGGCTTCGTTGGGTGCCTGGTTCGGTCAGTCTGAAGGTATGGGCTGGTTGCAGGACATCTCGCAGTCGATCGCTCCTGGTCAGCCGTTGAATATTCTGCTGTTTAGTGCAGGGATTATTTTCTTCTGCTTCTTCTATACGGCGGTGATGTTCAATCCGAAAGACGTAGCGGAGAACCTGAAGAAGTCCGGTGCCTTTATTCCGGGTATCCGTCCAGGTGAGCAGTCTGCGCGCTACATTGATGGCGTTCTGACTCGTTTGACCCTGTTC
>NZ_JBOIBY010000089.1:0-1557 GCF_050739655.1 Pseudomonas sp. | reverse complement strand
CAGACATGCCTGTAACAGGTTGTCTGCCCCATCGACTTCGAGCTCTTTGCCGTCTACGTGGATAGTGGCCATGGTTCAAAGTTCTTCGTTGGCCCGGTGTCAGCGGGCGTGGCTAATGGAATCTTGTTATCCGCGTGAATCAACACAGCCTTTAAAGGCGTCATCACACGAAAAGCGAAGGGCACGGACCCTTCGCCTTTTTTAAGCGTTTACGCGCCGACTACGATCGGCTTTGCCAGAGGTGGGACGACGGCGCTGGTGGGCGCGATGCCGGCTTCAAACTCATGGCGGAAGTATTTGATTGCGCTGCCCAACGGCTCCACGGCGCCCGGTGCGTGAGCACAGAAGGTCTTGCCTGGGCCGAGGAAGCCGACCAGACCCAGCAGGGTCTCAATGTCGCCGGCTTGCCCTTGACCGTTCTCGATCGCCATCAGGAGCTTGACGCTCCATGGCAAGCCGTCACGGCAAGGGGTGCAGAAGCCACAGGACTCGCGAGCGAAGAACTGCTCCATGTTGCGCAGCAGGGACACCATGTTGACGCTGTCATCGACCGCCATGGCCAGGCCGGTACCCATACGGGTGCCTACCTTGGCGATGCCGCCGGCATACATTTGTGCGTCCAGGTGTTCCGGTAACAGGAAACCGGTACCGGCACCACCAGGCTGCCAGGCCTTGAGCTTGTAACCGTCGCGCATACCGCCGGCGTAGTCTTCGAACAGCTCACGACCGGTGACGCCGAACGGCAGTTCCCACAGGCCAGGGTTCTTGACCTTGCCGGAGAAGCCCATGAGCTTGGTGCCCATGTCTTCGCTGCCTTCGCGAGCCAACGATTTGTACCAGTCCACGCCGTCGGCAATGATCGCCGGCACGTTGCACAGGGTTTCAACGTTGTTCACGCAGGTCGGCTTGCCCCACACGCCAACGGCGGCAGGGAAGGGCGGCTTGGAGCGCGGGTTGGCGCGGCGACCTTCGAGGGAGTTGATCAGTGCGGTTTCTTCACCGCAGATGTAACGCCCGGCGCCGGTGTGGACGAACAGCTCGAAATCGAACCCACTGCCCAAAATGTTTTTACCCAACAGCCCCGCTGCCTTGGCTTCTTCAACTGCACGGTTCAAGTGCTTGGCGGCGGTGGTGTATTCGCCACGCAGGAAGATGTAGCCACGGTAGGTTTTCAGTGCGCGGGCACTGATCAGCATGCCTTCGATCAGCAGATGGGGCAGTTGCTCCATCAGCATGCGGTCTTTCCAGGTGTTCGGCTCCATTTCGTCCGCGTTGCACAGCAGGTAGCGGATGTTGATGGATTCGTCCTTTGGCATCAGGCCCCACTTCACGCCAGTGGGGAAGCCGGCACCGCCGCGACCCTTGAGGCCGGAATCCTTCACGGTCTGGACGATGTCGTCCTGAGCCATGTCGGCGAAGGCCTTGCGCGCTGCGGCGTAACCGTTCTTGGCCTGGTACTCGTCGAGCCAGACGGCTTCGCCGTCGTCACGCAGGCGCCAGGTGAGCGGGCGAGTCTCGGCCGAACGCTTGATGCGGTTGGCCGGACCGAAGGAAGTC
>NZ_JBOIBY010000088.1:0-7253 GCF_050739655.1 Pseudomonas sp. | reverse complement strand
GCGTCCTGAAGTTTTTCGCGAGCAAGCTCGCTCCTACAAATGCCTTAACTGACCGGCATTAGGGCAAGCCTCGCTCCTACAATTATGTGGTGTTGCATCTGTAGGAGCGAGGCTTGCCCGCGAAGAGGCCAGACCTGCTAACGCGTTAAGCCGACTGCGCCACGATCAACCCTGTCTCACTCGCCGCTTCCAACCGGATCGCCACGAACTTCGACGTCGGGGTGTGGCTGCCGTCTCCGATGCTTTCCAATGGCACCAGCGGGTTCACTTCCGGATAGTACGCCGCCGCTTGCCCGGCGGGGATGTCGAACGCCAGCAGTGTGAAGCCTTTCACCCGTCGTTCAACGCCATCATCCCAAAGCGAAACGATGTCAGCCTTTTGCCCAGGCTTGAAGCCCAGACGCATGATGTCGGCTTCGTTGACGAACAGCACATCGCGCTGACCTTTGACCCCGCGATAACGATCGTTGAGACCATAGATCGTGGTGTTGTACTGATCGTGGGAACGCATCGATTGCAGGATCAGGTCCGGCAGCCTGCCAGTGGCGCGGGTGCGCTCGTGTACCAGATCCTTAGGCAGGCTGTTCGGCTTGAAATTGGCCCGGCCCGATGCGGTACTCCACTTGCGCGCACCGGCCGTGCTGCCGAGGTAGAAGCCGCCGGGGTTCTTGAGTCTTTCGTTGAAGTCCTTGAAGCCTGGGATGGTGTCGGCAATCAGGTCGCGGATGCGGCTGTAGTCCGCTACCAGCCAGTTCCAGTCCACCGGCTCGTTACCCAGGGTGGCGGCTGCAATTCCTGCCAGGATGGCAGGCTCCGAGCGCATCTGGTTCGACAGCGCCTGCAATTGCCCATTGGAGGCGTGGACCATGCTGAACGAATCTTCGACGGTCACCGCTTGGGCGCCTTCGGTCTGGATATCGATGTCGGTGCGGCCCAGGCACGGCAGGATCAACGCGTCTTTACCGTGGGCCAGATGGCTGCGGTTGAGCTTGGTGCTGATCTGCACGGTCAGGTCGCAATTGCTCAGGGCCTGGAAGGTCCGTGGGCTGTCGGGCGTGGCCTGGGCGAAGTTGCCGCCCAGGGCGATGAACACTTTCGCCCGACCTTCGGCCATGGCGTGGATCGCCTCGACCACGTTATGACCGTTGTGACGTGGCACCTTGAACTGGAAGCGGCGCTCAAGCGCGTCGAGGAACGCCACCGGTGGGCGTTCGTTGATGCCCATGGTCCGGTCGCCCTGCACGTTGCTGTGGCCGCGCACCGGGCACAGTCCCGCGCCTGGTCGGCCGATGTTGCCGCGCAGCAGCATCAGGTTGGCGATTTCCTGAATGGTCGCTACCGAGTGGCGATGCTGAGTAATGCCCATCGCCCAGCACATGATGACCTTCTTGCCCTTGGCGTACATGCGCGCCGCTTGCTCGATTTCCACCAGAGGCAGGCCCGACTGCTCGACGATCTGCTCCCAGGGGGTGTCGTCGATGACGGCCAGGTACTCCAGCACATTGACGCTGTGTTCGTTGAGGAAGTCGTGATCGAACACGGCCGGCGTGCCAGCCTTTTGCGCCTCGCGCTCCCATTGCAGCAGGAACTTGGCCATGCCGCGCATGATCGCCATGTCCCCACCCAGTGCAGGGCGGAAGTAAGCCGTGTTGGTCGGCTTGTCGCCGTTGGTGAGCATTTCAATCGGGTGCTGCGGATTCTGGAAGCGTTCCAGGCCCCGTTCCTTGAGCGGGTTGATGCACACGACCTGTGCGCCGCGCTTGACCGCTTCTCGCAGAGGTTCAAGCATCCGTGGGTGGTTGGTGCCGGGGTTCTGGCCCCAGACGAAGATCGCATCGGCGTGTTCGAAGTCATCGTAAGTCACGGTGCCTTTGCCGACGCCAACGCTCTGCGACAGCGCGACACCGCTGGCCTCGTGGCACATGTTCGAGCAATCGGGGAAGTTGTTGGTGCCGTAGGCGCGCACGAACAATTGATAGAGAAACGCCGCTTCGTTGCTGGCACGACCCGAGGTGTAGAACTCGGCCTGATTCGGGCTCGACAAGCCATTGAGGTGCTTGGCGATCAGTGCGAACGCGTCGTCCCAACTGATTGGCTTGTAGCGATCGGTTTGTGCGTCGTAGCTCATCGGTTCGGTCAACCGGCCTTGGTACTCAAGCCAGTAATCACTCTGTTCCAGCAACGAAGTGACGCTGTGTTTGGCGAAGAATGCGCCATCGACACGCCGTTTGGTCGCTTCCCAATTCACCGCCTTGGCGCCGTTCTCGCAGAACATCACCATGCCGCCTTCCAGAGAGTCGCCCCAGGCACAACCCGGGCAGTCGAAGCCGCCGTTCTTGTTGGTCTTGAGCATCATGCGCAGGTTTTTCAGCGCGTTGTCGCTGGTCAACCAGGCCTGGGCAACGCTTTTCAGCGCGCCCCAGCCACCGGCCGCGCCTCGATAAGGCTTGTAGCGGGGAACGGGTTTCTGGTCGGCTTGACGGTGTTGACTCACGCTTGATTCTCCCGCACCGGGCTGTAGACCCGCGGCGCGTTTTTCTGTGGCAAATGGATAAGGTTGAGGTTGTGGCGACGGGCCCATTGCACGGCAAGGCCCGTGGGCGACGACAGGCTGACCAGGGTCTGGATACCGGCGCGCAGAACTTTCTGGATCAATTCAAGGCTGCAACGGCTGGTGACAATCGCCAGTCCGCCTGTGGTCGAAATGTTCTGGCGGACAAGCCCGCCGATCAGCTTGTCCAAGGCATTGTGTCGGCCGATGTCTTCGCGCCCGAGCAGCAACTCGCCCTGGTTGTTCATGAACACCGCCGCATGCACCGCGCCGCAATGCTGGCCAAGGGGCTGGAATGCGCCGATGCGCTGGCGAAGGCCGTCGAGCCATTCGGCAGGCGGCAGTGGCGCGCCGGGCAGCACCTTGAGGTCCGGCAGGGCCTGCTCGACCGCTTCCACGCCGCACAATCCGCAACCGCTGGTGCCGGCCAATTGTCGACGCTGTTGTTTGAGATTCCAGAACGCACGGTTGGCGATGGTCACTTGTGCGTACTGCGCTGAGCCCGAGCCGGTCAGTTGCAGGTCATAAATGTCGTTGGCGTCTTCGATGATGCCGCTGCCCAGACTGAAGCCGACGATGAAGTCTTCAAGATCGGTTGGCGTTACCAACATGACCGCCTGGCTGATGCCGTTGTAGGCAATCGCCAACGCCACTTCCTCGGCGAGCGCGGTGCTGGCTGATTCCGAGTATTCAAGGTTGCTGTAGCTGTACGTGTGGCTGGCATCAGGCGCGGGCGTTTCGAGGGCAGGCGCCGCGCAGGAGGGGCGCTTGGACTTCATGGCATCACCGACGGTTTGGTCAGCTTTAAGACTAGGCGCGGCAAACTGTCGCGTCTAATCGCTATTACTGATCTGCCGATAGATGCGGTCGATCAATGAGCTATCAGCGATTGTTGATAGAGGGCAAAACAAGCCTCCGCCAGCGCCGAGCGTGGCGCGCTTCGACGCATGATCAGCCCGAGCCGGCCGAGGGTTTGGGCGTTTTCGATGGGTTGCAGGCGCAAGTCATCCGTCAGGCCTTCAAGGCCGCCGTCCAAGGGCATGACGGCGCAGCACAGTCCTCCGTGCACAGCTTGTAACAGTTGGTGCACGGCATCGGTCTGCAACAACGGTTGTGGGGTCAGGCCGCGGCTGTGGAAGTTGTGGTCGATGGATTGGCGAAAGTGCATACCGCTGGTGAGCATGCCCAGCGGTAGCTCGATCAACGATTCCCAACTCAGCGGCGCGTCGCCAAAGGTGAAAAAACGCTGATCGTAGAGCAGGGCCATGCGCGCTTCGCTGAACGTCAGCGAGTCGAAGTGTTCGGCGTCCAGGCGTTCCAGGTAGGAAACCCCGAGATCCAGACGATTGTTCGCCAGTTGCTCGAGTATCTCTTCGGAACTGAGCGCCGAAAGTTCGAAGCGCAGGTTCGGGTGTTCGGCATGCAGGTGTTGCATCAACGGCAGTGGATCGAAGCTCGACAGCGGCACCACGCCCAAGCGCAAGGTGCCGACCAGATTGCCGCGACAGGCCGCAGCTTCGGCATACAAACCGTCGTAGGCGGCTAACACGGTGCGCGCCCACGCCAGCACCCGTTCGCCCGGTGCGGTAAAGCCCTCGAAGCGTTGACCGCGATTGACCAGCGGTAGCTCGAGTTCTTCTTCGAGATTGCGCAGGCGCATCGACAGGGTTGGCTGGGTGATGTGGCAGCGCGCGGCGGCTTGGCCGAAGTGCCGGGTTTCGTCCAGAGCGATGAGGAATTTCAGCTGCTTGATGTCCATCTTCGCTCCAGGGTTTGGGAAGGGGACGATTCTAGCGCAAGCGGGGTCGTTGGTCGGGTTGGATCCGCAAATGTTGGCGGTGGTCTAGGCTCTTGCGTCTGGAACCCCAAACCCAAGGAGAGTGCACCATGAGTCTTTTGAGCTTTATCAAAGAAGCTGGCGAAAAGCTTATCGATCTACTGACACCTGGTAATGCCAATGCTGGTGAGCAGTTGAAGGAACACATCAGCAAGGTCGGCTTGGGTAACCCGAATGTGCAGGCAACGGTGGATGGCGACAAGGTCACGGTGACCGGTGAAGTCGCAAGTCAGGAGGAGAAAGAAAAGATTCTGCTGGCATTGGGCAATATTGCGGGCGTTGGTAGTGTGGACGATCAGATCACGGTGACTGGGCCAGTTGTGGCGGCCGCCGTATTTGTCACCGTTGTGAAGGGTGACACCCTCAGCGCGATTTCCAAGCGTGTGTATGGCGACGCCAATCAATACAACAAGATCTTTGAAGCCAACAAACCGCTGCTGTCGCATCCGGACAAGATCTATCCGGGGCAGTCGTTGCGTATTCCTGCGAAGTAAGGCTTTAGATCGCGTGATGGCCTTCGCGGGCAAGCCCGCTCCCACAGGATCTGTGTTGCTCACCAAAGATGCGAGCGACACAAATCCTGTGGGAGCGTGGCTTGCCCGCGATGCAGGCGACTCGGTCTACAGCCCTGCAATCAAATCCAGATAATCCCCAACCGCCGCAAACTCGGCCGTGTCCTTAGGCCCCTTGCGGCTGTCCGGCTCTTTGACTGCCAGCAAATGCGCCACCCCAAAATCCCGTGCACTGCGCAAAATCGGCAAGGTGTCGTCGATGAACAGGCTGCGTGCCGGGTCGAATCCAATGTCCGCCTGCAAGGCATCCCAGAACTGTGGGTTTTCCTTGGGGAAACCGTAATCGTGGGAGCTGATCAAACGCTCGAAATAGGGCGCCAGTTCGATTTTTTCCAGTTTCAGCGACAGCGAATCGCGGTGTGCGTTGGTGATCAGAATCACGCGTTTGCCCGCCTGTTTGATCGCCGCCAAAAAGGTGTCTGCATCCGGGCGCAGGGCGATCAAGTGTGCGGTTTCAAGCTTCAGTTCCCGCACTGGCAGATTCAGTTCGGCACTCCAGAAATCCAGGCAATACCACTGCAATTGTCCGGCATTGCGTTCGAACAACGGTTGCAACTCAAGCTCGGCCATGGCCCGGCTTACGCCGTGCAAGTCGGCGTAGCGCTGGGGAAGATGCTCCAGCCAGAAATGGTTGTCGAAGTGCAGGTCCAGCAGCGTGCCGTCCATGTCCAGCAGAACGGTGTCGATGTCGGACCAGGGTAATGAAGGCATGGCAACGTCTCGGGCTTTAGAAAGATATCTGGCGTAAATAATCGGGAAAGCCGCGTTATAGTAGCGCGTTCACGCCAAGGAGCTTTGCATGCGCCAGAAACCCACCATACTCGCCCGCGAAATCGTCGCTACCAGCCGTTTGTTCCGTGTCGAAGCACTGCAGTTGCGCTTTTCCAATGGCGTGGAACGCACTTATGAGCGATTGGTCGGCAGGGGCGCAGGCTATGGCGCAGTGATGGTCGTGGCGATGCTCGATGCCGATCACGCGGTGCTGGTCGAGGAGTATTGCGGTGGCACTGAAGAGTACGAGTTGTCTCTGCCCAAGGGCTTGATCGAGCCAGGTGAAGACGTGCTGGCGGCGGCCGAGCGGGAACTCATGGAAGAGGCCGGTTTTGGCGCGCGGCAATTGGAACATCTGACCGAGCTATCGTTGTCGCCCGGCTACATGAGCCAGAAAATTCAGGTGGTGCTGGCCACCGATCTCTACGAAGAACGTCTTGAGGGTGACGAGCCCGAGCCGATGGGCCTGGGCAAGGTCAATCTGCGGGAGCTGTCGGCATTGGTGCAGAACCCGCATTTCACTGAGGGCCGTGCCTTGGCGGCGCTGTATCTGGCCCGCGATCTGCTGACTCAGCGTGGAGTATTCCTGCCATGAACTTCCCTCATCCGTTGATGGCGCCGGTGGTCGAACTGGCATTGAAGGCCGGTGAAGCGATTTTGCCGTTCTGGCGCAGTGGTACAGCCGTAACGACCAAAGCTGATGACTCGCCGGTGACTGCCGCAGACCTGGCGGCTCATCACCTGATTGTGGCCGGGCTGACGGCGCTGGACCCGAGCATTCCGGTGCTTTCAGAGGAAGACGCCAACATCCCCCAAAGCGTGCGCGCCGGGTGGCAGCGCTGGTGGCTGGTCGACCCATTGGACGGGACCAAGGAGTTCATCTCCGGCAGTGAAGAGTTCACCGTCAACATTGCGTTGATCGAGCAGGGGCGCGTGGTGTTTGGCGTTGTTTCGATGCCGACCAGCGGGCGTTTTTATGTCGGCGGTGCCGGATTGAGCGCATGGCGTGGTGACAAAGGTGGCACACCTGTGGCCATTCATGTGCGTGACGTGCTGGCGCCGGGCGAGGCCTTTACGGTGGTCGCCAGTCGCCGCCATTCCAGCCCTGAACAGGAACGTTTGCTGGCCGGTTTGAGTGCCAGCCTGGGTGACCTGCAGCTGGCCAACATCGGCAGTTCGCTGAAGTTCTGTTTGTTGGCCGAAGGGGCCGCCGATTGCTATCCGCGCCTGGCACCGACTTCGCAGTGGGACACCGCGGCAGCGCAAGGCGTGCTGGAAGGCGCGGGCGGTGAGGTGCTGGAGTTGAGTGGTGAGCCGTTCAGCTATCCGGCCCGTGAGTCGCTGTTGAATGAGTTCTTTTTGGCATTGCCGGCAAAGGCTGCGTGGCGGGCCAAGTTGCTGGAACTGGCCCGCGGTTAAGATCAAAAGATCGCAGCCTGCGGCGGCTCCGACCTGTCGGACCCATCATCACCAAACACCGCAAAACCTGTGGGAGCTAGCCTGCTAGCGATTGGGCCTTCAC
>NZ_JBOIBY010000087.1:0-6661 GCF_050739655.1 Pseudomonas sp. | reverse complement strand
CGTCAGCAACCTGCGCAAGAAGATCGGTCCACACCCCGACGGCCGCCCGCGCATCGTCGCCCTGCGCAGCCGCGGTTACTACTACAGCTTGTAGGAGCAGCCGGTCGACGCTCGATTGCTCTTACAGAAAGTCACCCGGACGTTTTGTCAGGTCGGCGGAAACTCATCTTTACCCAAGCTTTACGCTCCGCTGACCGCCGCTGACCTTGATCTGCGTAATCTGCACTCATCCGGAACGTACCGGGAACGAGACAAGGAGATTCACCATGCGCAAGACTCTTATCGCTCTGATGTTCGCTGCCGCCCTGCCAACCGTGGCCATGGCCATGCCTGAAGGCACCGGCCCTATGGATGGACCGATGGATGGCTCGCGCCACGGCGGTCAGATGCATGGCATGCACGGCAAAGGCCCATACAGCCAACTGGACCTGAGCCGCGAACAGCGCGAGCAGATCCGCAAGATCATGGGCGAGCAGATGCACGAACGTAAGCAACTGGTCGACAAGTACCTGGAGAAACTTTCGCCAGCCGACCAGAAAGCCATGAAGGACGAAATGGCCGCCAACCACAAGAAAGCCGAGTCTGACGTGCGGGCCGTGCTGAAGCCTGATCAACAGAAGAAATTCGACGAAATCCAGAAGAAGCAGGCTGAGCGTCGCGCCGAATGGGCTGAATTCAAGGCCTGGAAAGCGCAACAACCGCAAAAAGCGCAATAATGCGATGACCCCGGACCCAACGGCCTACACCGTTGGGTCTTTTGTTTTCCGATCCCTGTAGGAGCGAGCTTGCTCGCGAAGGTCTCTAGTGCGCCGTGGTGTGTCAGGCTCCCAGCGTTATCGTTGACCTCCTTCGCGAGCAAGTTCGCTCCTACAAGGTGTTTGTTTGAGGATTTTCTGTGCGCTCATTGTTCTGGCGGATCCTGGCAAGCTTCTGGCTGGCCATCGCTCTGGTTGCAGGTCTGTCCATTTTGCTCGGGCACATGCTCAACCAGGATGCATGGATTCTCAGTCGCCATCCGGGCCTCAACACGTTGGCCGAACAATGGACGCAAACCTACGAATCCCAGGGTGAGGAAGCGGCTCAGGAACTATTGCAGGAGCGCAAACACCAGTATCACATTGACGTTCAGGTGCTCAACGAAAGCGGCGACCCGGTGGTGCGCGGTACCTTCCCACGCCGTGCTGCTGCGTTCGAAGCACGCCAGAAGAACGATGACCGCCGTCTGCCCTGGCGCCGTCTGACCGACGAGTACACCAGCGAAAAAACCGGTGACACCTACCTGCTGATCTACCGCATTCCCCATCCGGAACTCGACGCCTGGCACCGCGAAAGCCTGCTTTGGCCGTTGAGTGCATTGGGCATTGCATTGGTGGTGCTGACGTTGTTCAGCCTGCTGGTGACCTTTTCCATTACCCGCCCCCTCAGCCGTCTACGCGGGGCTGTGCATGACCTGGGACAAACCACCTATCAACAGAACAGCCTGGTGAAACTGGCCAACCGCCGCGATGAGTTCGGGGTGCTGGCCAACGACTTCAACCGTATGGGCGCGCGCCTGCAAAGCCTGATCGGCAGTCAGCGGCAATTGCTGCGTGATGTGTCCCACGAACTGCGTTCGCCCCTCGCCCGCCTGCGCATTGCGCTGGCATTGGCCGAACGGGCCTCCCCTGAAGAACGGGAAAAACTCTGGCCGCGCCTCACCCGTGAATGCGACCGACTCGAAGCACTGATCAGTGAAATTCTGGTACTGGCACGGGTCGATGCCGACAACGCCAGCGCCGAAGCGGTCGATCTGAACGCGCTGCTCAATACCCTGCAAAAAGATGCGCAACTGGGTTCGCCAGAGCAGCTCGTGCATCTCGAAGCCGAACCACAATTGAATCTGACTGGGTGGCCGACCATGATCGAACGCGCTGTGGACAACCTGCTGCGCAACGCCCAGCGCTTCAATCCGGTGGGCGGTCTGCCGATTGAAATGCAGGCTTTGCGTCACGGCGAGCGCATTGTCGTGACCGTGCGCGATCACGGGCCTGGGGTCGATGCCGAGCATTTGAATCAGCTGGGGGAACCGTTCTACCGGGCGCCGGGACAGACCGCTGCCGGCCATGGTTTGGGATTGGCCATCGCCCGGCGGGCGGCGGAACGGCATGGCGGGAGCCTGGTGCTGGCCAATCACCCGGAGGGTGGGTTTATTGCCAGTCTGGAATTGCCTTTGGCGCCGGGGGTGGTGCAGCCCTAAGTTTTCTGAACGACCCAAATCAACTGTGGGAGCGAGCCTGCTCGCGATGGCGGAGTTTCAGACACATTGATGCTGGATGTGCCTACGCTATCGCGAGCAGTCTCGCTCCCACAGGGGTCACGGTTTACCCGGCCAAGCGCTGACAAACTCGGCCAAGTCGACTTTCTCCGCCACACGCGGTTCTTTCTGCGGCGTGCCGAGGTACAGGAAGGCAATGACCTCTTCCCCTTCCGCCAGGCCCAAGCCCTTCGCCACGTGCGGCGAGTAAGCCAAATCACCGGTGCGCCACACCGCGCCAATGCCTTGCGCGTAAGCCGCCAGCAAAATGCCGTGGGCCGCGCAACCTGCCGCCAGCAGCTGCTCGGACTTCGGATACTTGACGTGATCCTGCACCCGCGCGATCACCACGACTACCAAGGGCGCACGCAACGGACCATTGCGCGCCTTATCGATGGCCGCGTCGGTGACTTCGCCTTCTTGCTGCTTCGCCGCTTCGGCCAGCAACTCGCCCATTTGCTCGCGCGCCGTGCCTTCGACCGTGAGAAAACGCCAGGGCTGCAAATGCCCGTGATCCGGAGCGCGCATGGCCGCGCCGAACAGCACTTCGCGCTGTGCCTGGGTCGGTGCCGGTTCGATCAGTCGCGGGACGGAAACACGGTTGAGCAAAACGTCGAGAGCCTGCATCGGCCACCTCCTGAAAAAAATGTGCGGCTATTCTAGCTGTAAGTCCTGCCCGAGTGCCGGTTTACATGCCCTGCCCCACAGGTAGAATGGCGCCCTTACCCATTACAGCCGAGCGGATTTCATGGCGTTGCCGACCTTGCGTCTCATTGGTTTCATCATCGGCATCTTCCTGATAACCCTGGCCATCGCCATGGTCGTGCCCATGGCCACGCTAGTGATCTTCGATCGCACCGGCGACCTGCCGTCGTTTCTCTGGGCCAGCATGATCACCTTTGTCGCCGGCCTGGCCCTCGTCATTCCCGGACGCCCCGAGCATGTACACCTGCGACCACGAGACATGTATCTGCTGACCGTCAGCAGTTGGCTGGTGGTGTGCATCTTCGCCGCGCTGCCGTTTTTGCTGACCCAACACATCAGCTACACCGATTCGTTCTTCGAAAGCATGTCCGGCATCACCGCCACAGGATCGACGGTGCTCAATCACCTGGACGACATGTCCCCCGGCATTCTGATGTGGCGCTCGTTACTGCACTGGATTGGTGGCATCGGGTTTATCGGCATGGCGGTAGCGATTTTGCCCCTGCTGCGAATCGGTGGCATGCGCCTCTTCCAGACCGAGTCGTCGGACCGTTCCGAAAAAGTCATGCCCCGCTCGCACATGGTGGCGCGCCTGATCGTAGCGGCCTATGTCGGCATAACCATTCTCGGCAGCCTGGCGTTCTGGTGGGCCGGGATGAGCCCGTTCGATGCAATCAACCATGCCATGTCGGCGATTTCCACTGGCGGGTTCTCTACCTCCGACCAGTCCCTGGCCAAGTGGACGCAACCGGCGGTGCACTGGGTGGCGATCGTCATCATGATTCTCGGCAGCCTGCCGTTCACCCTGTACGTGGCGACGTTGCGCGGCAATCGCAAGGCGCTGATCAAGGATCAGCAAGTGCAAGGCTTGCTCGGCATGCTGTTGGTGACGTGGCTGGTGCTCGGCACCTGGTACTGGTGGACCACCAAGCTGCATTGGCTGGAGGCGCTGCGGCACGTGGCACTGAACGTGACCTCAGTGGTGACGACCACGGGTTTCGCGCTGGGGGACTACAGCCTGTGGGGCAATTTCTCGCTGATGCTGTTCTTCTATCTGGGTTTCGTTGGTGGTTGCTCTGGCTCAACCGCCGGCGGGATCAAGATATTCCGCTTCCAGGTGGCCTATATCCTGCTCAAGGCCAACCTTAACCAGTTGATTCACCCGCGCGCGGTGATCAAACAGAAGTACAACGGGCACCGGCTGGATGAAGAGATCGTACGGTCGATCCTGACCTTTTCGTTCTTCTTCGCCATCACCATCTGCGTGATCGCGCTGCTGCTGTCGCTGCTCGGCGTGGACTGGATGACCGCCCTGACCGGCGCGGCCAGTACGGTGTCCGGCGTCGGCCCGGGCCTGGGCGAAACCATCGGCCCGGCCGGTAACTTCGCCTCCCTGCCGGACGCCGCCAAATGGATTCTCTCGTTCGGCATGCTCCTTGGCCGACTGGAGATCATTACCGTGTTTGTGCTGTGTATTCCGGCGTTCTGGCGTCACTGACCGGCATCGGCACTTGCACCAGCCGCGCCCGGTACTCACCGGGCGTGGTGTCGAACCAGCGCCGGAAGGCGCGAAAGAAGTTACTCGGATCGGCAAAGCCCAGCAGATAGGCGATTTCCAGCAGGGTCATGGTGGGTTGGGCCAGATACTGCTCGGCCAATTCGCGCCGGGTGTCGTCGAGCAGCGTTTGGAAGCTCGTGCCCTCCTCCTGCAAACGTCGTTGCAAGGTACGTTGCGACAGGTGCAGCGTCTGCGCCACGGCATCACGCTTGGGCTCGCCCTGGGGCAATAAACGGCATAACACCTGGCGTGCCTTGTGGGTCACACGACTCTCGGAAAACCGTGCCAGATACTCACCGGCAAAGCGGTCATGCAGAAGCGCCATGGCTTCGTTGGCCGTCGGCAGCGGCGCTTCCATGTCCGCGCGCTCGAAAATCAACGCATCGTAAGGCGCGTTGAACACCAGCGGTGCATGGAAAGCCTGTTTATAGGGTTCGAGATTGACCGGCTCATCGCCCTGCACCAGCACCTTGCGCGGTTGCAGCGTACGCCCGGTCAGCCAGCCGCACAGTGCCAGGGCGCAGGCCAGTGAGGCCTCGGCACTCTGGCGGGTTGGCGGCAAGTGATCGCCATGTACCGTCAGAATCAGCGCGTAGCCCTCATCCAGCAGGCGAAAACTCAGGTCGGCACTTTCAGCAATGATGCGCTGGTAGCGCACCAATCGCCTGAAACCTTCGGCCAGGGTCTGGCTGGACATCAGGGCATAGCCGGTGACATGAAACTGCGCCGGTCGCACCACCTTGCCCATGTTCAGGCCAATCGCCGGATTGCCGGACAGCTCAACCGCCCGTTGCCACAGTCGTGTCATGGAATCTTGCGGGAAGCGGGCATCCGGATCGTCCAGCGCCGCGTAATCAAGCCCCAGTTGATTGAACAGAACCCGGCAATCCAGGCCGTCCATTTCCAGTGCTTTGACAATTCCCATCGCCCAGCTTGCAGAAGTCGTTCGTTCGCTCATGTCGGGTTCTTGCATCATGATGAGCCGCCGTCGCGGCCAATTCCGAAGGATACTAAAGTGGCGCCGATTGTCACTGGCTCACATCACTGTTCACTCTAGACTTAAATAAGCTACCCGCCGAACAACTTGCTGTCAGAACAATAACCACAGAGATCGCAGTCGTGGAAAACATCCGACGATTCAATAGCTTCGCTGAGTTCTACCCGTATTACCTCAGCGAGCACAGCAACAGTACCTGCCGACGATTGCACTTTATCGGTACGACACTGGTTATTTTCATTCTGGCGCTGACCATCGGCCGAGGCGCGTGGATGCTGTTGTGGGCCTTGCCACTGGCGGGATACAGCTTCGCCTGGGTAGGACATTTCTTCTTCGAGAAGAATCGTCCTGCAACCTTTCAGCACCCGTTCTACAGCTTGCTCGGTGATTTCGTCATGTATCGCGACATGATTCTGGGGCGCGTGCCGTTCTAGAACTTCAGAGGATTGCCGATGAATCCCAACGCTCGTTTCACCCATATGAAGGACGGCACGCAGGAAGACTGGGCGATCATCGCCGCGGATTTCAGTGCCTACGCCCGGCAATTGCCATCACGAATCCTGGCGCACCTGAAGTTGCTGGAAGGGGATTTTGGCGGTTTTCCAGTGGATCGCCTGACCCATTCCCTGCAAACCGCGACCCGCGCCTGGCGTGACGGTCGCGATGAAGAATACGTGGTCTGCGCCCTGCTCCATGACATCGGCGACACGCTGGGTTCCTACAATCACCCGGATATTGCGGCGGCGATCCTCAAGCCTTTCGTCAGCGCCGATAATTTGTGGATGGTGGAGAAACACGGGATTTTTCAGGGCTACTACTTCTTCCATCACTTGGGCATGGACCGGCATTTGCGGGAGCAATTCAAGGGGCATGAGCAGTATCAGGCGACCATCGAGTTCTGCGCCAAGTATGACGCTGCAGCGTTTGATCCGGCGTATGACACTCTGCCATTGAGTTTCTTTGAACCGATGATGGAGCGGTTGTTTGCGCAGCCGAAGAACTCGATCTACAAGGCGGCGATGCAAGAGCATTCGCCAGCCTGATCGATCCAGCGGGACCGCTACGCGGTCCATCGCGGGCAAGCCCGCTCCCACAGGGTTCTCTGGCG
>NZ_JBOIBY010000086.1:0-11899 GCF_050739655.1 Pseudomonas sp. | reverse complement strand
CCTACAGAGGGATCTTGCAGGGTCAAGCGGCCAGTTCACGCATCCGCTGAAGCACCGCATTCAAGCCATTACTGCGCGACTGGGACAACTGTCGCCCCAGCCCAAGCTGATTGAACCAGTCCGCCAGATCCACCTGCTGCAACTCTGCCGCGGACAGTCCATTGACCCGCGCCAGCAGCAACGCCACCAACCCCCGAATCAGCCGTGCATCACTGTTGGCGCGGAACTGCCAATGCCCGTCCCGTAATTCGCCGACCAACCACACCTGGCTTTCGCAGCCATGCACGCGGTTGGCCTCGATCATATCCTCATCGCTCAACGCCGGCAGGCGCTCGCCCCATTGCATCAACAGACGTGCCCGTTGTTCCCAGCCCGGTAAATTCTGAAAGGCTTGCAACGCGGTCACGGCTTCAGCAGGCAGGTTCATCGCAGCAACTCCAGCGCCTGATCCAGCGCCGCAAAGAATCGATCCAGGTCTTCGGAATCGTTATACAGCGCCAACGACACCCGAATCGCCCCGGCCAGTTCAAGGCTCTTGAGCAACGGCATGGCGCAGTGATGACCGGCGCGCACGGCGATGCCTTGTTCGGTTAGCAGGTGAGCCACATCCGAGTTATGCACACCCTCGACGGTAAAGCTGGCCAAGGCCAGTTGCGGTTTGCCCAACAAGCGAATGCCGGTGCGTGACATCAGGCCCTTGAGCAAATAGTCATGCAGTGCCGCTTCGTGGGCGGACACGACGTCCTGATCCAGACCGGCAAGGTAATCCAGCGTCGCCCCAAGTCCGATGACACTGGCAATGGGGGGCGTGCCGGCTTCGAAGCCCAATGGCGCCGGGCGAAAGCGCGCGTCGTGGTAATTGGCGTCCAGCACCATTTCGCCACCGAACTGCCAAGGGCGTAAGTGTTCAAGCGCTTCATTACGTGCGAACAGCACACCCAAACCATCCGGGCCGTAGAGTTTGTGGCTGGAAAACACGTAGAAGTCGCAACCCAGCGCCTGCACGTCGTGGCGTCCATGAACCACACCTTGAGCGCCATCGATCACCGTCAGGGCATTGCGCGCCTTGGCCAGCCGCAACAGTTCGGGCAGCGGCTGCCAGGCGCCGATCACGTTGGACAACTGACTGACGGCCAACAGGCGTGTGCGGGGGCCGATCAGGGCGGTGGCGGCCTCAAGGTCGATCACGCCGTCGGCATCCAGCGGCAGGATCACCAGTTTCAGGTCGCGACGCTTCGCCAGTTGCTGCCAGGGCAGCAGGTTGGCGTGATGTTCCAGGGCGCTGATGACAATCTCATCGCCTGGATTGAAAAGTGGTTCCAGGCCATAGGCCAGGAGGTTCAGCGCAGAGGTTGCGCCGTGGGTAAAAATGATTTGCCCGCTGTCGCCGGCGTTGAGCCATTGCGCGACTTTGCGACGGCTGTCCTCGAACGCCTGGGTGGCATGGGCGCCGGGCAAGTGTTGCGCGCGATGCACGTTGGCCGCACCGTTGGCGTAGTAATACGCCAGGGCATCGAGCAGGGCTTGGGGTTTTTGCGTGGTGGCGGCGTTGTCCAGATAGGTCTGGTCTTGCCGTTGCAGGGCGGCGATGGCCGGAAAATCGGCGCGCCAGGGAGAGAGAATCATCATGCTTTCGAGCCCTATCGAACATGGGCGGGGGGGCGCTTGACCCATGTAGGAGCGAGCTTGCTCGCGAAGAACTTGAACGATAACCCGCGCTATCTGATTAACCGCGGTGCCCATACGCTTTTCGCGAGCAAGCTCGCTCCTACAAGATGATCGTGCAACGCCTTAGTTATGAGCGTGCAGCGCTTCGTTCAGTTCGATGGCCGATTTGTGGGTTTTGCATTCCACGGCACCGGTTTCCGAATTGCGACGGAACAACAGGTCAGTCTGGCCGGCCAGTTCACGGGCCTTGACCACTTTGACCAGTTGGTTCTTCTCGTCCAGCAGCGCCACTTTGGTGCCAGCGGTCACGTACAGGCCCGATTCAACGGTGTTGCGGTCGCCCAACGGGATGCCGATACCGGCGTTGGCGCCAATCAGGCAGCCTTCGCCAACCTTGATCACGATGTTGCCGCCACCCGACAGGGTACCCATGGTCGAGCAACCGCCGCCCAGGTCCGAACCCTTGCCGACGAATACGCCAGCAGATACGCGGCCTTCAATCATGCCCGGGCCTTCGGTGCCAGCGTTGAAGTTGATGAAACCTTCGTGCATCACGGTGGTGCCTTCGCCCACGTAGGCGCCCAGACGCAGACGCGCCGCGTCAGCGATACGCACACCGGCCGGAACCACGTAGTCGGTCATTTTCGGGAACTTGTCCACCGAGAACACTTCCAGCAACTCGCCACGCAGGCGCGCTTCCAGTTGGTGTTCAGCCAGTTCAGACAGGTCGATCGCGCCCTGGCTGGTCCAGGCCACGTTCGGCAGCAACGGGAAGATGCCGGCCAGGTTCAGGCCATGCGGCTTGACCAGGCGGTGGGACAGCAGATGCAGCTTGAGGTAAGCCTCAGGCGTGGAGGACAGTTGCGCGTCTTCGGCCAGAATGGTTGCGACCAGCGGCTTGTGGCTCTCGGCCAGGCGGGTCAGCAGGGCAGCCTGGGCAGCGTCAACACCTTTAACCACTTCAGCCAGTTGCGCGGCTTGAGCGTTGGTGAAAGTGATGGCCTGATTGCCTTCGGTGTAACCCAGAATCGGCGCAATGGCCGCGACCAGATCAGCCGACGGGTTGAGCAATGGCTGTGCGTAGAACACTTCCAGCCAGGCGCCTTGACGGTTTTGAGTGCCGACACCAAAGGCCAGGCTGAACGGAGAATTGGACATGTTGATACCTCTAACAAATTGAAACGGGCTGCTTACTTGAGCGCGGCCGCGTAGATATCTGGCTTGAAGCCAATCAGGGTTCGGTCACCGAGATCGAGCACCGGGCGCTTGATCATCGAAGGTTGTGCGAGCATCAGTTCGATGGCTTTCGACTGGTCGAGATCGGCTTTGCGTTCGTCGTCGAGCTTGCGAAAGGTCGTGCCTGCACGGTTCAACACCACTTCCCAGCCGTGCTCGTTGCACCATTGGGTCAGGTATTCACGGTCGATACCGACCGCTTTGTAATCATGGAAGTCATAGCTGACAGCGTGTTCATCGAGCCAGGTGCGCGCCTTTTTCATGGTGTCGCAGGCTTTGATGCCGAAAAGGTGCAACGTTTTGCTTGAAACGGTCAAGGAATCGCCCCCTTTACAGGTGCTGAAGAAAAAAGGTGACGGATTATGCCATGACCGGACGGTTTCGCGGCGGCTATGGTCAAAAACGACCCTGTAGGGGCGAGCTTGCTCGCGATGGACGACAGGACGCCGCGGGGTGTCAGGTTGCCAGCGTTATCGTTGACCTCCATCGCGAGCAAGCTCGCTCCTACAGGGGGCGGGGTGCGACATAGGTGCAAGGGTCGTTCGCAGTCTAAGCGTCTAATATGGCACTTCAACGCTGTCGATTGTCCGGGAACCACGCTTTATGCAGACCGCTTACACCGTCCTGATCCTGTTGATGCTGGTCGGCGTCTCACGCCTGATCGGACGGGTAGTCCCGCTGCCGTTGCCGTTGGTTCAAATCGGCGCCGGGGCCTTGCTCGCATGGCCGACCCTTGGTCTGCACGTGGCACTGGACCCTGAATTGTTTCTTTTTCTGTTTCTGCCGCCACTGTTGTTTTCCGATGGCTGGCGCATGCCAAAACGTGAATTCTGGCGCTTGCGCGGACCGATCCTGACGCTGGCGGTAGGGTTGGTGCTGTTCACCGTGGTCGGTGCCGGATATTTCATTCACTGGTTGTTGCCGAGTATTCCGCTGCCAGTCGCCTTCGCCCTGGCTGCAGTGTTGTCGCCGACCGACGCCGTGGCGGTTTCCGCTATCACCCAGAATCGTCTGCCCACGCCTCTGATGCACATGCTGCAGGGGGAGGCGTTGATGAACGATGCCTCGGGCCTTGTAACGTTCAAGTTCGCCCTGGCAGCGGCGGTGACCGGCGTATTTTCACTGGCCAACGCCAGTGTGACCTTTGTTCTGGTGGCGGTGGGTGGCCTGGCTCTCGGTGTTGCGTTGAGCTGGCTGGTCGGGCGTTTGCGCTCGTGGATGATTGCCCGTGGCTGGGATGACCCGGCCACCCACGTCGTCTTTATGTTGCTGCTGCCGTTTGCCGCATACGTGCTGGCCGAGCGCGTGGGCGCATCGGGCATTCTGTCGGCGGTGGCGGCGGGGATGATGCAGAGCTGGCTTGACCTGCTGCCGCGCCAGACCAATACCCGACTGCTCAACCGCAGCGTCTGGTCGCTGTTGGAGTTCGCCTTCAATGGGCTGATCTTCCTGCTGCTGGGGTTGCAGCTTCCCGACATCATCAAAGCGGTGGCCAGCCATGAAGATTCGCTGTGGCCGACATTGCTTTATCGCGGCTTCGACGTGGTGGCGATTTTCCTGGTGTTGCTGGTGTTGCGGTTTGTCTGGGTGCAAAGCATCTGGCGTCTGTCGATTTTTGTGCGGCGCTGGCGTGGCAAGGAAGCGATTACCCGAGTGCCGAGCGCGCGTTCCTGTTGGTTGCTGACGGTGGGCGGTGTGCGCGGTGCAGTGACTCTGGCGGGTGTGATGTCAGTGCCGATACTGATGGGTGCCAGTGCATTTCCCGAGCGCGACTTGCTTATCTTCATTGCTGCCGGGGTGATTCTGCTGTCGTTGATTGCTGCATGTATCGTTTTGCCGTTGCTGCTGCGCGGCATCGAGAAAAGTCCGGACGACAAGCGCCGCAATGAAGTGCGAGACGCCTGGCGCAAGACGGCTGAGGCGGCGATACATGCGCTGGAAACAGAAGAGCTCAATCCGCAGGATGCCACTCAGGCGGCGCTTGCGGTTGAGCTCAAGGCGCGGATCATGTCCGAGTACCGGTATCAACTGGAGGTGTTCAACGACTCCGCCGAAGCTCAGGCATTGGCATTTCAGATGGATTTGCTGGAGCGACGGTTACGTTTGAAGGCACTACGGGCGCAGCGCCTGGAACTGTATAGCCTGAGTCGTCATCACCAGATTGGTGATGACGTGTTGCGTGAAGTGTTGGGGGAATTAGATTTGAGTGAAGCGAAGTTGGGGCAAGTGAAATAACTTTGTATATCCGGTGAGCTGGCGTTACGGATAGATCCTGCGCATCATCGCGATGTCGCCATCACTGATCTGCATGTTGGCGGGTTGATGCCAGTTACCCACGGTAAGTTCGTTGTTAACTTCGTAATGCATTATGGAAAGTCGATCGTAGGGGGTATAAATTTGATCGGGGTTACGCTCGCGAGGGAATACATTGGCGTCGACTTCAGCTTTTGAGAGGTTGGCGGATGCAGCAAAATGAAAATATGCTTTTTCCCTGTCCCACGGTATTCCTGCGTCCGGATGTTGATGTTCATGATTTAAACCAAGTGCATGACCAAATTCATGTATCACCATACTTTCGTAATGGGGGGAGTCAAATTTAGTCCCCAGCATCATCGATGGCGCATGAGGATTGCCGATGAGAGAGTCGGTACCTAAATATGAGATCCCTCCAGCAGCGTATTTAGGGTGGAAGTCAACTCGAATGTCGCCCAGACGTTCTTCGCTTGCGAAAATGTCCTGTTCATCCATCTCGATGAATTCGAATTTCAGATTAACGTAGGGAAGCCATTTGCTCGCGGCGTTTTGTACGACGTCAAAAGATTGTTCGTCAAATTTGAAAACAAGGATTTTTAAGGTTTTTCCTGGCTGCCAGTACTTGGTGTGCTCCCCTATGCCGCGTTTTTTTCGCCCGCCGCTATTGCTGGTGTAATTACTGGGTCGCTCAGAGATTGCGGTATTGTAAGAAGTCACAGGGTCGGATGGCGTTAGGAGTTTGCAGTAATTAAGTTGATGCATGTTTTTATGCCGTTTGATTGTGGGTGAGCCCTCAAGGTATTTACGGACAGTGTGGTTGTATAGCTTATAAGTTGTGCGCTGTGTTTCGAATCATTGATTGAAACTTGCTAAGTTACGAAACTTGAAAAGCCTGCACCGCATTGCGCGGTGCAGGCTGTGGATTATTGGTTATTGCGAGATTTTATAAAGTCGCGAATCCGCTCGGCAGCTTCAACACACTCAGCCAACGGCGCAACCAACGCCATGCGTATCCGCCCGGCACCCGGATTTACGCCCTCGACATCGCGCGAAAGGTAGGAGCCCGGCACCACGGTCACATGCTCCTGTTCGAACAGGTCCCGGCAGAAGGCTGCGTCGTCACCGGCCACATTCGGCCACAGGTAGAAACTGCCATCCGGGCGCTGTACGTCCAGTACCGGGCTGAGGATTTCCAGTACGGCGTCGAACTTTTCGCGATACAGCGCACGGTTGGCCCGCACGTGCACTTCGTCGTTCCAGGCAGCAACGCTGGCCAGTTGCGTCTGAACCGGCATCGCGCAGCCGTGGTAGGTGCGATAGAGCAGGAAACCTTTGAGGACATCCGCATCACCGGCCACAAAGCCCGAACGCAAGCCTGGCAGATTCGAACGCTTGGACAGGCTGTGGAACACCACGCAACGCTTGAAATCCTTGCGGCCCAGTTCCGCACAGGCGCTGAGCAGGCCTGGTGGAGGGGTTTGTTCGTCGAAGTACAGCTCGCTGTAGCACTCGTCTGCGGCAATCACGAAGTCGTACTCGTCTGCCAGTGCAATCAGTTTTTTCAGGGTGTCGAGCGGAATCAGGGCGCCGGTCGGGTTGCCTGGCGAGCACAGGAACAGGATCTGGCAACGTTTCCAGATGTCCGGCGAAACAGCGTCGAAATCCGGGTTGAAGCCGTTTTCGTCCAGGCAGGGCAGGTAGTGCGGCTTGGCCCCGGCGAGAAAGGCCGCGCCTTCGTAGATCTGGTAGAACGGGTTCGGGCTGACGACCAAGGCCTCGTCGCTACGGTTGACCACTGTCTGGGTAAAGGCGAACAGCGCTTCACGGGTACCGTTGACCGGTAGCACGTTGCGCGCCGGGTCGATCCAGCCAGTGGGCACGTTGAAGCGGCGCTCGCACCAGGCGGCGATCGACTCACGCAGCTCCGCGATACCGAGGGTGGTCGGATACACCGCCATCTTTTCCAGATTGCTGGCCAGGGCTTCGGCAACGAAGGTGGGCGAGCGGTGTTTCGGCTCGCCGATGGACAGCGCGATTGGACGCTTGTCCGGGTTGGGGGTGACGCTGCCAAGCAGGACGCGGAGTTTCTCGAACGGGTAGGGCTGCAATTGGGACAAAGCGTTGTTCATCGATAAATCTCGTTCGGTGTGGGGCGGCGCGCCCTCTGTAGGCCGTTGTTAAGTCAGATGCTGATGCGCGACAGTTTGATATCGGGTTCCTGATTGACGCTCAACTGCTCGACGATTGCATCTTGTAACCGGCTGCACAGCAATGGGTCGGACAGGGGGTGATTATTGGCGTCGGTGATGAAGAATACGTCTTCCACGCGCTCGCCGAGGGTGGCGATCTTGGCGTTCTGCAGCGACAGGTCGAACTCCAGGAAAATCGTGCCGATACGCGCCAGCAGTCCCGGGCGGTCGGGAGCGGTCAGTTCCAGCACGGTCACCGGACGCTGGGCGTCGTTGTGGATCGTCACCTGCGGTGCAAAGGCGAAATGCTTGAGCTGGCGCGGCACACGACGCTGGATGATGGTCGGGTAATCGTCCGGGTTGCGCAGGGCTTCGGTCAGGCCGTCGCGGATCTGTTTGACCCGCACCGGGTTATCACCGATCGAGTCGCCGTCGGTGTCGAGCACGATGTAGGTGTCGAGGGTGAATTGGCTGCTGGAGGTGATGACCCGGGCGTCGTGGATGTTCAGGTTGAGCTGGTCCATCGCGGCCACGGTCACCGCAAAGAAGTCGTGCTGGTCCGGTGCGTAGATGAAGATCTGCGTGCCACCTTCGAATTCGCGCTGTGTGGTTTCCTTGATCAGCACCAGTGGTCCGCCGTCGACCGGTTGCTGGAGGATCGCATCACTGTGCCAGGCGACATCGCCGGCAGTGTGACGCAGGAAGTAGTCGTCGCCCAATTGTGCCCACAGCTGCTCGACATCGTCCGGGTCGGTGCCGCCGCGTACCAGAATGTCCAGGGCTGCACTCTGGGTCTGGCGGATCTGTTCTTCGCGGTCCACCGGGTTTTCCAGACCGCGGCGCAAGGCACGCTTGGTCTCGGTGTAGAGCTGGCGCAGCAGGCTGGCACGCCAGGAATTCCATAGCGTCGGGTTGGTTGCGTTGATGTCGGAGACGGTCAGCACGTACAGGTAGTTGAGGCGGGTTTCGTCGCCCACCGCCTGGGCGAAGTCGTGGATCACCTGCGGGTCGGACAGGTCCTTGCGCTGGGCAGTGGTCGACATCACTAGATGGTTTTGTACCAGCCAGACGATCAGGCGACTGTCCCACACCGGCAGCTGATGACGCTGGCAGAAGGCCTGCGCGTCTACTGCACCGACCTCCGAGTGGTCGCCATGCCGTCCCTTGCCGATATCGTGGTACAGGCCGGCCAGATAGATCAGCTCGGGCTTGGGCAGTTTGCCCATGAGTTTGCTGGCCAGCGGGAATTTTTCCGACACCTGGGTGTACTGCAACTTACGCAGATGTTTGATCAGGTTCAGGGTGTGGGCGTCGACCGTATAGATGTGAAAAAGGTCGTGCTGCATCTGGCCGACAATGAAGCCGAACTCCGGCAAATAACGCCCGAGGATGCCGTATCGGTTCATCCGTCGCAGGTTGCGATGAATGCCGAACTTGCATTTGAACAGTTCGATAAACAGGCTGGTATTACGAATGTCATTGCGAAAATCGTCGTCGATCAGATGGCGATTCTCGCGCAGCAGGCGAATGGTGTCGGCGCGCACACCTTTGATTTCCGGCTGCTGAGCCATTAGCACGAATATTTCGAGCATCGCGAACGGCGTGCGGCGGAAGACGTTGTCGCTGCGCGCCTCGATGTAACCATCGTGCAGCTGAAATCGCGAGTTGATGGGTTGTGGTGGCGCTTCGTCCTCCGGCGCGAGGATGACTTCTTCGAAGTGCTGGATGATCAGGTCGCTGAGCTGGGCAATGCTCATCACCACGCGGAAATACTGTTGCATGAAGTTTTCGACGGCTTGCTTGGCGTCGTCACCTTCAAACCCCAATATTCCGGCAATGGTGCGCTGATGGTCGAACAACAATCGGTCTTCGGCGCGTCCGGCGAGCATGTGCAGGGCGTAACGTACTTTCCAAAGGAATTCCTGTGACGACGCCAGCAGGGCGTTTTCGCTTTCGACCAGGAAGCCTTCACCGGCCAGTGCCCGCAGGTTCAGGGTGCCGTACTCGCGACGGGCTACCCACAGAATTGTCTGGATGTCCCGAAGTCCGCCCGGCGAGCCTTTGACGTTGGGTTCCAGGTTGTATTCGGTGTCGAAGTATTTGTGGTGGCGGGCCTTCTGCTCGGCACGCTTGGCCAGGAAGAAGTCCTTGCTTGGCCACATGTGCGCGGTGCTGGTGACATCCAGCATACGCTGACGCAGATGCTCGGGGCCGGTAATGGTCCGGCTTTCCATCAGGTTGGTCACCACCGTCAGGTCGGCGCGGGCCTCGACGGCGCATTCCTCGACCGAGCGAACGCTCTGGCCTACTTCCAGGCCAATGTCCCACAACAGCGTCAGAAAACGCTCGATGGAATCGCGGAAAACTTCATGGTCAGCGCTGTCGAGCAGGATGAGCAAATCGATGTCGGAATAAGGGTGCAGTTCCCCGCGACCGTAGCCGCCGACCGCGACAAGCGCGATGTCGGCGTCTTCACTCCAGTTGAATTGCTCCCAGGCCTTTTGCAGGATGTTATCGACGAACCAGGCTCGATCTTCGATCAGGCGACGGATTTCCCGGCCATTGCGAAAGCGCGTATCGAGCACCTCGCGTGCCTGGCGGATCGCCTTTTTGAAAGCAGCGATGGGGCTTGCCTTCAGGGCCAGTTCAGCCTGGAACTGGCCACGGTCGAAGAGTTCGGGATCCACCTGCGGCATCGATTGGCTTTCCTTCTATAGGCGGGATGCGGTAACTGGATCAGGCCGAAACGCGGGGGATGGTGTCATCGCTGCGCAGGGTGAAGATCTCGTAGCCGGTTTCGGTCACCAGCAGGGTGTGCTCCCACTGTGCCGACAGCTTGCGGTCCTTGGTGATCGCGGTCCAGCCGTCGCCCAGTACCTTGGTGTCCGCCTTGCCCTGATTGATCATCGGCTCGATGGTAAAGGTCATGCCGGCCTTCAGTTCCATGCCGGTGCCAGCGCGGCCGTAGTGCAGGATCTGCGGCTCCTCGTGGAACACTTTGCCGATGCCGTGGCCGCAGAACTCGCGAACCACCGAGAAGCCATTTTTCTCGGCATGCTTCTGGATGATTTCGCCGATATCGCCCAGACGGCAGCCTGGCTTGACGATTTCAATGGCTTTGTACATGCATTCCTGGGTGACCTGGGACAGGCGCTCGGCCCAGACCGGCACCGTGCCGACGTGGAACATGCGGCTGGTATCACCGTGATAACCGTCCTTGATGACGGTGATATCGATGTTCAGCGTGTCACCATCCTTGAGCGGCTTGTCGTTCGGAATACCGTGGCAAACCACGTGGTTGATCGAAGTGCAGATCGACTTCGGATAACCCTTGTAGTTGAGGGGAGCAGGGATGGCTTTCTGCTCGTTGACGATATAGTCGTGGCAGATCTGGTTCAGTTGGTCGGTGGTCACGCCCGGTTTGACATGTTCGGCAATCATTTCTAGCACATCGGCGGCCAGTTTGCCGGCGATGCGCATTTTTGCGATGTCCTCGGGGGTCTTGAGGGTGACGGTCATACAGGCTCTCTCTGCGCTCGACGGCGCTTTTCAAACGGAATGGGCATTGCGCGATCGAATTTCGCAGCCCTGAAAAACGCGATTCTAACAGACGATCAGCGCAAATCCGCGCCTCTGTGCATCGCTTCCTTCTATTAGGATGGTGCATTCTGGGCGGATTCCAAGGGGAGAGCATCTTGATCACAGGGATTTCAGAATCCGGGTTCCGTTTTTTCCTGCCCTGTGATATAAAATGCGCCGCTTTCCGGGGATGTCCCCGAGAAGCTTAAATCCACACACGTGTCGACACGATGACCTGGGTGCCTTCAGCTGATGCTGCTGGTTGGTCATTGGGATACGTGGAGGCCAAACCCGACTTATTAAGGAACTATCATGTCCCAAGTCAACATGCGCGATATGCTGAAGGCCGGTGTGCACTTCGGTCACCAGACCCGTTACTGGAACCCGAAAATGGGTAAATACATTTTCGGCGCGCGTAACAAGATCCACATCATCAACCTTGAAAAAACCCTGCCAATGTTCAACGAAGCTCTGACTTTCGTAGAGCGTCTGGCCCAGGGCAAAAACAAGATTCTGTTCGTCGGCACCAAGCGTTCCGCTGGCAAGATCGTTGCTGAAGAAGCAGCACGTTGCGGTTCGCCGTACGTCGATCACCGCTGGTTGGGCGGCATGCTGACCAACTTCAAAACCATCCGTGCTTCCATCAAGCGTCTGCGTGACCTTGAAGTGCAAGCCGAAGACGGTACTTTCGCCAAGCTGACCAAGAAAGAAGCGCTGATGCGCTCCCGTGACCTGGAAAAGCTGGATCGTTCCCTGGGTGGTATCAAGGACATGGGCGGTCTGCCAGACGCTCTGTTCGTTATCGACGTTGATCACGAGCGCATCGCGATCACCGAAGCCAACAAGCTGGGCATCCCGGTTATCGGCGTAGTCGATACCAACAGCAGCCCGGAAGGCGTTGACTACATCATCCCAGGCAACGATGACGCAATCCGCGCTATCCAGCTGTACATGGGTTCGATGGCTGACGCTGT
>NZ_JBOIBY010000085.1:0-1064 GCF_050739655.1 Pseudomonas sp. | reverse complement strand
CTTTTGATGTTGCTTTTGGCGGTGCCGGGATCGTTGAAGATCAAGATCAAAAGATCGCAGCCTTCGGCAGCTCCTACAGGGTGACCGTGTGGGATGTCGGATTAATGTAGTCAGGTTGGAGAGGTGTTGAATGACCGTTAAGCAGATCCGCGCCTTTCTCGCCGTGGCCCAGAGCCTGAGTTTCGCCGTGGCTTGCGAGCGGCTGCACCTATCTCAGTCAGCCTTGAGCCTGACGATCAAGGCCTTGGAAGAGGGCCTTGGCGGGCGATTGTTCACCCGTAATACGCGCAACGTGAGCCTGACAGCCGAAGGTGAAGCCTTGGTGCCGCTGGCGCGCCGTTTGATTGCCGATTGGGACAATGCCGAAGACGAACTGCGCCAGCGTTTCACCTTGCAGCGTGGCCGCGTGACCCTGGCGGCGATGCCGTCGTTTGCCGGCAACCTGCTGCCGCCGATGCTCAAGACTTTCCGAGCCCGTTATCCCAACGTAAACGTCACGGTCAACGACGTGATCAACGAGCAGGTGCTGGAAATGGTCCGTGACCGCCAGGTGGAACTGGGGGTGGCATTCGAGCCGACCATGAGCTCGTCGCTGCAATTCACGCCGTTGTACATCGATCGTTTCGTGGCGGTGGTGCCCCATGATTCGCCGTTGGTCGAACGGGATGAAGTCGACTGGCAGACGCTGCTCAAGGAGCCGTTCATCACCTTGCAACGTCCGTCGACGGTGCGGGTGATGCTGGAAGAGCATCTGCAGGCGCGTGGCATGAAACTGCCGGTGGAGTTTGAAAGCCATCAACTGGCGACGGTGGGACGCATGGTCGCCAGCGGGCTCGGGGTGAGTGCGGTGCCGGCGTTGTGTGCCGGGCAGATGCGCGAACTGGGCGCGCGCTGCATTACCTTGTGCGATCCGGTGGTGGAGCGGGCGCTTGGCGTGCTGACTTTGCCGGGGGGAGAGCTGTCGGCGGCGGCGCAGGCGTTGTTTGATGTGTTGAAAGAAGAAAACCTTGGAGAACGCCTCACTCTCTGACACCCCCGCACCTGAGCTGCCGCAGGCTGCGATC
>NZ_JBOIBY010000084.1:0-2460 GCF_050739655.1 Pseudomonas sp. | reverse complement strand
GTTCAACCGTCAGGATTCAAGTCGACTGACACTCCGCATTCGCGAGCAAGCCCGCTCCCACATTGGTTCTGCTGCGTTCCTGACACTCATTCGCGGTATCCTGAACGCCCCGAACCCGGACGCTTTTCCATGCTGGTCATTTCCAACAACGTGCATCTGCCGGATGCCGAGATCGAGTTGACGTACATTCGCGCGCAAGGTGCCGGTGGGCAGAACGTCAACAAGGTCTCCAGCGCCGTGCACCTGCGCTTCGACATTCCGGCCTCGTCGCTGCCTGAGTTCTACAAGGAGCGGCTGTTGGCGTTGCGCGACAGCCGCATTACCAGCGATGGCGTGTTGATCATCAAGGCCCAGCAATATCGGACCCAGGAGCAGAACCGTGCCGACGCGCTGGAGCGTTTGATCGAGCTGATCCTGAGTGCCACCAAGGTCGAGAAGAAACGCCGGCCGACCAAGCCGACCCTCGGTTCGAAGACTCGTAGGCTGGAGTCCAAGAGCAAGCGGGGCAATATCAAGGCCGGGCGCGGCAAGGTCGATTTTTAGTGCGACTCCCGCGCTTCGCGTTGCTTGGGTGCCTGTCGGTACAGGTAAACGCTCAGTGCCAGGCCGCTCAGTGCGGCGAAGGCGGCGAACAGGAAAATCGAAGCAAATCCGAACCCCGCCGCAATCGCACCAGCCAATGGCCCGGTGATTCCCAACGACAAATCGATGAACAGCGAATAGGCACCGACTGCCGCGCCACGGCTGGAGGCAGGCACCAGATTGACCGCTTCCACCCCCAGCGCCGGAAACACCAGCGAGAATCCGAAGCCGCTCAACGCCGCGCCCGCCAGCGCCCAGTGGGCGTCTGGTGCCAGCCACAGCAGTAAAAGGCCCAGGGTTTCCACTGACAGACAGGCAATCGCCACGCGAAAGCCGCCAAGGCGGTTGATCAGGTTGCCGAACAGCAGTCGCGCACCGATGAAACTGGCACCGAACAGGCTCAGGCACAGCACGGCGTTGTCCCAGTGTTGGGTCGCGTAATACAGGGTAATGAAAGTGGCGATGGTGCCAAATCCGATCGAGCCCAAGGCAAGTCCACAGCCATGCGGCAGCACGCGTCCAAGTACATGCATGAACGGCAAGCGTTCGCCCGCAACGATTGGCGCAGCGGTTTTCGGCCACGCCAGCAGCAGGCCTATTACCGCCAGCAGCACGATGCTCACGCCCATGCTCCACAAGCCCAGTTGATGGACGAGCAACACGCCCAACGGCGCACCGACCGCCAATGCGCCGTAGCTGGCGATGCCATTCCAGGAGATGACCTTGGCGGTGTTCGCCGCGCCGACCCGGCCGATGCCCCAGCCAATCGAACCCGAACCCACCAGGCTTTCCGCGCTGCCGAGTACCAGGCGACCGATCAGCAGGCTGATCAGGCTGAGCATCGGCAGGCTTTGGGTCCAGGCTGAGATCAGCATGAACACACCGCTCAAGCCGCAACCGGCCAGGCCATACATCACCGCCAGCTTGCTTCCTTTGTTGTCGATGATTTTCCCTGCATACGGGCGGCTGAGCAGGGTGGCCAGGTATTGCACGCTGATCACCAGGCCCGCGATCACCGCGCCGAAGCCCAGCTCGCTGTGGACGTAACCGGGCAATACGGCCAAGGGGATGCCGATATTGAGGTAGCCGATAAAGGTGAAAAGGACGATGGAAACAACTTGCAGCGTGACCGCCAGGGGGCGCTGTTTTTCAGGCATGGGTAAAGGTCCACGGTAAAGCAGGATAGATAGGCTGCTTATGATAGCGGGGTGAGCGACCGTGGGTTGTGAAAAAGTAAAACTATTTGCCGGAGGGGATCAGTCAGGATTTGGCAGGCGCAACCAACTGCGTAGTGACCAGTGCGGCCAGCGCATTTTCCTGGGTGCCAAAGCGGGCGATCAAGGCAGCTTGTTTCTCAGGGGACAGGCGATTCCAGATCTCGATCATTTTCTCGGCGGTGCCGATCAGGATGCTGGCCTGCGCTTCGCTGAATTCATCGGTCATGGGAAAGGGCTCATTTCAGGCAGTGTGGAAAGCGCATGTTAGCGCTTTCCACACGGTCTGTACGGCGGGTGTTTCAGTCTTCGCTGTCAGCCTTGCGGCGGTCAGTGGCTTCTTTCGGCTGGGGCTGTTGGGCTCCGGCTTGCTGCGTGGTCGTCTGCTCAGGTACGTGCAGGCTTGGGAAGGGGAGATTAGGAATCTCGTGCATGGTTGCGCTCCTCGCTAAGTCTGTTGATAGATCTGGTAGATCCTCGCTTTCAAAAAAGCCTGGGCAGGATACAGCAATGAAAATGACAATCAGACTTTTATATCCAATTGTTGCGACGGATGGGATTGTCTATACAGGTTTGAAAGGTGGATGCACACAGTCCAAAGTGGGAGCGGGCTTGCTCGCGAAGGCGGTGTGTCAGTCAATGCAGATATCGACCGACACACTGC
>NZ_JBOIBY010000083.1:0-15606 GCF_050739655.1 Pseudomonas sp. | reverse complement strand
GTAAACTGTAGGAGCAGCCGGTCGACGCTCGATTTCTCGCGTAAATCGTTAACGTTAACGCGGAACTTCTGAATGAACGCGGCGTCCTGAAGTTTTTCGCGAGCAAGCTCGCTCCTACAAATGCCTTAACTGACTGGCATTAGGGCTAGCCTCGCTCCTACAGGTGAAAAAAGCCCCGGTGCGATTTGAGTCGCAGCGGGGTTTTTTGTGGGTGCGTCATTAGAAGTAGTACGGAAATTTCAGGCTGAAGGAAAAGTCGGGTGCGTCTTCGGTCAGGCCGATGGCCAGGTTGGGCACGATCGTCAGGTTGTCGGAGGCTGCCAGGGTCATGCCGATGTTGAAGTTGGCAGAGTTGTAGTCGCTATTGGTAATTGATTGCCAATCACCACCATCAGGCTTGATCTTGCTCTTGCTGGCGAATTGATCGGTGAACGAGAACGACATACTCATCTTCTCGTTCAAGGCAAACGCAATACCGGCACCGACCTGCCAGGAGTCGCCCAGTTTCACGTCCCCCTTCACCTTGGAGCCAACCTGAGGACTGATGTCGCTGAAGGAGTCCTCGATGTTGTAGGTGTAGGCCAGGGAGCCGAACAGAACGGCCGGGTCGAAGGTCTTGACCAGCGAGATCCCAGGCGTTACCGACCAGACCCCGTTACCGGTAGGCAACTCCTCGGGTACAGCAAGGTTATCGTTGCTCGGGTCTTCTATCAGCTTGATGCCGTAAGGGTCCTTGCCGGTCGGAGCCTTGACTCGCAATGTGAAGACCGCATCGGGCAGGTCGACCGATTCATCCAGAAACTTGTAGGCAACGCCAACGTTCACATCGCCAATGGTCGGGTCGCGGGTGACGGTTGCGTCTGACGTCACCGGGCCTGCGCCACCAGCGCCACCCGAGGAATACGTCGATTCGCGATAAACCACGGGTACGTTAATGTCGAACTGCCAGCGTTGTGCCATGTTGTAGCGGGCCGTCAGATCCAGGGTCCAGTTATCCGCCTTGATGCGGTCAAGGTTGATATTGCCGAGGAAAATCGAATCCAGTGCCAGGAAGCCGTTGAGCGTCAATGCACGGGTATCGAAGTGGGTGTAGGTCAGGCCGGTCTCGACGCTGAACTTGCCGCCACCAAAGAAGCCGCTGGCTTCGTCATACAGATTGGAAACGCTTTGCGCAGGTTCCGAATCATCCTTGAGTGATTCACCGTATGAGCTGCCTGTGGTTCCCGGCGCACCGGCGGCCACGGTCTGGCCACTCCTGGTCGTTTCAGCAGGGGATTTGGTCAGGCGTTTTGGGGCTGGTGTGGCCGGGGTTTCTTCGACCTGGCGAACGCGTTGCTCAAGTACCATCAACGCGTTCTGTTGTGCTTCGTAACGTTGTTTGAGCTCCATGAGTTCTTGTTTTAATGCTTCGACCTGGGGATCCGGTGCTGCGTACAGCATTGAAGCCGGTGCCAGGCTACTTATACAAACGATAGCTCTGAACGTTAAAGATCGGTGCATAGGTTGGCCGTCCCTTCTGACTGCATTCGATGAGACTGAGCGTAGATCAGAATCCGCTGGTGCGAAGACCTTTGAGCTGATCCAGGTTGCCGTTGAGTGCGGCGGTTGTCGGCACGTTGTCACGCATCACGACATTGAGGGATGTGATGTTTCTGACCACGTTGCCACTGCCCAGCAGCGTCGTGTTCTGCATCAGCCCGCCCTGGGCCAGGCGTTGCGTGGTACTGCCCTGATTGTTGTTGGCCACGATGTTGAGTTGCACACCGGTACCGGTTGAGGAAACGCTCAGCGAACCCGCTTCATTGGAGCCGGTCAGCGTCGAGCCTGGGGTCAATGGCTGGCCCTGGGGTTGTTGAGCCACCGGTGCCTGGTCAGCCTTTGCGACGTTGATATCAACGTTGTTGTATGCACTGTTATTGTCGCCGGCAGCGCGCACGACCTGGGTGGCGCCTGCGGTGGTGTTCAGGCCATTGCCGCCCGTCACGCTGCCCGTGCCTTGGGAAGGCGTAGAACCATCGCCTTTTTCGTTGATCATCGACACATAGAACTGTGGCTTGATGGTCGATTGTTGAACTTGCATCGAGGATCTTGCCCCGATCAACGAGCCGTCGTTAGCTTTCCAGGTGCTGGTCATGACAACACCGAAGCTGATAATGCGTCCCGGCATGACATAGCGGCCACGCAGGTTTGCGAGTTCCTGATCCTTGAGCTCGATGGGTTTGAAGATCTCTGCCTGGGTCGGCAGGCTAGTGGCCAGGCACAGCACGGCTAGCCAGATTGAAGTTTTCATTGGAGTCTCCCGGAGCATCATGCCCCTTTATTATTAGAAGAAGTCGCTGCGGATAAATCCGAAGTCCAATAACTCTGCGTCCTGCACCGGGTTGAAGTTGTTGATTCGGTTCTTGGCGGTCAGTGGCATGGGTGGGTCGAGCAACGCATTGCCCTTGTCGTAGCCCTTGCCTATGACGGCGAAGATGATGCCGTTCCAACCTTTGACGAAATCGTCGATTTTGTAACGTTTATGACCGAGTACCGGATCTCCGATATACACCCAGCCGTTGTGAACTTTTTGCATGACCACAAAGTGTTTGTAGCCGCGGATATCCATGAGCACCACAACCGGAATTTTGATGTCGTTCAATGTTTCCGGTGCAACCCGATAACCACGGGCCCGCATGCCGAGACTTTCCACGTAACGCTTCATGTCGAGCATCGAGAAACCCTGGGTGCGGACCAGATCCTGGTCGGCGTGTGCCAGCATCCCTTCGATCATTTGGTCTTCTGTGACGTCCAGCCAGTAGGCTTGGCGCAAGATCGTCGCCAGCGCAGCCGCGCCGCAACTGAAATCGGTTTTCTGTTGCACCAGGTCGGCAAATTTACGCTCGCGTATGCTCTGGATCGGCTTGTACACCACCGCGCCGCCCGGCAGGACGGAAAGCGGCATTTGTGCAGCCTCGATCACACTGGCCACGCAAAGCAAAAGTGCCAAGGCAATGATTCGCATAGGGGGATGCCCTCTGGTTGCGTTGAAAAAGGCCCCCGTGAGGGGGCCTCCAGAGCTAGCAGTTAGAACGATTGGTTGGAGATAGCCAGCGAGTTGCTTTGTTGGTTGCCCACACCAGCAGCTACGTTGACACCCAGGTTGCCGCTGCCGCCATTCACCGAACCGCTCAGGGTTGCAGTGTTGGTGACAGGGTTGGCCCAGCCGGTTGGAGTCAGCACTTGGAACGAAACACTGGTGCTCAACTCGTAAGCGCTGCTTTCGCTGTAGCTTTTCGCTTTGGCGTATTCAGACTCGGACGACTGGCTACCCGACTTGTCATACGAAGAAGCGCTCGATTTCTCGAAAGACGCATCGAATGCTTTTTCGAACGAAGAATCGCGCGACTTATCGTAAGACGAGCTGTGAGACTTGTCATACGAGGAAGCGTTAGACCGGTCGAAGGAAGACTCGTGAGATCTGTCGAACGAGGAATCACGAGATTTGTCATACGATTTGTCGATCGAAGCGTTCAGGTTTGCATCAACCGACGCGTTGAACGACTTCTCGGAACTGTGGCTACGGGTGCGATCGCCCCAACCATTATTGACAGTCGAGGAGCTGGCAGACGCGGCAGCAGCATCCACGGAAGCGTCCAGGTGTGCGTTCAAGGACGCACTCGAAGAGCCGCTTGCAGTCATGCTGTTGGAACCGCTTGAAGCGCTGCTGTTGGAGCCGCTTGCAGTGCTGTTGTGGGAACCACTGGAAGCACTGTTGTTGGAACCGCTAGCACTGCTGCTGTTGGAACCGCTCGCATTGACGCTCAAAGAACCGCTTGAAGAGCTGTTGTCGGAACCGGCCGCAGCCCAGCTCGAAGAAGCGCTTTGACTGCCACTGGCTTCGAACGACTTGTCGCGAGAGAAGCTACCGCTTTTGGTGGTGGTTAATGTGATTGTATCCAGGCTGTAAGTCCGATCAGCGCTGTTGTTCACTTTCAGGCCAGGGTTGTTTTGATCGGCAGAGGCGGTGGCGGTTGCGTTACCGAGTGGCGAGTTGGCGTTAGCAATCGCCATGGTGTTTTTCTGCTGGTTCAGGTCGCCGCCGGCAATGTTGATGCCCATGTTGCCGCTGCCACCATTACCCGAAGCGCCCATCACTGCGGAGCTGTTGGTGGAGAAGTTATCGACCCGGTTGTTGTTGCTGTATTGCGTGACTTTAGAGGTTGCAGTGGCAGTGCCAAACACGAAGCTGTTATCCAGACTTGAGTCCGAAGCAGCGTTTGCGATGGCGGCGGCGTTGTCTTGTTGGTTGCCGTTGCCCGCAGCCACGTTCACGCCGACGTTACCGCTGGCGCCTGTAGCCGAGTTGTTCATCTCTGCTGAGTTTTGAGTCCCTTCGTTCCAGATGCGGTTGCCGGTACTGCTTTGCTTGTCGGTCGCATTGGCAGTAGCGTAGACAGGGATTTTCGTTGGAGGAGGGGTGTGGTGATTACCGTTATGGTGGCCACCATTGTTATGGTGGCCATGGTTATCATTTTGCCCAGCTTGTACAGCAACAGCCATGACCGCAGCAATTGCGAAAACCAGAGGCTTGAGTGCCATCGAAGGTTTCATGGTGTTTCTCCGTGTATTATTTTAGGTTAAGTGTCGTTTCTACCTATTTGGGTCAATCCACGACCCGTACGCTGAAGGTGTTGGCCATTCGGTTTCCCACCCCGGCGCTCTGGTTCAACTGAATTACCCCACGGCTACCGGTGAATGCCTGGTCACTGGTAGTGACCTGGCGATAGCCAGTTGTAGAGTCAGTTGGACCGGAGTTGTTGAGCAGCGCCACGTTCTGTTGCATGAGGACGCTGTCGTCGATACTTTGCGGCTGGGCACTGGTGCTGATGCGCAGTGCGTTGGCTTGCTGATTGCTGGCACCCGCACTCTGGTTGACACCCAGTGCGCCGTTGCCGTTACTGAAGGAGTTGCCCTGGATACTGGACCGCGCATCCATCGCCGGGTCGACAATGGTGTGCAGTCGCTGGCGAATCTGTGTGGTCGCACTGGCTTGATTGCCGGTGGCGAAAGCCCGGGCGTTGGCCTGTTGCTGCAGATCGCCGGCGGCCTGGTTGACCGCCATGTTGCCGTTATATTGGGCGCCGGAATTGTCGATTTCGGCGTTATTGATGACGGGGGATTGAGCAAAGACCGGTGCACTGCAAAACATGGCGCAAATCAGCAGCGTACGATTCATCTTAACGGTCTCCCGTTATGATTTTCAGGGCGCCCATGCCTTGCTGGACGCTTGAATTAACCATGTTGGCAATGCCGCTCCCTGAGTTGCCTGAGCGACTTGCGGACTGGTTGGAGAGTTGGTTCTGGGTGCTGATATTGCCGCCCAGGTTGGTGTTCTGGTTGAGGTTGACCAAACGAGAGATACCAGCGCCACTGGCGACGTTGGCAAAGTCACCGTCACTCAATTCGTTCGTTTGAGCGAGAACTTGTTTGGACGGGTTGGCGTTGACGGTCGTAGGGTTGGGGTCTGGAACCACTGGCGGCACCGTTGCGTTACGCACCTGGACATCACGCTTGATGGTAATGAGACCGTTTTCAGCCTGTGCGGGCAGGCAGGCAATCGAGCCCAGTGCGCATCCGATCAACAGCAACCTATAGATGTTCTTATCAAGTTTCCCCACGGCAGCAATTCCTTCTGTAAATGGAACGCTGGCCCTTATCAGCGTCACGGGGTAGTGAGCAGAAGGTGTGCCGGGTTTTGTTTTTCTATAGAAAACAGTCGCTTGGCTTCAGATGTTGAAGTGAGCAAAAGGAATTTGTATCACCGCTGAGACAGAACCCCGCAAAAACGCGGTCCAGACGGGCGGCGTTGCTCATCGAGGGCGCCGAAGTCGGTTTGTATCAGTGGCGTAACACTTTCGGGTGGAAATGGGCGGACGGCTCTAGTTCGCGGGTTTGCGCTGGGGCAAGTGTTTCAGAAATGGACACTGTGACGGGGTGAGCAGCCCCGTCAGCGGTTGAGCAAGCGACTAACAGCTTCAAATGCGGCGTCCTTTCGCTGCTGCCAGTCACCTTGCAGTATCTGGTAAGGCTGGCGGTGCAGATCTAGCCATTGCTGACTGGCCTGGAAGAAAACCTGTCTATCTACCAATTGTGGTTGGCAACGCTGTCCGTCGTCATGCCAGGCCACGGTTTCAGGGCGCAGCAGCAAATGCAGGTCATAGTGCCGTGCCAGCAGTGCCTGCTCGATCCATGTCGGGCAGGCGCCAAACAAGGTGCAACTCCAAAGGATATTACTCAGCAAATGCGTATCCAGAATCAGCAGCGACGGCTGTTTGGCCCTTGCTTCGTTCTCCCAAGTCAACTGGCCATTTGCTATGGCTGTGATGTCGTCGTAGCAGGGTAGACGCGCTTCACGCTCGATGAAGTGTCGAACATACTCGCCGACCAAAATGCCGCCGAAATTGGCGTGAATCTCGTTCGAAAGCCAACTTTTGCCGCTGGATTCCGGTCCTGCCAATACCAGCACTTTCATGCACGCACCACCGGGGTCGCGCGCCATTCACGCCAGCCTTGCACGGCCAACAGCAAAAACACGCCGTACAGGGCGGCGGTCAGGTACAGGTCTTTGTAGACAAACAGCCCGACAAATATCACGTCCACCACGATCCACAGCGGCCAACACTGCACGCGCTTTTGCGCCATCCAAAATTGCGCTACCAGGCTGAAGCCAGTGAGGGCGGCATCGAGCCAGGGCTGCGCGGCATCGGTCCAGTGGGCCATGGCTGCGCCCAGCAACAGGCTGCCAATCGCGCCGAGGGCCAGTCCCGACGCCACCGCGTGTGCGTCCAGTCGGCTGACCTCGCGTCCATGATGCACCGGGCCTGAGCGGGTCCACTGCCACCACCCGTAAACCTGCAATGCGGCGTAGATCACTTGCAGCAACATGTCCGAATACAGCTTCACCTCGTAAAAGATCCAGCTATATATAAGCACCATGACCAGACCGATCGGCCAGCACCAAGGGTTCTGTTTGACCGTCAACCAGACGGCAATCACACCGAGGGTGGCGGCAAACAGTTCAAGCCCGGACATTAAGTAACCTTGGAGGAAGTCGAAGAGGGGGCGGATTGTAACCGCAGACAGCGGTGTTTGGTTTGAAGATCAAAAGATCGCAGCCTGCGGCAGCTCAGGTTTACACATAACCCTGGAGCTGCCGCAGTCTGCGATCTTTTGAGTAGTCAGACCCTGAACTGTTTGAGCAATCCGCTCAACTGTTCACTCAAACCTTTTAGCCGCACGCTTGCCGCACTGGACTGTTCCGCTGCCAGAGCGGTGTTGTGGGATAACCCAGCGGCCTGGGTGACATTCTGATTGATGTCTTCGACCACATGCGCCTGCTGCAGGGTCGCGCTGGCAATCGAAGCGTTCAGCCCATTGAGATTGCGTAACGCCTCGCCGATGGCATTCAGGCTGGCACCGGCCAGGCCCGCCTGCTCGATGGTGAGCTGCGAGGCGCGGCTGCTGTCGCCGATGACCTTGACCGCTGCTTCTGAATGAGTTTGCAGGCGCTCGATCATTGACTGGATCTCTGCCGTGGATTTCTGGGTACGTTGGGCCAGCAGACGCACCTCGTCGGCCACCACGGCAAACCCGCGACCTTGCTCGCCGGCCCGGGCAGCCTCGATGGCTGCGTTGAGGGCCAGCAGGTTGGTTTGATCGGCGATGGAACGGATCACTTCCAGGACGCTGCCAATCTGTGTGCTTTCGGCGGCCAGGGTGCGAATGACTTCAACGGCCTGATCGATCGTAGAGGACAGCGTATCGATTTGCTGCAGGCTGCCGTCGATGTTGATCTGGCCTTGTTGAGCCTGGGCTTGCGCATCGCGCATCTCACTGGCGGCATGCTCGGCATTTTTTGCCACGTCCTGCACGCCATAGGTCACTTCGTTGATCGCCGTGGCCACCAGTTCCATTTGCTGCGACTGCTGCTGACTGCGCTGCTGGGCCTGATTGGCATCGTTGCCCAATTCGCTGGACGATTGGCCCAAGGCACTGGCAGACACCTGCAACTCACCGATCACCTCTCGCAGCTTGGAGGTAAAGGCATTGAAATGCCGCGCCAGTTGCGTGACCTCATCCTGGCCGTGGGTATCGAGGCTGCGGGTCAGATCGCTTTCACCGCTGGCGATATTGGCCATCGCATTCACGGTTTCCTGAAGCGGGCGCACGATGCTGCGGGCAATCAGGATCACCAACGCAACCATGATCAGCGCAATGGCCAGGCCAATGAGCGATGCCTCCCAAACCTGCCCATAAAATTCGGTTTGCATGTCATCGATGTACACGCCCGAGCCAAGCACCCAGCCCCAAGGCTCGAACAGTTTGACGTAAGAGGTTTTCTCGACCGGCGCACTGGCCCCGGGCTTGGGCCAGCGATAGTTGATGATCCCGGCGCCTTTGCTCCTGGCAACAGCGACCATTTCGTTGAACACCGCAAAGCCGTCCGGGTCACGGATCGCCGAGAGGTTTTGGCCGTCAAGTTTCGGGTTGGCCGGGTGCATGACCATCACCGGCGTCAGATCGTTGATCCAGAAGTAGTCGTTCTGGTCATAGCGCAAGCCGCGAACGGCGGTCAGCGCCTGTTGCTGGGCGGCCTCGCGCGTCAGGGTGCCTGCGGTTTCCAGGCCATGGTAGTAGCTGAGAACGCCGCTGGCGGTCTGCACCACATGCTGGGTTTTTTGAGCTTTGGCGTCGTAAAGGTCATCGTGAATCTGCTTGAGCATCATCACGCCCAAGGCCAACAGCATCATGACGGCCACGATCAAGATGAGCCACAACCGTCGGCTGATCGACATATTGCGCAAGCTGTTCATAACGCGGTGCTCCGGTTTCTTGTTTTTGTATTGGGTGTGAGCAGTGTCTTTCCAGGCCCGATAACGCGGCAGCGCTTTTCAGACTTGTCTGTTAGGATTTCGGCCCGGCGCGCAAAAACCTGAATTCAAATTGATTTTTCACGGAATTTTCAGGGTTCAGGGGGGACTTTGTGCGCGGGGATTCAACTACGCTGGTCGCAGTGAACGCTTTGGAAAATATTAACGGGGCATGCGCAGACGCATAGCCCTTTGGGGGATTGATGGATCTTTGGACTGCCTTTCAGGCTTTGATTCTTGGCGTGGTAGAAGGGCTGACTGAGTTCTTGCCCATTTCCAGTACCGGGCACCAGATTATTATCGCGGACTTGCTCAACTTTGGCGGTGAACGCGCCATGGCGTTCAACATCATCATCCAACTCGGGGCGATCCTGGCGGTGGTGTGGGAATTTCGGCGCAAGATCTTCGACGTAGTCGTTGGCTTGCCAACCCAGCCGAGTGCGCGACGCTTCACAGCGAATCTGCTGATTGCCTTCCTGCCGGCCGTGGTTTTGGGCGTGGTATTCGCTGACCTGATCCACCACTACCTGTTCAACCCGATCACTGTGGCGACCGCCCTGGTCGTGGGCGGGGTCATCATGTTGTGGGCCGAAAAGCGTCAGCATGAAGTGCATGCCGAGACGGTCGACGAGATCACCTGGAAAGATGCGCTGAAGGTGGGCTTCGCTCAGTGCCTGGCAATGATTCCGGGCACTTCGCGCTCCGGCTCGACGATCATCGGTGGGTTGTTGTTTGGCCTGTCGCGTAAGACCGCCACCGAGTTCTCGTTCTTCCTGGCCATGCCGACCATGGTGGGCGCGGCGGTGTACTCGGGCTACAAGTACCACAAGCTGTTCGTTCCGGCGGACTTCCCGGTGTTTGCGATTGGTTTCGTCACCGCATTCATTTTCGCGATGATCGCCGTCCGGGGTTTGCTCAAGTTCATCGCCAGTCACAGCTATGCCGCATTCGCCTGGTACCGCATTGTGTTCGGCCTGCTCATCCTGGCCACTTGGCAATTCGGCTGGGTCGACTGGACCGCAGCCCAACCATGAATGACTCCAGCGCGCGCAATAATCCGGGGCGACAATCCGGGGGAGGAGTCCGCCATCTTCGTCTGAAGGTGTTGGTATTCGCGACCCTGTGCGCGCTACCGCTGTTCGGTTCGATATCGTTATGGCTGCACGGGGTTTCGCTGATACCCCTGGCAGCCTACGGCATCGTCAGTGTGCTGACGTTTTTGTTGTACTGGAGCGACAAGCGCAAGGCCCGTGCCGACCACTGGCGTACACCGGAAAACGTGCTGCATGCAATGGAACTTGCCGGTGGCTGGCCGGGTGCCTTGCTCGCCCAGCAGGTGTTCCGGCACAAGACGCGCAAAGTTTCTTTCCAGCTGCTGTTCTGGGTCATCGTGCTGCTGCACCAAGTGTTCTGGATCGATCATTTCTTTTTCGGCGCCCATCTGTTCGCACTGTTCTGATAAAGAACGCGCTACAGCAGCAACCCAACCTGAGTACGCTTGGGCAACTTGCTGACCACCAGTTGGTGAGAACGTCGCAGCAGATCTTGCAATTCCCCGGCGCCCAGCGGATAGGGCGTTGTCATGATGATCCATTGGGCACGTGCCAGATAAGGCGCCGGGTGAATGCCAGGACGGTCGCAATGGCCGAGAAACAAATCCTTGTCGACCTTGAACGCCAGAGAGGCGCCACGCAGGTTCTGCAAGGCAAACATTTTGTTCCCGGCAATCGAAAACACCCGCACACCGCCCCACTTGTAGTCTTCCCGCGCACCGGGCAGCGCAAGACAGAATGCCGCGACGTCCTCTTCGCTCATGCGTCCAGCCTTCATATCAAACGGTCTCCACAGGCATTGAAGGTTTCGATCAAGTGGTCGAGCCAGGCCCGTACGGCCGGCATCACACCGCGTCGATGAGGGTAGACCGCTTGCAGCCAGCCACCGGGCAATGACCACTCAGGCAGCAACTGCACCAGCGAGCCGTCTGCCAATTCCTGTTCGCAGTACATCATCGGCAATGTGGTAAAGCCCTGGCCGGCGAGGGCGCAGGTTTTGCGTACGATGAAATCGTCAATGCCCAGCCGCGCTTCAAGCGCTAGCTCGTGGCTTTTGCCATGGAGATCAAGCAAGCGAATATGCACCATGCGATCAGGCTCGAGCGCGCCCAGCACTGGCAGGTTTTTAAGGTCATTAGGGTGATTGATGTCTCGACCCTTGAGGAATTCGGGGCTGGCGACCATGAGTACCTGTGCCTGACGCAATCGGCGGGTCACCAGTAACGGATCCTCGTCGCCTGTCTCCCGGACGCGCAGTGCGACGTCGACGCCCTCGGTCACCAGATCGACGCGGCGATTGACCAGCATCACTTCCAGTTGCACTTGGGGGTATTTCTCCAGGAAGTTGCTGATCACCCCCGGCAACATCTCATGAGCCAGGCCCACCGGCGAGGACACGCGCAATCGACCACGGGGTTCGCTCGACATGCTGGCGACCGCTTCATCGGCCATTTCCGCTTCCAGCAGCATGGCTTGGCAGTGCCGCAGGTAGCGTTCACCCACGGCCGTCAGCTTGAGTTGGCGAGTGGTGCGCTGCAGCAGGCGCGCGCCAAGGCGTTCTTCCAGTTCGGCGATGCGTCGTGACAGTCGCGACTTGGGAATCCCCAACAAGCGCCCGGCAGCTGCGAAGCCGCCAGCCTCCACGACTTTGGCAAAGTAGTACAGATCATTGAGGTCTTGCATGGGGGGACTCGGTTGTTCTATCAGTGGGACAAACTATCGCATTGTTGCACGCTAATCATCTATTGGTTTCGTCTGTAGGATTCTCTCCATCAGATCGCCCTTGCGGTGATCCTCACCTGGAGATCCCACATGAAACTGCTGCACATCGATTCGAGCATTCTTGGTGACAACTCGGCTTCCCGTCAGCTGAGCAGCGAAGTTGTCAAAGCCTGGCAAACTGCCGAGCCAACCGCTGTCGTGACCTACCGTGACCTGGCCGCTGATGCAATCAGCCACTTTTCCGCCACGACCCTGGTCGCCGCTGGTACCACTGCTGAACTGCGCAACGCCGCTCAACAGCACGAAGCCGAGCTGAGTGCCCAGACCCTTGCCGAATTCCTCGCCGCGGATGCTGTGGTGATTGCAGCGCCGATGTACAACTTCACCATCCCGACCCAACTGAAAGCCTGGATCGACCGCATTGCCGTTGCCGGTCAGACCTTCCGCTACACCGAAGCCGGCCCTGAAGGTCTGTGCGGTGGCAAGAAAGTCGTGGTCGTATCGACCGCTGGAGGTCTGCATGTGGGCCAGGGAACTGGTGTTGGCCACGAAGACTACTTGAAAGTACTGTTCGGTTTCATTGGCATCACCGACATCGAATTCGTCCGCGCCCATGGCCTGGCCTACGGTGACGAAGTGCGCAGCAAAGCCATGAGCGATGCGCAAACCCAGATCAGCGAGCAGCTGTTCGCCGCCGCGTAAGGCTTGCGTAAAAGCTTCAAGCCGTTCAGGTAAAGCCCTAAAAAACTCTGTATTCTGATCACGCAAGTGCCAGATACGGAGTTTTTTGTTTCTGGTCGTTACAGATTGTGGCCCGGGTTATGCAGTCGAAGGTGAACGTCTCTGGTCCGGTAACAAGGTGGGGCATCCCATGATGCGTCTTTGTGCAACCCTATTGATGTGCCTGTTCAGCAGCCTGAATACGGTGCACGCCGCCCCCGCGCCGCACCCGCACTGGAGCGTCGGCTTCCATGAGATGAGCTTTCTCGACCCGCTCGATCTGCAACCGATGCGTGCCATCGCTTTCTATCCTTCCAGCGAAAAAGAGCACTCAAGTCAGCTTGAGGGTTATACGGTCGAGGCTGGCGAAGACACAAAAGTCGCCATGGGCCGTTTCCCGATGCTGATGCTGTCACACGGCAACACCGGAACCCCGATGGCCCTGCATGATCTGGCCACGTCATTGGCGCGCAAGGGATTTGTTGTCGTCGCAGTGATTCATCCCGGTGATAACTCCAAAGACCACAGTCGCCTCGGTACCCTGAGCAATCTTTACGGGCGGCCGATCCAGATTTCCGAGGCCATTACCGCCACCTTGGGCGACCGCATGCTGGCGCCGTTCGTCAATGCCGATCAGGTGGGCGTGATTGGCTATTCGGCGGGCGGGGAGACGGCGCTGATTCTGTCCGGCGCAACACCGGACCTGGATCGCCTGCGCCGATACTGCCAGGAACGCCCGGATGACCGTGACGCCTGCAATACCCAGGGCGAACTGATCGTTGACCGCGATGACTTGCAACCGGTGGCTGACCCGCGCGTTCATGCCTTGCTGTTGATGGCGCCGTTGAGCCTGAAGTTTGGGCGGCACACGTTGGCGGATGTGCATGTGCCGGTGCTGTTGTACAGCGGTGACGGCGACAAACTGGTCGCTTTCGACAAAAATGCCGCGGCTCTGGCGCGCAAGCTGCCTGTCGCGCCGGACTTCAAATTGTTGGCCGGGGCAGGGCACTTTGTGTTTATGGCGCCGTGTAATGACGAACAGATCGTGATCATGCCGGCGCTTTGTACTGATGCTGATGGTGTCGATCGTGTGGACATTCACCGCAATCTGATTTCCGAGGCGGGGCGGTTCTTCTCGCGGGTGTTGGGGAAATCGAGTCGGGCGGGGATGCAGACGGCTGATCAATAGCTTTTGAGATGGCGGTTTTTTTGATTGTGTGAATATCCGTTGCTGCGGTAACGGCCGCTTATGGTTTCGCTTTTACAGCGAGTCCCTTTTGGCAAACGCCCCAAAAGGAACCAAAAGGTCTCGCCCCTTTCGTACGGCCCCTCGCCAAGGCTCGGGGTTCCTTCGCTCCGGCATTCATCCGGGGGCATCGCCTCCGGTTTGCTGCGCTGCACCTCCTCTCGATGTGTGCGGCTGCGCCGCCCGGCGCTGCGCGCCTACCCCCCGGATGAACGCCTCCACTCAGCCTTCCGAGGGGGCGGGTGGATCAAGATCAAAAGCTGCAGGCGAGCTAACGCTCGGCCTGTTGAGTGGTGGGGGTGTACGCAGAACAACTGTAGGAGCCGGCTTGTTGGCGATGGCGGCTTCGAATTCGCCATCGCCAGCAAGCCGGCTCCTACGGATTTGTGTCGTACCCACGATCTATTTGCACATGCAAAACCTGTGGGGGCTGGCTTGTCGGGCCGCCGCATCGCAGTGATGGTGCCCTGACAGCCGACCTGATTTTGCGGGTGTATCCCATTCAACTGTGGGAGCTAGCCTGCTAGCGATGACTGACTGCTATTCGACATAGATGCTGGGTCTAATGGCGTCTTCGCGAGCAAGCGTGTCCCCACAGGCTTGGTGTGAAGTCTCAGGTCATCGAACGACGCTTGAGCAACAGCGTCAGCCCCAGCCCCGTTATCGACAACAACGCCGCACAAAAGAAAATCCACGAATACCCCAGGTTCAGCGCTATGGCACCCATCAACGGGCCGGCAATCGCCAGCGCCAGATCGAAAAACACCGCATAAGCGCTCAAACCGGCGCCACGACTGGAGTTGGGTACTTGCTTGATTGCCTCGACGCCCAGCGCCGGATACACCAGCGACAGACCAAACCCCGTCAGGCCGGCGCCTATCAGGGCGTAGCCGGTTGACGGTGTCAGCCAGAGCAGCGCAAGCCCGATGGTTTCAATGGTCATGCAGGCAATGGCCGAGGCGAACCCGCCAAATCGGCTGATGCTTGAAATGAACAACAGCCGCGCCAGGATAAAGCACACCCCGAACACCGTCAGGCAATAAGCCGCGCCGGTCCAGCCACGACTGACGTAATACAACGTAATAAAGGTGGTCAGGGTGCCGTAGCCGATAGAAGCCAGGCTCAGGCTCGCTCCGAATGGCGCAATGCGTCCGAACACCGCCCAGAATGGCAGGCGCTCGCCGCGTACCACCGGCACCGACGGCTTGTTACGGATCAAAAGCAGCGCCGCCAGGGCCAGTACAGACAGGGCGATACCCAGGCTGGCAAAGCCCAGTCGCTCGACCATCACCACCCCCAGCGGTGCACCGATGGCAATCGCGCCGTAGGAGGCGATGCCGTTCCACGAAATCGACCGTGCCGTGTGTTCTGCGCCGACCTGGCCCATGCACCAGCTGATGGTGCCAACACCGATCAAGCCCTGGGCGATCCCCAACAACAAACGGCCGGCGATCAGGATCAACAGGCTTAATAAAGGAAAGCTTTGCAGCAGCGTCGACAGCAAGGTCAGGCCGCCACTCAAGACAATTCCCGACAAGCCGTAAACGATCGCGCGTTTGGTTCCGATGTTGTCGGACATGCGCCCGGCCATGGGCCGGCTGAGCAGGGTGGCCAGGTACTGTGAGCCGATGGTCAACCCCGCAATGACGGCACTGAAACCCAGCTGTTCGTGGACATATCCCGGCAACACCGCAATCGGCAGGCCGATGCAGAGGAAGGCAATAAAGGTATAGAAAACGATTGAGACGATCTGCAGGGTGATCGCCATGGAGCTTTGCGGTGGCTGTTGCTGCGCAGGCATGAGGGCTCGTTCGCGGGCGGCGGTGGGAGAGCTGCATGATGGCTTGGCGGCGGGATAAAAGAAAGCAGGCTAACGATTAAAAAGATCGCAGCCTGCGGCAGCTCCTACATTGAAATGCGATCCCCTGTAGGAGCTGCCGCAGGCTGCGATCTT
>NZ_JBOIBY010000082.1:0-1117 GCF_050739655.1 Pseudomonas sp. | reverse complement strand
GTCTTGGAAATGTTCTTCATCACGCCTTGAAATGACTGCGACATGTGGTTGAGCGAGCGGTCGGTGTAGACCACTGAGTACTCGACCAGCCCCTCGGGATCGATACTGGGATATAGCTTTGACATGGGTGACTCCTTTGGCAGGGATCTCAGTGGTATCGACCCTGCCCTAAGCCTTGGCAAATGACAAGATTGCTCGGGATTGAATTGCGACTTCTGTCGAGCGGCTGGCATCATCAGGTCGATTACTGGACGTAGCAATGCTCGCAGGTCGCTGCTGAGTTGTGGGAGGGGGGGCTTAAAGGTTCAAAAGTGTTTGAAACCCCAAGGGGAATTCATTATTGGACATTGCGGTTGGGCGGTAGCCGGATCGATACGCCGCTCGCGCCTAGCACATGGGGCCTAGGCGCTGCGCTGATAAGGATGCTCCCGGTCTATAGAGCCCGGGGAGATTCAATTTGTTGAGAAGTGTCGTCTATTTGGACGCAGTATCCATATAAGACTTTACCGCCGCGATCCCAGGTTGACCTTCCACTGTTTGAACATCAAGCAACGTTCTATCAAGCCATTCGGGATGGGCACTCAGCCATTTTTTTACCGCAGAGCGTGGGTCAAGGCCACCATTGATCACGTAGTCCATCATGGTGTTTTCGGCATCGATGGAAAACTCCAGATTCTTCAGAAGCTGGCCCACGTTAGGGCATTCGTCCAAGTATCCCGTACGCACATCGGTACGCACCGACGATGCACCAAAATTTTCTCCATAGTACTTGTCGCCACCTGACAAATATTCCAGTTCAATATTCTTGTTCATTGGGTGAGGTGCCCAGCCCAGAAACACGATCCAGTCGTTCTTTCTGATTTGCCTGCCGACTTGTGTCAGCATGCCCTTCTCACTGGACTCAACCAGGCTCCAGCTGCCCAGGTTATACGCGTTATCCGCGATGAGGTTCTGGATCGGTTTGTTTCCGCCTGGCTCTACTCCATAGATTTTCCCGCCAAACTTTGATTTGTAAGTGTCCAGGTCAGCATAGCTTTTTACACCTTGCTCATAGACGTATCGCGGAACCGCCAAGGTAAATTTTGCGCCCGTGAGGTTCACTCGCACGGTCTGAATC
>NZ_JBOIBY010000081.1:0-3839 GCF_050739655.1 Pseudomonas sp. | reverse complement strand
GAACAAGCCCATGCTGGGCAAGCCCTGGCACAGGCTTTTGACCAGGGCCTCAATGGTGGGCTCGGCAATGATCAGTCTCGGTGGTACCGGCTCGGACAGCTCACCGCCTTTCGCCTCAGCACGCTCTGTTGAGGTTTTGGGGTTGGCCATGACGCTGCTAGCGGCGCGATAGGCTTTGAGCTTTGCCGCATACAGGGTCCACTGCTGCCGCTCCCAGTCGCGCGCCGCCCTTAATGCCTGGTGATCCACCGCGCTTTTGCGATCACCCGAGGACGCCACCGTCAGTAGGTAGAGGGACAGCGGATAGGTTCGGCCGTCGAGTTGGACATTGGCATGACCCTGGCTCACCAAGGCGGCGCTGGCCAGCACCGATTGCGCGGCCATGGCGCAGGGCACACCGATCACCTCGGCCAATCGTTCGACCGCAGGGCCCAATAGATCCCCGAGTGCTTCGGCCGGGTAGGGCAGTGGCGCCTGCTGGTATTCCAGCAAGGGTTGTGGGGGCTCGAACGCTTCGCACAGTTGCATCGCTATTCTCCTGAGACTATCGACGTCGTCCTCACTCATCCCGCCACGGTTGTTGAGTGTTATCAGGGATCAAGGCCCCTGCGACCTGTGAGGGTTGTCCTCTCACGCGGGACTGGCGGCTCCTTACGACCGGGAGCTTGGGCATCTCATGATCTGGCCTCCTGAGCACTTCCGAAGAAGTGGGCGGGTGGAGGCTGCACTGGCTGACGAGACCGGTGCCGCGAGATCCTGAGTCAGGTGAAGACAGCGAAGCGATGACTGGGGGATGCCTGACTGTCAGTCAGGTGCAGTCCATTCCGTGGGCTGCGGCACCATCATCGGCATCGCTGTGGCGAGTGAGCATTCGGTGTTTGTCACGCCGATTGTCACGAGGGGGAAAGCCGCAAAGGCCCGTGTGAGCAGGGCTGCAGCAGTGGTAGGAGCGCCCGTCTCTTTAGGGGGCAAAGAGACGGGCGCAAGTTGGCGCAGTGAAATGGCCAAGCGGATAAGTTGCTGCAGAGCAGCTGGGAAGGAGTATGAGTTGCCGCAGTGGGCACACTGGAAGAGTAGGCATCCATCACATCGCTGTGACTGTGCGAGCCGCCGGACGCTAATCGCACTTGGGGGAGAACCACCACGGTGTGGCGTAGCCTCAAAGGTTCTGGCTACCTGGGTGCTGTCGAGGACAGCGCTTGTGCGGTTCTGGTTTAGCGCTCGTTCTGCTCGCGGTCAACAGTATTTTGGGGGCGGCTCTTGCGCCAATCGGTAGCGCTGGAAGACCTTGGAGCCCGGTGGTTTTCCATGGTCGGGTGGTCGTTCGTCGGTTTTTAATGTGAGCCCATGCGAGTGGGAATGCGGAGCCTTCCCGCTCGCGTGGGCTTGGCCGAAAAAGCCCCAAGAGCGAGACTTGCAACGGCGACAGTCGCCACCTCTGTCGCCATGCTGCAGGCCAGGTATTACGCGGGTTGTCGCCACTGTCGCCGTTGTCGCCAGGGGAGAGTGGCGACCCTTAGCGAATGGCGACTCGGTTTAGTGGCATGACGTTGCTTTCGCCTCGTCTCCACGCATCCAGCATGTCTGCCCACTGCTGCATCATGTTTGTGCGATCCGCCATGTACTCGGCTTGGTTGTATGTGCGCCGTACCGCATTGGGTTCAGCATGGGCGAGTTGCCGCTCGATCCAGTCACCGGGATAACCCATCTCATTGAGGCGGGTGCTCCCAGTGGTTCTGGTGGCATGGGGGCTGTACTTGCCGCTCCAGCCCAAGGACTTGAGCATCTGTCGAAATGACGCTGCGACCATAGGCTTCGTACGCTCATCTCGATGGGGGAACAGGTGCTCATACTTGCCGGTGACGGTGTGCAGGCTGCGCAGCATGTCCACTGCCTGGGTCGGGAGGGGGACATTGTGTTCCTTGCGCTTCTTCATGCGCTCAGCAGGAATCCGCCAGCGGGCAGCATCCAGGTCGAACTCATCCCAACGTGCCTCGACTGCTTCATTCGGACGACAGAGCGTGAACCACATCAGGCGGAACGCGATGGCGGTTTCGTGACGTCCGCAATGACCTTCTACGTCACGCAAGAGTTGGCCGATTTCATCCACCGTAAGCGGGCGCTTGTGTTGGGTTTTGTTGGCCGGAAGGGCTCTGCGGACTGGATAGACCGGGTCGGTATCAGCTCGTAGCGTCGAAACCGCGAGTTCAAAGATGCCAGACATACTACGCTTGGCCGCTGCCGCAACCGTCAGGCCATTCTTCTTCGCTGAGGTGGTAAGTACATCAAGGATGTGTGCGGGGGTGATGCTTTTGATCGGCCACGGACCGATCTTGGGAAAAACCACGCGCTCGAGCATGTCCAGTCGTTTGACCTTGGTGATCTCTTCCCAATCTTTCAGTGCAAGCCATTCCTTTGCAACGGTCTCAAAGGTGGTGGCGTTGTCCTGCTGCTGTTTAATGCGAGCGAGTTGCCGATGTCGGGCGGGGTTGATGCCTTGCTTCACCAGGTCTCTGGCTTTGACGCGTTCTTCGCGTGCTTCTGACAAGGTAAAGCGTCGACCTTTGCGCCGGGCCAAGGCGTCTTCATCACTTTCGCCGCGGGGCGGAATTGCATAGTCGCCAACAGCAAAGGTGCTTTCTTTGGCTGTATCCCCGGTGCGTATCGCGAAGCGGTAGCGCCATGCTTTGGTGCCGTTGGGTTTGACCTCTAGATACAAGCCCTTGCCATCGGTGAGTTTGTAAGGCTTGTCCTTGGGCTTTGCGGTGCGGCATTGGGTATCGGTGAGCATGGTCTGATCTCCGGTTCCCGCCATACCCGGTTTTTAAAATCGGATTTTTGGCGTCGTACCCGGAAGACTAGCCAAACAACACTCGGATCTCAATGGATGAGGATGGTTGCACTTGAACGCAAAACCCCCGTATCACCTGGTGATTACGGAGGTTTCGAGGTCCATCAAGCTCCGTGGAATTCCACGGAGTCCGTCACACGTTGAAGCGGAAGTGCATCACGTCGCCGTCTTTAACGATGTAATCCTTGCCTTCCAGACGCCATTTACCGGCTTCCTTGGTACCGGCTTCGCCCTTGTACTGGATGAAGTCGTTGTAGGCGATCACTTCGGCGCGGATGAAGCCTTTTTCGACGTCGGTGTGGATCACGCCAGCGGCTTGTGGTGCGGTAGCACCGACGCGGACAGTCCAGGCGCGGACTTCTTCGACACCGGCGGTGAAGTAGGTCTGCAGGTGCAGCATTTCGTAGCCGGCGCGGATCACGCGGTTCAGGCCAGGCTCTTCGAGGCCCAGGGCTTCGAGGAACATGTCTTTCTCTTCGCCGTCATCGAGTTCGGCGATTTCCGCTTCGATCTTGTTGCACACCGGAACAACCACGGCGCCTTCTTCTTCGGCGATGGCCTTGACCACGTCCAGGTGCGGGTTGTTTTCGAAACCGTCTTCAGCGACGTTGGCGATGTACATGACCGGTTTGGTGGTCAGCAGGTGGAAGCCCTTGATCACCGCTTTCTCGTCGCTGCCCATGTTCTTCATCAGGCTGCGCGCCGGCTTGCCTTCGGTGAAGTGAGCGATCAGTTGCTCCAGCAGGCCTTTCTGGACCACTGCGTCCTTGTCACCGCCCTTGGCGTTGCGCGCGACTTTCTGCAGTTGCTTCTCGCAGCTGTCAAGGTCGGCGAAGATCAGTTCCAGCTCGATGATTTCGATGTCGCGTTTCGGGTCGACGCTGTTGGAGACGTGAATCACGTTCTCGTCTTCGAAGCAGCGGACCACGTGGGCGATGGCATCGGTTTCACGGATGTTGGCCAGGAACTTGTTGCCCAGGCCTTCACC
>NZ_JBOIBY010000080.1:0-1549 GCF_050739655.1 Pseudomonas sp. | reverse complement strand
TCCTGGATGTATGCACTCGAATTCCTCGCCGCAACGCCACGGCGCTGCGAAACCCGTCGTGCCATAACGCGACGTAGCGTGAGTGGAGCGCGACACAATTTAAACGATTAAGCACTTGGCGAGCGCGCGCATCCCGCGTGCTGATTTCCGAACTGTCGCTGGTTAAGCGTGCTCAATGGGCGTGCCCTGGTCTCGGTTTGCTCGCGCTCCACCCACGCTTGTATGGTTCTATTGCACCTGCCGACTTAAATTCGGTGGGTGCTGGGGACAGGGACACACCCATGCATCAGCCGTGAGTAGCGGACTGACTTTCGTAGGTATCCCGCCCCGCCCAAACACGTCGATTAAGAATCTAGCGGCCACGACCGCCGATTGATCGCAAGCTAACGCATCGGGCGAGGTTTCCCCAGCAGGCATAACGCTATTTCAAGGGAGCATTCCGATGCAAGTCGTAGAATCCATTTTTGGTGTCGATGTCGCTAAACATGAGGTCGTGGTGGCCCACCACGGAGCCGCCAAAGGCTCCACTCAGACGTTCAAGAACAACGTAAACAGTTTGACCAAGTGGTTGGCCCTGCTGCCTGCGGGCAGCACGGTAGCCATGGAGGCCACGGGCGGTTATGAACGCTTGCTTGCCGACTTGGCTTACGCGCGTGGCTTACGCGTTTATGTGCTCAATCCCAGGCCTTTGCATCACTACGCAAAAGCTCAGGATCAACGCGGCAAGACCGATCCACTGGACGCCGCCATGATCGCCCGTTACGTGGCGCTCGAGCAGGACAGACTGCATCGGTATAAACCTACACCCGAGCATATTGAGCTTGTGCGCCAGCTACAAAAGATGCGTGGCAACGCGGTTACGGCTCGTACCTCGATGCGCCTGGCGAGTGGTCGCCATCACCTGGTGCAATCCTTGCCCAAAGTCCAAGAAACCTTGGATAAATTGAAGGACCTTGCCGAGTCGCTGGAGCAGCTAATAGTCGAGCAGATCGAGGCGCAGCCTGAACTTGCTGAGGACTTCCACTTGGTGACCAGCATCACTGGCATCGGCAACCTAACCGGTGCCGCCTTGGCGACAACGTTTGCGCGCATCCCGTTCCGTTCCTCGGATGCGCTGGTGGCGTATGCAGGTTTAGACCCCAGGCCCCGCGAGTCGGGCACCTTCCGAGGAAAACGAAAGCTCAGTAAACAAGGCGACGCGGCACTCAGGAGTCTTGCCTATAACGCGGCCAGCTCCGCCTCGCGCAACGCCGCCTTCAAGCCGCTTTACCAGTCTCTGCTGGCCAAGGGCTTGGCCACCACAGCGGCCCTGAATATCATCGCCCGCAAGCTGCTACGCATCGCCTTCGGCATATGGAAATCACGAAAAACCTTCGATCTGGAGTTTTTTATCGCCAATCAGGCTATACGAAAACCATAGAATCTACGAATCTGGTCAGTCCTCGTCGGCGTAGCGTGGGTGGAGCGCGCGGTCGTCTTCATGAGTGAGACGACGGTGAGCTTTGTGCCGGATTGCAGTGGCTCAAGAACCATGCCGTCTGCATAAGAA
>NZ_JBOIBY010000079.1:0-19647 GCF_050739655.1 Pseudomonas sp. | reverse complement strand
AAGATCGCAGCCTTCGGCAGCTCCTACAGGGGAGCGTACGCGTTGTATCAGTAGCCTCCACCAATAACAACAATGAGGAATCACGATGAAATTCCGCGACAAAGTCGTGCTGGTCACCGGTGCAGGTCGAGGCATGGGTCGCGCCATTGCCCTGGCCTATGCCCGAGAAGGCGCCAAGGTGGTGGTGTCGGCACGCACCGCTCGATACGGTGAAGAAACGATCGCACAGATCAAGGCCCTGGGCGCGCAAGCCTGCCTGGTCGGTGGCGACATCGCCGACCGCGAGGCGATCAAGTCAATGGTGCAAGATGGTGTAGAGCACTTTGGTGGCCTGGACATCGTGGTGCATTGCGCTGCCGATACCAGTCACGGGCTGATCGCCGAAATGGCCGATGATACGTTTGATCACATCGTTCGCAGCAATATTCAATCGTTGTTCTGGTTGGCCAAGGACTGCGCACCTTATCTGTCGAAAGCAGCCGACAAAGGCCGGCTGATTTTCATCTCGTCCGGCGAAGCCAACCGCAAATACACCCCTCGCCTGATTGCCTATGGTTCCAGCAAAGCCTTCATGAATGCCTTCGCCCGCGGCCTGGCGGTGGAATTCGGTGCCATGAATATTCTGGTCAACGTCGTCGAGCCCGGACTGATCGGCACTGATCACATGCTCGAAACCCTGGGCAATGAACTGCCGCATAAACTCGCTGCACATTTCCCGGTAGGGCGTCTGGGCGAGTCCGCCGACATTGCCAACGCCGTGCTGTTTCTGACCTCCAACGAGGCTTCCTATATCACTGGCACTTCGCTGCTGGTGGATGGCGGCGCCACCATGATCGCGCTGCCCAAGGTCGAAGAAATCCTCAAGGGCCATTAATCAACCCGCACGTCCGCGATGGGAGTCAGGTCATGACATCGGATACACGCAGTAGCAACACCACGGCCCACGCCGGCAATGATTTTTCCGAGTTCAAGCGCGGCTGGCGCGTGGTTGTCCTGGGCCTGTTTGGCATCTGCACCAGTATTACCGCTGCGTTGCTGTACGCCTTCGGCACCCTGGTGATTCCGCTGGAACAGGCGTTCGGCTGGAGCCGGGGCGACTTGCAGGCCTCCATCACCTTTCTGTTCGCCGGTGTGGCGATTTCCACGCAACTGGTCGGCTGGCTGTACCGTCGGTTCGGGCTGCGCCGGGTAGCGATTGTTTCGATCGTGCTGCAGATCGTCGGTTACTTTGCGATCACGCGGATTGAGGGTTCGATCGGCTGGTTGTACCTGGCGTTTTTCAGCATGCCGATCATTTGTGCCGGAACCATTGCGATCACCTGGACGCAACTGGTCAACCTCTGGTTCGAGCGTAACCGTGGTTTGGCGCTGGCCGTGATTCTGTGTGGCACCGGGCTGATGGCGATGATTCTGCCACCGCTGTTGTCGCGGCTGATTGCCGCCTACGGTTGGCAAGCCGGGTTTATTGCGCTGGGGGCGATGCCTTTGTTGTTTACGTTGCCCTTGTCATTGATGTGGCTGCGCATGCCGGCGCTGCTCACCAGTCCTGACGCGACAACGCAGAAGGAACTTCCGGAGCTGTCCGGCATGTCCTTCAAACAAGCAGTGCGCTCAGGGACGTACTGGGGCTTTAACGTTGCATTGATATTGTCGGTGTCGTTGACCGTCGGCATGGTCACCAACATGGTGCCGATGCTGCAAAGCAAGGGCCTGAGTGCGCAGCAAGCCAGTCAGATCTTCAGTACCTTTGGTATTTCCATCATCGGCGGGCGCTTGTTGGTGGGTTATCTGCTGGACCGCTATTCACCTTCAGTAGTGGCCGCCGTGAGCCTGGCGCTACCCGCATTGGGCTGCGCGATCTTTCTCTTTGGCGGGGCGCAAAACACACCGTTGCTGGTGCTGGCGACCCTGTGCATCGGCGCCAGTGCCGGAGCTGAGTTCGATCTGGCGGCATTCCTGATGGCGCGCTATTTCGGCTTGAAAGACTACGCGCGGATATTTGGTCTGCACCTGTGCCTGATCACCATTGTCTCCGGTCTGGTACCCATGCTGTTCGGCCATCTCTATGACCTGTACGGCAGCTATTCCGCTGTGCTGGTGTGCTGTTTCTGCTGCGCCATTGTCGGCCCGACCATTCTGCTGTGGTTGAGAATGGAGCCAAAATTCCTCGCCCGTCAGCAAAACCTCCAGCTACGACCACATGCCTGAACCCACTTGAGGATGAACGTGAAATGAGCATGGACAAACACACCATCGAGCACTTTCTGCACGGGCAGATCGACTGCTGGAACCGGGGCGACAAAGACGGCTTTTTCGCTCACTACCGCAGCGTCTCGGCCAACGGCTTGAGTATCGAATACGTCGGCAAGCCCCAGGCCGATGCCTGGCAGGTACTGGAAGGCATGTGGGCGCAGCAGCAACCGAAGATTCGCGTTGAAGTGCGCCAGTGCATCGTCAATGGCAATGAAGCGGCGTGCCATCACCTGAACGCCTTTCGCGAGCAGGAAGGCGGTATCGAGACGATCGAGTTGTATCGGTTTGAAGAAGGAAAGTTGTCCGTACGTTACTTCATCAACCAGTAATCGTTGCGCACAGCCTTGTCAGAAAGGCTGTGCGCGTCGTCGCCTAGACGCCATCGGTGGAATGGGACAGCTGCTGCCATTGCTCGATTTCCGCGAGCATCCTGTTGAGCTTGTCGCTGACCTGCTGATAAGCGTCTGAACCCGCCAGGTAACGCAACGGTGGATGTTCGCTGTTGGCCAGGAGCACCAGCGCATCGCCCAGTTTAGCCGGGTTGCCGGTTTGCTGATGGTTGTAGGCGGCCGAAGCGCCTTTGACCTTGGCGGTGAATGCAGCGTAATCCTCCAACCCGCGTGTACCGAAGACCGCGGAGCTGGGGTCGAGAAAGTCGGTACGGAAAACCCCGGGCTCCACCAGCGTGACCTTGATCCCGAACTGCGCCACTTCCTGGGCCAGGGATTCGGAAAAACCTTCCACAGCAAATTTAGACGCGCAGTACAGCGCCGCACCACCCATCCCGACCATGCCACCCATTGAAGACACGTTGAACACCCGGCCACTGCGTTGCTGACGCATGACAGGCAGCACGGCGCGGCAGACGTTGAACACACCGAACACATTGGTCGCGAACTGCTGGTCGGCGTCGCTGGCGAAATTGTCTTCAAACGGCGCCAGTTGTCCATAACCGGCGTTGTTGACCAGCACATCGATTCGGCCAAAACGCGCCACGGCAGTTTCTACGGCAGCCAGTGCCTGGGCTTCGTCGGTCACATCCAGGGCCACTGCCAGCACGCGTTCGCCGTACTCGGCAAAGACAATTTCCAGCGGTTCGATACGCCGGGCGCTGACCACCACGCTGTCACCATCAGCCAATGCGGCTTTGGCAATGGCAGCACCCAAGCCTCGGGCCGCACCGGTAATAAACCAGACTTTGTTCATTGCATCGCTCCAGTCGTTGTGCAAAAAAATGCCGCGTCAGCTTTAAGGCGGGCGCGGCAGCGGGTGTGAAAGATCAGTACGACGTTCAGTCGCGGTTGGCCGCTTCCCAAGCTTTCAGATCGAACCCGTCAGTGGCGGCCTCAACTGCCGTCAGCTTGGGCGCGCGAGCAAGAATCTTGCGCGCCGCCATGTGATCGCCCATGCGATTGCAGGACTCCACGGCCACCAGACGGTCATTGCGGAAACACAGCACAGACGCTTGATGTTCTTCGACTGAACCGAGCACGACGGTACTGTCATAGCCATGCGAGAGTCCGGCGATCTGCAGTTTCAAGTTGCCTTGATCGGTCCAGAACCAGGGCAGGGCGCTATAAGGTGCCGGTTTACCCATCAAGCGTGCAGCCACTGTGCGGGCCTGGTCGATGGCGTTCTGCACCGACTCGAGGCGGGTGTGTAACTCATTGTTTTGCAGGCACGGGAAGCTGGCGACATCGCCTACCGCGGAAATTTGCGGGTCAGAGGTCAGCAGGCTGGCGTCCACCTTGATGCCGTTCTCGATGTCCAGACCGGCTTCAGTCGCCAGCTGCGCATTGGGAATCACACCGATACCAAACACCACCAGGTCAGCAGGGAGTGCACGTCCGTCACCGGTTTGTACCGCGCACACCTTGCCGTTATCGCCGTCGATGCGGCTTAAACCCTGGCGGAAGTCAAAATGGACGCCCCACGCTTCATGGGCCTGGCGAAACAATTCCGACATTTCCCGCGACACGGCACGAGCCATGGGACGCTCGCCCAGCTCCAGTACGTGCACATTAGCCCCTAGGGCAGCGGCCACCGCCGCAAACTCGAGGCCGATAAACCCGGCTCCAATCACCACCACGTTGCGCGCTTCTTTCGCCAGCGGCGCCAGGGCGTCGGCATCGGCTTTGGTTTTGATACCGAACACTTGCGGCAACTCTGCGCCGGGAACCGGCAGGGGGCGGTTGTGGGCTCCGGTCGCCAGTACCAGATGGTCGTAACTGACAGCAGCACCCGAGGCTAACACCACGCGTCGGTTCAGGCGGTCGATCGCGGTCGCCTGGTCATGCAGCAGTTCAATGCGCTGGGTGGTGTAGAAATCAGCAGGACGAAACAGCAGATTGGTCGCCTGGATCTTGCCGAGCAGATAGGCTTTGGACAATGGCGGGCGCTGGTAGGGCAGGCCTGGCTCATCGCCGATCAGGGTGATGCGCCCGTCAAAGCCTTCCTGGCGCAGGGAGGCAGCGACCTGAAATCCGGCCTGGCCAGCACCGACGATAACGACTGAGGCGAGGGTCATGGGAACTCCTTCACGCGCATTCAGAATTGCGACGACGGCAGGTGCAAAACCATGCCGTCCATGTCTTCGCTGATGATCATTTGACAGCTCAAGCGGCTGCTGTCGCGACGTTCGAAAGCGTACTCGAGCATGTCGTTCTCCATGCCTTCCGCCGCTTGCACCTTGCCCAGCCAGGCCTCGTCGACATAGGTGTGACAGGTGGCGCAACTGCAGGCACCACCGCAGTCGGCAGAAATACCCGGCACCGAGGCGAAGGTCGCGGCTTGCATCACCGACTGGCCGATGTCGCCTTTGACTTGATGGGCGGTGCCGTTGTGTTCAATAAATGTCAATGTGGGCATGTTCTGCTCCGATTCTTGTTAGGGGGCTCAGGATTGGCTGGGAATGGTTTGCACGTTGAAGTGCGGCACTCGCCCAAGGGTCAGTAGCAACAGCGGACCGATCAGGCAGCAGGCGGCGCTATAAACCAGCATGGCGTTATACGATCCGGTGCGCGCCAGCATGTACGCAAAGAGCAACGGCGCCAGCGCCGAAGCCACGGTATTGAGGCCCTGATGCACGCCGAACAGGCGGCCGTATTCGCGCAAGCCGAAGTAGCGGGCAATCAGGAACGCGGCAATATCGAACTCCGCCCCGGCGCCAAAACCAACCAGCACCGCCGCCAGCATGAGCGGGGCAAATTCGGTGGTCGGGCTCAGGTAGATGAAACAACCGATAGCGGGCAGCACCAGGCTGATCGCAGACACAATCGGCGGCCACAGACGATCGAGCAGATAGCCGATAAGCATGCGGCCGAAGATCAGCGAAATACCAAAGCAGCTGAAAATGGTGGCCGCGTCCCCCGCGGATAGGCCTCGGGCTTGCAGCATGGGCACGGTGCTGGTGACCATGCCGACAATCGAAGAAATCACCAGGCTGAGCGCCAGGTTACAGGTCCAGAATTTCAGCGAGCCCATGCCTTCACGAAAAGACATGCCGGGCAATTGCTCCAGCGCACGCCCGCCGTCACGGTGACCGGCAACAGAGGGTAGTTTGAACCACAGCAGAATCAGCGGCAGCAGCACCAACAGATTGAGCAGCGCGAGAATCACGAAGGCCGCGCGCCAGTCCCATTGCTCGATGCCCCAGGCCATCAGCCGGGGAATGATGGCGGCAGTGACACCAGTCCCGGACAGACCAATGGCGAGCGCCAGGCCGCGATTGCTGTCGAACCAAAGACTGATCAGCTGGGTCCAGGTTACGGCCAGCGCGCCCATGCCGACGATGGGCAGCAGTGCAAAGGCGATGTACATCGACCAGATCGATTGGGTCAGCTGCGTGGTTGCCAGGTAACCGAGTGACAACAACAGCAGGGAAATAACGGTAACGCGCTTCATGCCGTAGCGCAGGTTGAACCAACCCACCAACTGCAATGACACCACCGCGCCGCCAAACAGAAAGGTGATGCAGGCTTGCAGCTCACTTTTGCTCCAGCCAAAGGCATCGCCGAGCGGCACGACCAGTGTGCCGAAACCATAGAGCAGGGCGGCGTTGATGCTGATGGCCACTCCGGCGACCGACAAAATCAGGATTTTCCAGCTTTGGCGGAATTCGCGCAGATCGATTGCCGCTTCGTTTCTAGACGGGTGCATGGAGTTGGCTTCCTTATAGGTTTTGTTGAGCCAAGCACTGCTACAAGTGGTGATGTGAATCACCGCCAGCAGATTCTTTGAACAGAATCTGGTTTTTTAATCAGAATAAAATCAGAAATTCGGCTTTGTCCAGCGCAGCTATCTGACTAACGGACAAACGAATTTCATGCGTTGCACCCACGGTTGAATCACTCTGAAGCCAGCCGTGTTCAACATCCTGCTGCGATTCCCTTTTTTTAAGCCAAGGCAATGATCAGGGACAGCGGATGAGCCTCAGCATATCCGCGTTAAAAATTAATTGCACATAAAATAAATAAGTGTTCATAATTTGCAAAAGCTGAACCTGATAAAGGAGAAAAAAATGAGTTCAGAAAAAGCGCAGTTCAAAGCGGTGGCCGACCGAAGCCGCTGCTGTGGTTATGGTTTGTGTGCTGCGATTTGCCCCAGCCTGTACAAGCTTGATGCCGATGGCATGGTGTACCTCGACGATGCCCGCGTGCCGCCGGAGTTGGAGGAGGAGGCTCGTGAGGGTGCAGCCGCTTGCCCCGCGGAGGCCATCTGGCTTGAGCCCATCACCCCGGATGACGAAGCCGTTTGATGGCGTGAGCGCCTGCCGCAAACGTGATAACCACTGAGGTGAGGATGTGCTAATGGGTCGATTACCAAACAAGGTCGCGCTGATAACCGGTACAGGCGGCGGCCAGGGCAGGGCTGCGGCGCTACGTTTTGCCCGTGAAGGGGCGATTGTGGTCGGTTGCGATTTCAATGCCGAAGGTCACGAGGAGACTGCAGCGTTGATGCAGGCCGAGGGTTTTACCCTGTACGGCTCGGCACCCGTGGACCTGGGTGATCATGAACAGGCCAAGGCCTGGATCGATGCCGCCGTGGCTGAACACGGGCGCATCGACATCCTGTACAACAACGCTTCCGCCGCACGCTTCGGGCTGGTCAGCGAGCTGTCGATCGAAGATTGGCAGTACACCATGCGCAACGAAATCGACCTGCTGTTCTATACCACCAAATATGCATGGCACCACTTGGCCGAACAGCGCGGAGTGATCATCAATGTATCGTCCACCGCTGCATGGGGTGGCTCGAAAGTGGCCGGCATTTCCGCGCATTCGGCTGCAAAGGGCGCTGTGGTGTCCTTCACTCGCCAGTTGGCGGTAGAAGGGGCGCCGTTCGGTATACGTGCGGTCAGTTTGAGCCCGGGATTTGTCGCGACGCCTGGCACCCGGCCTTTTCTGGAAGACCCCAAAATGCGCGCCATGCTGCTGGATGGCGTATTGATGGATCGCCCCGGCGAACCCGAGGAAGTGGTGGCAATGGCGGTCTTTGTCGCCTCGGATGAGGCTTCATTCATTACCGGTTCGGACTTCGTCATCGATGGCGGGTTACTCGCGATCTAGCACGCGCGGCGCCCTGGCATGGGCTACCGGCACCCTTTCATCTCGAACAATAACAAGGTGAATAACGTGGACATCATCGGTATCGGTTACATGGGCTTTGAGACCCCCAATCTCCAAGCGTGGCGTGAGTACGGCCCTCAGGTGATGGGTTTTGGCATAGGCAAGAACCCCGAGAGTGATCCCGATTCGCTGTACTTCAAGATCGATGATCGTCGGCATCGCTTCGCTTTTCATCCTGGCAAGGTAGACCGCATTGTCTACATCGGTTGGGAAGCGGTGGGGCGCATGGCGTTCGAGGACGGCATCAAGAAGCTGGCAGCCGCCAATGTCGACTTCACTCGCGGTGATGCTGAGCTGTGCGAAAAGCGTGGCGTGCGTGAATTAGTGCGTTTTCGTGACCCGGTGGGGTATCAGCACGAATTGTTTTACGGGCAAAAATGGCTGCCGCGCTCGTTCCAGCCGGGCCGCCCGCACAGTGGTTTCCTTGCCGACGAACGGGGTGCGGGTCATGTGGTGCTGATCACCCCGGACTACACTCCGGAACTGGAAGACTTCCTGCTTAATGTCATGGGTTTCAGCTGGTATGGCGCTGGTGCGGGCAAGGGACGAACCGGTTTCTTCCGCTCCAAACTCAACCATCACACCAGCCATGACATCGCTTATGGTCACGGACCGGGTCGCATGGGCGTGCAGCATGTCGGGCTGTTTGTACGCAACGTGCGTGATGTCGGTGAGACCTACGACATCGTGCGTCAGCGTGAACTGCCGATGATGATGACCCTCGGCCAACATGCCCAGGACCCCCATCTGTCGTTCTACCATTTCAATCCGTCCGGGTTCGCCTTCGAGACCATTGCTGAAATCGAGCCATGGCAAGGCGATCCCTATGAGCTGAATCCAGAAAAACTCAGCCTGTGGGGCCACGAAATGGTCGGGCCAATTCTCGGCGCCAGCGTCAAGACGCCGGAAGAAGTGCTCGACGCCGAGTACCTGCCGACCTACTTGGCCAAGCGCTGACATGCGTCTGGCGCGGGTCGAAGTTGCCGGGCAAGCGTTCTGGGCGTTGCTGAATGCGCAAGCTGATTGCTTTCGGCGAATTAATGCTCCTTTCGCCCACTGGGCCGGGCTAGGGGCGGATCTTGCGCCAGACGCCCTCGACCCGAGTGGCGAATGGTTGCCGTTGTCGGCTGCGCGCCTGCTTGCGCCATTGGAACCCGGTAGCCGGGTTTTTGGTGTGGGCCTCAATTACCTCAGCCACCTCAAGCGCCTTGGCAGTGATTCTCCGGCGCACCCGTTGGCGTACATGAAACCGGAGTCAGCGCTGGTTGGTGCCTATGACGAGATCGATTATTCGCCGCTGACCACCCAGCTTGATTACGAGGTGGAACTGGTCGCCGTAGTGGGCCGCCCGTTGCTGGATGAACCGCATGCCAGCGACTGCCTGCTGGGGTATACGGTGGGCAATGACATAAGTGCGCGCGATGCCGGCAAGCAGATTGGTCGTCTGGACCTGTTGACCCAGAAAGCCATGGACCGCACCACACCGGTAGGTCCATGGATCGTGACCGCGGACGAACTGGGTGTAACGGGGCAACCGGCTTTAGATATGCGCCTGAGCGTTAACTATGAACTGCGCCAGCAGGACAATACCCGGCAGATGATTTTTCCCCTGGATGAGTTGCTCAATTATCTGGATGCACGCATCAGTCTGCGTCCTGGCGACCTGGTGTTTACCGGATCCACCCACGGCGTAGGACTGGAAAGCGGGCGTTTTTTACGGCCGGGTGATCGGGTCGAGGCTGAGATTGCAGGTATCGGTCGACAGAGCAATACCATCGCTGCGCCACGCCAACTCATCCCCGCCCGTGCGGCGGGGCGACTGGGTCAGCCGCTGGACAAGTAATCCCTGAAACTGACTGGCGTAGCCGCTGAGGAGTGATGATGAGCGAGGGTTCGGCGTGGGCGCCGTTTCGCAACAAAGCGTTCCGCGGTTTATGGCTGGCAGCCGCAGTGGTCAACATGGCTATCTGGATGCAGACGGTCGCCGCGGCGTGGATCATGACCACATTGACGACGTCGGCAGCCATGGTCTCTCTGGTGCAAACCGCCGTGACCCTACCGGTATTTCTGTTTGCCTTTCCCGGTGGGGTGATTGCCGATCGGGTAGACCGTCGCAGTTGGCTGATCATTACCCAGTGCATGATGCTGTTCGCCGCACTGGTGTTGTGTGTGCTGGCGTACAGCGCGCACATGGAAACCTGGGGCTTGTTGGCGTTTACCTTTGTGCTCGGTACTGGCAGTGCGCTGGGCATGTCGGCGTGGATGGTGACCATGGTCGGCGTACTGCCTCGCGACCAGGTGCCGGCTGCAGTGTCCTTGAACGGAATTTCCATCAATGCCACCCGGGCTTTGGGCCCCGCGTTGGCGGGTGCACTGATTGCATACTGGAACACGACCTCGGTATTTCTGGTGATCGCGCTGTGTATGTTCGCGGTGCTCCTCTTCCTCTTTCGTATCGCGCCCAACCCGCCTGCCGTGGGCTTGCCACCGGAAACCCTGACCGGTGGCATGCGCAGTGGCCTGCGCTATATCCGGCATTCAGCGGTCCTGTTCAGCGCCATGAAGCAGGTTCTTGTGTTCACCATGAGTGCCAGTGCTTTATGGGCCTTGCTGCCACTGGTGGCCAAGCAGGAATTGGGTATGGACGCTGGTGGTTATGGCTTGCTCATGGCGTTTCTTGGTGCCGGTGCAGTATTGGCTGCGCTGAGCTTGCCGCGGTTGTATCGCGTATTGGGCATGCGTCATCTGCTGGTTTGCGGCGCCATTTCCTTTGCCCTCGCCACCCTCACTGCCGCGCTATCCAACAACCGCTACGCGGTCTGCGCAATGCTGCTGCTGGCAGGGTTCGGCTGGATGGCGGTCAACGCGACCATTTCAACGGTGGTGCAAACCTATGCCGCCAATTGGGTGCGCGCACGGGTCGCATCGGTCTATGTGTTGATCCTGATGGGCGCGATGGCGGCCGGCGGTGCGATATGGGGGGCATTGGCCGAGTATCTGGGATTGAGCCAGAGCTTGCTGCTCTCGACACTGTTGTTGCTGGTCGGCATCGCGCTGACCCGAAATGGCCATGTGGAACTGGGCCAGGAAGCAGACTTTGCCGAGGTGCAGTTGACCGACACACTCCAGCTGGCCAGTCCGGTGTCCCATTCCGAAGGACCGGTATCGGTGGAGATTGTGTACCAGGTGGCGGCGCCGGACCGCGATGAATTTCTGGCTGCCGTATACGCGGTAGGCAAGGCGCGACGGCGCAACGGTGCGCAAAACTGGCGTTTGTACCGCGACATGGCGGACCCGCAACTCTACAGCGAGCGCTTTATTGTCGAGTCATGGCTGGAATACTTGCGCCAACAGGTTCGGGTGACCCAGGCCGACCAGGCCCAAGAGCGTCTCATCGAGCGTTTTCGTCGCGAAGATCTGCAAACCCGTCGTTTGATCTATCAGCCGCCAGTGAAATTAACCGATTGAAGTGTTCGAGTAATTCCCAGATAAAACTTTTACGGCGCCAATCATTCTCAGGTTAGAATGGCGCCACTCTAAAGTTACTGGATTGGGCATGGAACTCACTGACGTCAACGACAGCAGCAAATCGGCCGGCGCAACCCTCGTCAAGCCTGTATCCAACGCCATACGCATCTTGCGCTATCTCAGTCAGGTGGGCACGCCGGAACGTTCAGTGGACATCGCCCGGCAACTGAAAATCAATCCAAGTACCTGCTTCAACATCCTGCGCACCCTGGTGCAAGAGGAGGTGGTCGATTTCAGTGCCCTTTCCAAGCGTTACACCGTGGGCCTGGGCCTGGCGCGCCTGGTTGAACAATTGGTGACTCAGGGTCACCGCGTGCAAATGGCCAAACCCCTGTTGCAGAACCTGGCTGCACGCCAGCGGGTGACCATCACCCTGTGGCGCAAAATGAGCCCTGACCGCATCGTCATTGTCAGTTCCGCCGCGAGCCCGACCGATGTGCGTATCGACATGGCTGAAGGTCAGCGTCTGCCAATTCTGATGGGCGCCAGCGGCCGGTTGTTCGCTACGCAGATCGACCTCGACGATCCGGAAGTACAGAGCAGTTTCGAGACGATTCGCTGGGCCCAGCCGCTGTCGCTCGAGGTCTATCGCGAAGAAGTGAGAGAGGCCGCCGAGCGCGGTTGGGCAATGGACGATGGGCATTTTTCGGGGGGGATTCTTGCCATTGCGGCGCCGGTCTTCTCACCAACCAACAGCATCGATTTCACCGTGTCAGCGGTGATGTTCCGTGGCCAACGGGATGAAGAGGGCCTTGCCGAACTGGGCAAGGCGCTGATCGAGTTCTGCAGCGAAGTGGCCGGCGTACTCTACTGAGGCGCGCCGTTACTCGCGAACCAGTAGCAGGCTACCCCCCAGCGGGCCGCCTCCGGCTGCCACCGTACTGACGCGGTGTTCGCGGGTTTGCCGGCCTTCGGCACGACCCCACAGTTGCAGGCAGGCTTCATGCACGTAACCCAGGCCGTGGGTGCGTCCGCCAGACAGCTGCCCGCCATTGGTATTGATGGGCAAGCTGCCCTCCAGTGCGATGCGCGTGCCACCCTCGACGAACGCGCCACTTTCCCCAATGGGGCACAGGCCCAGGGCTTCAAGCCAGATCAGGGTCAAGATCGAAAATCCGTCATACAACTGCGCAGATTCAACATCCTGCGGGGTGTAGTCGGTGCGTGCCCACATCATCTCGCCAACATCGAAGGCGGCCATTTTGGTCAGGGAGATCTGATCCCACGACCAGGGCTGGTTCAACGCTGCGCCCATGGCCTCGATGCGAATTGGTTTATTTGGCTGGTCCTGGGCGATATCACGACGGGACAGGATGATGGCGGTGGACGCATCACAATGCACGTCGCAGTCGAACATGCGCAGAGGCGTTGAAATCATTCGCGATGCCATGTAGTCGTCCATGCTCATCGGCGTGCGGTACAGCGCCTTGGGGTTGCGCATGGCGTTCTGGCGACACGTCAGGGCTATCTGCGCCAGCTGCTCCGGTCGGGTGCCGTATTCATGGAAGTGACGCTGGGCATACAACGCCATCAGATTGATGCCCGATTGCACATTGAACGGGGTAAACCACTGCCAGGCGTAGCTGCTGTCGCGACCCTGGGTTTTGTTGGTCAGTGCGCCGGCCTGTTTGTTGAGCATACGGGCTGACGCTTCGGTGATGGTGCGAAACACCAGTACGTGCTTGCACAGGCCCGCCGCAATCGCCATGGCCCCGTTAATGACCCCGGTAAGCGGGCCGGGCCCTTCATAACCGCCACCGAACCAGTTGACGTTGAGCCCAAGGGCGCTCTTCAGCGCACTGGGACCGACCGGTGAGAACGGGTCGCCATTGTTGTTATCACCCGGCCAGCAGGCCACGCCGTCGATGTCGCTACGTTGCAGGCCGGCGTCCGCAATGGCTTCCAGGCAGGCGTCCAGGGTCAGGCGCATCGCTGACTTGGTAGACGGTCGGCCGATCTCTGATTGCCCGATACCGGTAATGGCTACGTCTTTTTCATAACGATGATCGAACATCACTGATCCTTCTCGAACAGAGGCAACCACACATCCTCGACATTGAGGAAGCTGACCCGTACCGGCATGTCGATATGTACATCCGTGACCGGCATGCCCACCACGTTACTCACGAACTGCAAGCCGGGTTGCTCAACGAGCTCGATGATCGCCACCACATAGGGCACCTCCAGGTCGGGGGTCCAGGGTTGATAGTTGATGGTGAAGCTAAGTACGGTGCCCTTGCCGGACACCGCTTGCGGCGCCACGTCGAAGCTTGCGCAATGCGGGCAGAGCGGGGCGGGCGGGTGGAAATACCGGCTACAGGCTGCGCAGCGATGAACGAGCAGTTCGCCCTGTTGACCGCCTTGCCAGAAGGCGCGGTTGTCGGCGTTGAGTGCAGGCAGTTTTCTAGGCATCAGCGGTCCGCAGGTGAGTGTTTGACTTGAAGTCATACGGTATCATTTGTACATATTTTCTAAAAGTGTCATATATTCATCCGGACAAAGGCGCGAATCGACCGTTCGCGCCGTAAAACAACAACAAGAGGATTTCGCGATGTCCCAATCACTATTGGACAAGAGGGTAGTCGTCACCGGCGGGTTTGGTGCCCTCGGCAGCGCACTTGGCAAATTTCTGCTGGCGCGAGGCGCCCGGGTGGCGTTGCTGGATCGTAGCGAGGCCCCAGCTGCCTTGCTGGATACGGAAAACCTGCTGTGCCTGGGTGGTGTCGACCTGACTTCGAGCGAGTCGGCCAGCGCTGCGTTCGAGCAGGTCGCGGGGCATTTGGGTGGCATCGACGGTTTGGTCAATGTCGCGGGCGGGTTTGCCTGGGAGACCGTCGAAGGTGGCAGCCTGCTGACCTGGGATCGCCTCTATCAGATGAACGTACGTACCGCAGTGGTCAGTTCTCAATCCGCGTTGACACACCTGCTGGATTCCAAGGCCGGGCGCATCGTCAACATTGGCGCGCTGGCCTCTGTCAAAGCCGCAACAGGTATGGGGGCTTATGCCGCCTCCAAGGCCGGTGTGGCCCGGTTGACCGAGGCGTTGGCCGAGGAACTGAAGGATCGTGGTGTAACGGTCAACGCTGTGCTGCCGAGCATCATTGACACCCCCGCCAACCGCGCCGACATGCCTGATGCTGACAGCAGCCGCTGGGTCACTCCGCAGGCGTTGGCGGCGGTAGTGGCGTTTCTTTTATCCGACGAAGCCGCAGCAGTAACCGGTGCGCTGCTCCCCGTGAGTGGTCGCGTATGAGACTGGTGACGTATACCGACGCCGAAGGGTTTGAGCGCGCGGGTGCATTGCTCAATCGGGATCAGCAGGTACTCGACCTGCAACACGCTTACCGCTTGCTGGAAGGTCGTGACAGTGTGGCGTTGAGCAGCATTCTGGCTTTGGTAGAGGCCGGCGAACCGGCGCTGGAATTGGCCCGCTCACTGGTCGCTAAGGCACCCTCGGCGGCGGTGCTGGAGCGTGCCAGCGTGAAGCTGCGTGCACCGATCCAGCCGCCTCCACAAATGCGCGACTGTTCCTGCTTCGAATTGCATCTGCGCCAGAGCTTCGCGGCGGCCCGTCGTGCCCGTGCGCTGCGTACCGAAGACCCGGAAGCCACGCTGAAAGCGATGAACACCCGCGCTGACGATCGGGTCATCGAGACTTTCAACAAGCAGCCTATTTACTACAAGGGCAACCGTTTCGCGGTGATTGGCATCGACGATGAATTTCAATGGCCGAGCTACAGCCGGGCGATGGATTTCGAACTGGAGTTCGGTTGCTACATCGGTAAGCGCGGCAAGGACATCAGCCGTGAAGCCGCCCGGGCGCATATCGTCGGCTACACCATCTTCAACGACATGAGTGCCCGCGACGCCCAGGCCCTGGAAATGCCCGGCATGCTCGGCCCGGCCAAGAGCAAGGATTTTGATACCGCCAATATCATGGGCCCCTGTCTGGTGACAGCCGATGAGCTGGGTGATCCCTATGACCTGAACATGGTCGCCCGGGTCAATGGCGAGGAGTGGGGGCGCGGCAATACCCGCGATATGCGCTGGAGTTTCGAAGACGTGATTGCCCACGTGTCCCGCTCGGAAACCCTGTACCCCGGCGAGTTTCTGGGCTCCGGCACGGTCGGCAACGGCTGCGGCCTGGAGCAATTGCGTTATTTGAAGCCTGGCGATGTGGTTGAACTGGAGATCGACGGCATTGGTGTGCTGCGCACTCAAGCGGGCAAGGCATCGAACAAGGATTGACGCGTACGTGAATGACGGAAGAATTCACTTACAAGTACAAAGTGAATTCTATGTACATAAATAGAGAAAGTGTCTTATATTTCGCTGCGACTACTGTCGTGACGCTCTGATCAGGAGGCAATCATGCTAACAAGAACAAGCCCCGTATTGTCTGATGGAACCAAGGTCTCTGACCTCATCTATCCCTCTAGCCGTGAAGTACAAATGCGCGTGTTGTCTGACCGCGAAATCTACGAGCTGGAGATGGAAAAAATCTTCGGCAAGATCTGGGTACTCCTGGGTCACGAGTCGGAGATCCCCAATTCCGGGGACTTCATGGTCCGCGACCTGGGCTCCGACTCGGTCATTGTTGCCCGTGGTAAAGAGGGCGAGGTGTTTGTAAACCTCAATGTGTGCCCGCACCGCGGCATGCGCATCAGCACCGCCGATTGTGGCAACACGCAAATTCATAAATGCATCTACCACGGCTGGGCCTTCCGCCCGAATGGCGACTTTGTCGGCTCACCCGTCGAGCGTGAGTGCATGCACGGCAAGATGCTGCCAAAAGAAGAACTGGGCCTGAAAAAGGCACGGGTCACGCTGTACGGCGGTCTGGTCTTTGCGACCTGGAATATCGATGGGCCGTCGTTTGACGAATTCCTCGGCGATGCCAAGTGGTATTACGACATGCTGTTCTGCCGCTCCGACAAGGGCATGGAAGTACTCGGCCCACCGCAGCGCTTTATCGTTAACGCCAACTGGAAAACGGCTGGCGAGCAATCGGCGGCTGACGGTTTCCACACACTGACCTTGCACCGTTGGCTGGGCGAAGTGGGCAATTACGCCAAGAAAGGCGAGGGTGAAACAGCCGACCTCAGCCCGGAAATGATCGGAGTTGAAATCAGCTCGCCCCATGGCCATGCCCTGCGCTGCATCGACCTGGCGCGCAAGATCAAGCGCCTGACCGGCCTCGATCCGGCAGAGTTGAGTGTGCAGCAGAAGCTCGAAGCATTGCCGCCTGCCGGCATGACCGCCGACATGGTCGAACAGCTGGCACGCAACTTGACCGAAGATCAGTTGAAAGTGCTCACCAGCATGCCGCCGCAAGTCGGTGGAATGTTCCCGAACATTCTTTTCGGTTTTGTCTACATTCCGCAGCCGGATGGCACTGTCGTCGGCTCGATGACCCTGCACGCCTACGTGCCGCAAGGTCCGGACAAGCTCGAGTTCGTCAACTGGGTATTTGCCGAGAAAGACGCTTCCCCGGAATTGCGCGACAAGATGCTCAAGCAAACCATCCAGCTGTTCGGCACGTCCGGCATGGTCGAGCAGGATGACTCCGATACCTGGCCGCACATGACGCTGGCTGCCAAGGGGGCGATGGGCCGCAAGAGCACGATGAAGTACCAGGCAGTCTTTGAAACGGGGGCGCCGGAAGGCTGGCCTGGCCCGGGCATCGTCAACGAAGGTTTCACCAAGGACGATACCCAGTGGCACTGGTGGTTGTACTGGCATGAGCTGATGACTGCATCGGACGACAAGTAAAGCGTCTGTTACGCCTGGTATGACTGCGGTCCTGAGGGGCCGCAGTTGCTGGAAACCGCATTAACAAGAATAAAAGTGAGGGAATGACTCATGGCTCAGGTTCAACAACGCGGTGTGGAGGATATCCAGCCGGGTTCCCCAGTCGGTACCAAGCGAGTACCGGTAGGCTCGCCGATTTACAACGATGTGGTGACCTTTCTCTACGAGGAAGCCACGCTGCTGGACCAGATTCGCCTGCAGGAGTGGGCCGAACGCCTGGACACCGACCTGGTGTACACAGTGCCGCTACGCCAGACGCGCTTGGCCGCCGAGTTGAAAACCACCATCGTGCGCAGCGTTCAGCATTACCACGATGACTACCGCTCGATCATGGGCCGAATCCTGCGCCTGTCCGGCAAAAGTGCCTGGGCGGAAGATCCTCCTTCGCGTACCCGACGTCTGGTGACCAACGTGTTTGTCGAAGAAACCGACAAGAGCGATGAGTTTGTGGTGACCAGTTACCTGCTGCTGACCCGTAGCCGGTTCAAGGACCACCACGTCGACATTATCAGTGGCGAACGGCGTGATGTGCTGCGCCTGAGTGAAGTGGGATTCAAGTTGGCGCGGCGCGAAGTCATCATTGACCAGGCGGTGCTTGGAACACCCAATCTGGCCGTCTTCCTCTAGTTCGTACCGGCGGTCTGGTTTGAACCCGGATCGCCGTACCTTGAAGGCATTGGCCGCTCTGTTCTTGACGCAAGAGCGAAGCGGCTATTGCTGTTGTCTCAGCCATTGCTGATCCTCTGCGCACAACTTGAGCTGCTCGTGGCTGAAATCCAGAGTCGAGCCTTTCATGCGCAGTGCCTGCTCCGCACGTTCGGGTTGCTGGCTGTAGCAGAGGGCGCTGGTAGCGGCGTGAATCTGGGCGTCGAGGTTGTACGCACGCCCCATCGAAATCAGGGTGCAGCGGCGAAGCAAAAGAGCCGCTTCGGCGGCTTCTTCATTGAGGGTGCTCAGTGCCCAGCGTGCCATACCTTCGCGAAGGTTGATGCCGCAGTAGGGGGCTGGTCTTTCGATCAGGGTGCCATCGACTTCCCAGCTCAGCTTTTCAACGCCGTCGCACAGCAACGTAGCGCGAGTGTGATTGGCAATACGCTGGCCGACGTTGATGTCATAACGGCGCTGGTGGGGGCCTCGAGCGGCCGCCGCGACAGCGAGGCCCGCGAGGTCCAGCAGATGGGTGCATTGATGACTGGCATCGGTCTGACGGGTGACCGAGTGGGCTATCCGGTCCAGTTTCATGCCCACCAGGTGCTGTAATTGATCGCAAGCCTGAGGGCACAAGGAATAAGGGTAGCGAAGCGCTTCGCCGCCAATGGCGGTGACTTCACCTTGATGGTGGCAGACCCAGACACGGAAGTGGTGGAAGTCGTCTTCCAGCGCGGCTCGGACTTCGCCCGTGCCATTGCCGGGATGAGCAATGATGTCTACGCGGCGACGAAATACACTCATCCTCAATATCCTTGCTTCAATGCTGTTCAGGCTGACGAAATCAGCTATATTTGAACACTATAACCAAAAATGTTCACTAAAAAACAAGAAATGGAGTGGCTATGGCACTGCTAAACGAACAGGTCGCGTTGATTACCGGTGCAGGTGGCGGAATAGGCCGCGGTATCGCGCTGAACTTTGCCAAAGAGGGCGCTGCTGTGGTGGTCGCCGAGCTGGATGTCACCAGTGGCGAGGCCATAGTCGCCGAACTCAAAGCGCTGGGTGCCCAAGCGGTGTTCATCAAGACCGACGTGTGCAGCAAGGCCGATATCGAAGCTGCCGTGCAATTGGCCGTTGATCAGTTCGGTGGTCTGGACATATTGGTTAACAACGCCTTTGCGCCAACACCCAATGTCCTTCTGGAAGAAAAAACCGACGCGATGCTGGAGAAAACCCTCGGTTCTACAGTGTGGGCGGCCTGGTGGGCGATGAAAGCCGCACTGCCCCACATGAAAGCGAGAGGCGGCGGCAAGATTATCAACTTCTATTCCATCGATATCGAGATCGGCGCCTGGTTGCACGGCGACTACAACACGGCAAAGGCAGCGATCGTGGGGCTGACTCGTAGCGCGGCTTCTGAATGGGGGCGGTTCAACATTCGAACCAATGCCATCGCACCGACTGCGATGGGTGCGACCTTTCACAAACTCGCTGCAGAGAACCCGGGGTTTGCCGAAATGTCCGCTTCGATGCGTCCGTTGGGGCGCTGTGGCGAGCCTGAAGCTGATATCGGGCCGGTGGTGGTATTCCTCGCTTCGGAGATGTCGCGCTTTATCACTGGCGAGACCATTCACGTCGATGGTGGCCTGCACTTACCCGGTTACAACTCCCGCCCCAAAGGCATTCCCGTGCGCGAGTATTGATTACCCCGGTTGATGCAGGAGCGAGCAAGCTCGCTCCTGCAAAGAAGGCTCCAGGCCCAAGAGACGCGAAAGCC
>NZ_JBOIBY010000078.1:0-14020 GCF_050739655.1 Pseudomonas sp. | reverse complement strand
GACCAACACAAACCGCAATCGCAGCGTTGAACACGACCCAAGGAGCTTCGGAATGAAACAGTTTTTCCTGGCATCACTGTTAGGCTCGACCATTGCCATGTGCACCGCCGCCATGGCGGCTGATGATCTGAAAACCCTGGAAGCCGCTGCGAAAGCGGAAGGCGCAGTCAACAGTGTCGGCATGCCCGATGACTGGGCCAACTGGAAAGGCACCTGGGAAGACCTGGCCAAGACCTATGGCCTGAAACACATCGACACCGACATGAGTTCGGCGCAGGAAATCGCCAAGTTCGCCGCCGAAAAAGACAACGCCAGCGCCGACATCGGCGACGTCGGAGCAGCCTTCGGCCCGATCGCAGTCAAGCAAGGTGTGGTGCAACCCTACAAACCGACGACCTGGGCTCAGATTCCTGATTGGGCCAAGGACAAGGATGGTAACTGGGCACTCGCTTACACCGGCACCATCGCCTTCATCGTCAACAAAAAGCTGCTGCACGGCTCCGAAGTGCCGACCAAGTGGGCTGACCTCAAGACCGGCAAGTACAAGGTTTCCATCGGTGACGTGAGCACCGCTGCCCAGGCAGCGAACGGCGTTCTGGCCGCGGCACTGGCCAACGGTGGCGACGAAAAAAACCTGCAACCTGCGCTGTTGCTGTTCGCCGACCTCGCCAAGCAGGGTCGCCTGTCGATGTCCAACCCGGTCATTGGGGCCATGGAAAAAGGCGAAATCGAAGTTGGCGTGGTCTGGGACTTCAACGGCTTGAGCTACAAGGCCAAGATGGCCAACCCCGATGATTACGTGGTGCTGATCCCGTCCGATGGTTCGGTGATTTCCGGTTACACCACCATCATCAACAAATACGCCAAGAACCCCAACGCCGCCAAGCTGACCCGCGAGTACATCTTCAGCGACGCCGGCCAGATCAACCTGGCCAAAGGCAACGCTCGCCCGATCCGCGCCGAGCATCTGACCCTGCCGGACGAGGTGAAGGCCAAGCTGCTGCCGAACGAACAGTACAAAAAGGTCACGCCGATCAAGGACGCGGATGCGTGGGAGAAAACTTCCAAGGCGCTGCCTCAGAAGTGGAACGAAGAAGTCATTGTTGAAATGAAGTAATGCTTCATCTGTAGGAGCGAGGCTTGCCCGCGAAGAGGGACTGACATTCAACATCCATGTTGGCTGAAAGTCCGCCTTCGCGAGCAAGCTTCGCTCCTACAGGTTTCAATTATTTGATGTTTCGCGGAGTTTTAGCCCCTATGAAGCACAACGTCATCCTTGTCGTGCTCGACGGCCTTAACTACGAGGTCGCCCGCCACGCCATGGGGCACCTGCAGGCTTACGTCGATGCAGAACGCGCAGCACTCTACAAACTGCAGTGCGAACTGCCGGCCCTGTCCCGACCCCTTTACGAATGCATCCTGACCGGCGTCACGCCGATCGACAGTGGCATCGTGCACAACAACGTCTCGCGCCTGTCCAACCAGCGCAGCATCTATCACTACGCCACCGATGCCGGTTTGACGACTGCGGCGGCGGCTTATCACTGGGTCAGCGAGTTGTATAACCGCTCGCCGTTCGTGGCAGCACGGGACCGTCACACCGACGCCCCTGACTTGCCGATCCAGCACGGACACTTCTACTGGAACGATCACTACCCCGATTCGCACCTGTTCGCCGACGCCGAGAACCTGCGCCTGCGCCATGCACCGAATTTCCTGCTGATCCACCCCATGAACATCGACGACGCCGGGCACAAGCACGGCCTCGATACGCCGCAATACCGAAACAGCGCCCGCTCGGCGGACGTCATCATCGCCGACTACCTGCAAGGCTGGCTCGACGCTGGCTATCAGGTATTGGTGACCGCCGACCACGGCATGAACAACGACCGCTCCCACAACGGCCTGCTGCCCGAAGAGCGTGAAGTGCCGCTGTTCGTTCTCGGCGACGCCTTCAGCTTCGATGCCGGCGCGGCGCCGAAACAGACCGAAATCTGTGGCACCGTTTGCGAGCTATTGGGCGTGCCCCACGACAAACCCGTGTGTCGGGAGCTGCTCAAGTGAACGCCATGACTCGCGGCAAATGGCTGGCTGCCTTGTGCCTGGTTCCATTCGCCCTGTTCTTTCTCGTATTCGAAATCGCCCCGCTGATGTGGGTGATGATCAACAGCCTGGAATCGGAAGAGTTCGGCTGGGGTCTGGCCAACTTCAAGAAAATCTTCAGCTCGAAGTTCTATCTGCAGGCGATCCAGTACAGCCTCGAGATCAGTTTCTGGTCCAGCGTGTTCGGCATCATCATCGCGGTGCTGGGTGCCTATTCCCTGCGCCGGGTCGACTCGAAACTGCGCAACTTCGTCAACGCCTTCGCCAACATGACCAGTAACTTCGCCGGGGTGCCGCTGGCCTTCGCATTCATCATTTTGCTGGGCTTTAACGGCAGCTTCACGATCATGCTCAAGCAGGCCGGGATCATTCAGGACTTCAACCTGTATTCCAAAACCGGCTTGATCATTCTCTACACCTACTTCCAGATCCCCCTTGGCGTATTGCTGCTCTACCCGGCCTTCGACGCCCTGCGCGAAGACTGGCGTGAGTCCGCCGAGCTGCTCGGTGCAAACGGCTGGCAGTTCTGGCGGTACATCGGCTTGCCGGTACTGACGCCAGCGTTGCTCGGCACCTTCGTGATTCTGCTGGCCAACGCCCTCGGCGCCTATGCCACGGTGTACGCATTAACCACCGGCAACTTCAACGTGCTGCCGATCCGTATTGCCGCGATGGTCTCGGGTGACATTTCCCTGGACCCGAACCTGGCCAGCGCCCTGGCCGTGGTGTTGGTGGCGTTGATGACCCTGGTGACCATCGTGCATCAGCTGCTGCTGAAGAGGAGCTACCATGTCTCGCGCTGAATCGGGCCCCGCTGGCATTTACCACCGGGTAGTGGTCTACCTGTTGTTTGCCATCCTGCTGTTGCCGCTGCTCGGCACGTTTATCTATTCGATCTCCAGCAGCTGGTCGGCGACCATTTTGCCCAGCGGTTTAAGTATCAAGTGGTATGTGCAACTGTGGAGCGATCCGCGCTTTTTGCACGCCTTTGGCCAATCGCTACTGGTGTGTGTCGGGGCGCTGATCCTGTCGGTGGTGCTGATTCTGCCGCTGCTGTTCGTGGTGCATTACCACTTCCCGAAACTCGATGCGCTGATGAACATCCTGATCCTGCTGCCCTTCGCGGTGCCGCCGGTGGTGTCGTCGGTGGGGCTGTTGCAGCTCTATGGTTCGGGGCCGTTCGCGATGGTCGGCACGCCGTGGATCCTGATCGGTTGCTACTTCACCGTGGCGCTGCCCTTCATGTATCGGGCAATCACCAACAACCTGCAAGCGATCAACCTGCGCGACCTGATGGACGCCGCCCAACTGCTCGGTGCCAGCACCTGGCAAGCGGCGTTGCTGGTGGTGCTGCCAAACCTGCGCAAGGGTTTGATGGTGGCGCTACTGCTGTCGTTCTCATTCCTGTTCGGTGAGTTCGTCTTCGCCAACATCCTCGTCGGCACCCGCTATGAAACCCTGCAGGTCTACCTCAACAACATGCGCAACAGCAGCGGCCACTTCACCAGTGCGCTGGTGATTTCCTACTTCTTCTTTGTGCTGGTCCTGACCTGGATTGCCAATATTTTGAACAGGGACAAAAGCGAATGAGCTATGTCAGCGTCCAACATCTCAAGAAAAACTACCTGGGCACCACGGTGTTCAGCGACATCAACTGCGAGATCCAGAAAGGCGAATTTGTCACACTGCTCGGCCCGTCCGGTTGCGGCAAGTCCACGCTGTTGCGCTGCATCGCCGGGCTGACGCCGGTGGATGGCGGCAAGATCCTCCTCGATAGTCAGGACATCGTGCCGCTCAGCCCGCAAAAACGCGGCATCGGCATGGTGTTTCAGAGCTACGCGCTGTTCCCCAACATGACCGTGGAACAGAACGTCGCCTTCGGCCTGCGCATGCAGAAGGTCAACGCCGACGACAGCCACAAGCGCGTCACCGAAGTGCTGAAACTGGTGGAGTTGCAAGATTTTGCTGCGCGGTATCCGCATCAGTTATCGGGCGGCCAATGCCAGCGCGTCGCCCTCGCCCGCTCCCTGGTGACCCGCCCGCGCCTGTTGCTGCTGGACGAACCGCTGTCGGCCCTCGATGCGCGAATTCGCAAACACCTGCGGGAACAGATCCGTCAGATCCAGCGCGAATTGGACTTGACCACAATCTTCGTCACACACGATCAGGAAGAAGCCCTGACCATGTCCGACCGCATTTTCCTGATGAATCAGGGAAAAATCGTACAAAGCGGCGACGCTGAAACCCTCTACACCGCACCGGTCGATGTGTTCGCCGCCGGCTTCATCGGCAACTACAACCTGCTGGACGCCGAGAGTGCGACGAAGCTGCTGCAACGACCAATCAATCATCGTGTTGCGATTCGCCCGGAGGCCATCGAATTGAGCCTCACCGGCGAGCTCGACGCTCAGGTCCGCAGCCATAGTTTGTTGGGTAACGTGATTCGCTACCGAATCGAAGCCCGGGGCGTGGAACTGGTGGTGGATGTGCTCAATCGTTCGGGCGCCGACCTGCATCCCGATGGTCGGCGCCTGGCACTTTCCATCGATCCAACGGCCTTGCGGGAAGTAGCTTGAAGGCAGCTGAAAGCTCCAAGCTCCAAGTCGTAAACTACGGAGCACCACCATCTAACTCTTGCAGCTTGAAGCTCACCACTTAAAGCTGCTCTCACCGAGAGCCCCCCCATGTCCCTGGCAATTTTTGATCTGGATGAAACCCTGATCCACGGCGATTGCGCCTCGCTATGGAGCGAACAAATGGTCCGCCTCGGTTGGGTCGACGGCGAATCCTTCCTGCGGCGGGACAAGGAATTGATGGATGCCTACGGCCGTGGCCACCTGGCAATGGAAGACTACATGGCCTTCAGCCTGGAACCGTTGATCGGTCGAACGCCTGCAGAAGTCGAACATCTGGTCGGCCCATGGGTGGAAGACTTCATCGAACCGATCATCTTCAGCGATGCCACCAAAACCATCGCCGCCCACCGCAAGGCCGGTGACCGCATTCTGGTGATCTCGGCCTCGGGCGTGCACTTGGTCGGACCGATTGCCGAGCGTCTGGGTATCGACGAGATTCTGGGGATCGAGTTGGAAGTGGCTCATGGCGCCTATACCGGCAACACCGTCGGCACCCTGACCTACCGCGAAGGCAAGATCACCCGGTTGCTGGAATGGCTGGATGAGCAGGAAGAAAACCTGGAAGGCGCGAGCTTCTATTCCGACTCACGCAATGATTTGCCGTTGCTGCTGAAAGTGGATTACCCGCATGTGGTGAATCCCGATCCGGTACTGCGCGAACAGGCCGAAAAGGCCGGCTGGCCGATCCATACCTGGAAATAAGCATTCGCCGATATTCCTGTTGGCACTAAACCCTGTGGGAGCGAGGCTTGCCCGCGAAGAGGCCGGCACATCCAACATCAATGGTGCCTGACACGCCACCTTCGCGGGCAAGCCTCGCTCCTACAGTTTTAATTGCCCGTGCACACCGCGGATCCCACAGGTTTTGGTGGTATCAGGTGAGGCGATCGTCAATCACCAACACCACCTTCCCCGCCACCGTATTGCTCGCCAACTCCGCGAACGCCGCCTCGGCGTCCTTGATCGGGAACGTCTTGGCCAGTTGCGGGCTCAATCGTCCTTCGGCAAACAACGGCCATACATGCTGGCGCAGTTCACTGAACAGGTCCGCCTTGAACTGATCGTCGCGACTGCGCAAAGTCGAACCCAACAGTTGCACACGTTTGGCCAGTACCTGCGCCAGATCGAGCTTGGCCTCGCGCCCGCCCATCAGCCCGATCAGCACCCAACGACCATCTACCGCCAGCAGCTTGAGGTTCAGCGCTGAATAATTGCCGCCCACAGGGTCGAGAATGACATCGAATGGCCCCAAATCGCTCAAGCTGTCCAAAGCGTCGGTGCGCACCACGCCACCCTGGGCGCCGAGTTTTTCACAGTATGCCAACCGCTCGGAGGACCCGACGCTGACCCAGCACGGACTACCGAACGCTTTGCATAGCTGAATGGCGGCTGAACCGATTCCACTTGCACCGGCGTGCAGAAGAACTTTCTGACCCGGTTTGAGCGCAGCGAGTTGAAACAGATTCAACCAGACCGTCGCATAGACTTCCGGTAGCGCTGCCGCTTCGGCCAGCGACATTTCGTCGGGAATCGGCAGCACATGCCGTCCGTCGACAACCACCTCCTCGGCCATTCCGCCCCCGGCCAGCAAGGCGCAAACTCGATCGCCTATCTGCCAGGACGAGCCTGGACCAACCTCGCTGATCACGCCCGAGCACTCTAGACCGAGCACCTTGCTGGCCCCTGGCGGTGGCGGATAAAGGCCCGCCTTCTGTAACAAATCCGCGCGATTGAGGCCCGCTGCCGCCACTCGGATGCGAACTTGCCCTACATCACATGTAGGACTCGGCTCCTCAACCCACTCCACTTGACCGTCGACGCCTTGCAATGCTTTCACAGTGCCTCCATAGTGAGTCTGGACTGAGCCCGAAGCGCTAGCGCCGGGCTTTTTGCATTATGCGACCGGCCCATGTGGAACCGGCGACTTCAAAGACGGCCTAATATGCGTTATCAATTGTCCCCGCGTCGAATCAACATGAAGCGTTTGTTCCCCAGCACCGCCCTCGCTCTTTTCATCGGTATCGGCCTGTTGCCGATGTCCGGCAGTACTTTCGCAGCCAATAGCTGGGACAAGCTTCAACCCGATCGTGACGAAGTCATCGCCAGTCTGAACGTCGTGGAACTGCTCAAGCGCCACCATTACAGCAAGCCGCCGCTCGATGATGCGCGCTCGGTGATCATCTACGACAGCTACATCAAGCTGCTTGACCCGTCGCGCAGCTACTTCATGGCCAGCGACATCGCCGAATTCGACAAGTGGAAGACCCAGTTCGACGACTTCCTCAAGAGCGGCGATCTCAACGCCGGGTTCACCATCTACAAGCGCTACCTGGACCGCGTCAAAGCGCGTCTGGACTTCGCCCTTGCCGAGCTGAACAAAGGCGTCGACAAGATCGACTTCAACACCAAGGAAACCTTGCTGATCGACCGCAAGGACGCCCCGTGGCTCAAATCCAACGCGGAACTCGACGACCTGTGGCGCAAACGCGTCAAGGATGAAGTCCTGCGCATGAAGATCGCCGGCAAGGATTCCAAGCAGATCCAGGAAACCCTGACCAAGCGCTACAAGAACCAATTGACGCGACTGGACCAGACCCGCGCCGAAGACATCTTCCAGGCGTACATCAACACCTTCGCCATGTCCTACGACCCGCACACCAACTATCTGTCGCCGGATAACGCGGAAAACTTCGACATCAACATGAGCCTGTCCCTTGAGGGCATCGGCGCCGTGCTGCAGAGCGACAACGACCAGGTCAAGATCGTGCGCCTGGTGCCGGCCGGCCCTGCCGACAAGACCAAGCAGGTTGCACCGGCCGACAAGATCATCGGTGTTGCCCAAGGCAACAAAGAGATGGTCGACGTGGTCGGCTGGCGTCTGGATGAAGTGGTCAAGCTGATCCGCGGCCCGAAAGGCACCGTGGTGCGCCTGGAAGTGATTCCGGCCAGCAATGCACCGAACGACCAGACCAGCAAGATCGTGCCGATCACCCGCGAAGCGGTGAAGCTTGAAGACCAGGCCGTGAAGAAGTCGGTCCTCAACCTCAAGCAGGATGGCAAGGACTACAAGCTCGGTGTCATCGAAATCCCGGCGTTCTACTTGGACTTCAAGGCGTTCCGCGCCGGTGATCCGGACTACAAGAGCACCACCCGTGACGTCAAGAAGCTGCTGACCGAGCTGCAGAAAGACAAGGTCGACGGCGTGGTCATCGACCTGCGCAACAACGGTGGCGGCTCCTTGCAGGAAGCCACCGAGCTGACCAGCCTGTTCATCGACAAGGGCCCGACCGTACTGGTGCGTAACGCCGATGGCCGCGTCGATGTTCTCGAAGACGAGAACCCTGGCGCCTTCTACAAAGGTCCGATGGCCTTGCTGGTCAACCGCTTGTCCGCCTCGGCTTCGGAGATTTTTGCCGGTGCCATGCAGGACTACCACCGCGCATTGATCATCGGCGGCCAGACCTTCGGTAAAGGCACTGTGCAGACCATTCAGCCGCTCAACCATGGCGAACTGAAACTGACCCTGGCCAAGTTCTACCGGGTTTCCGGCCAGAGCACCCAGCACCAGGGCGTATTGCCGGACATCGACTACCCGTCGATCATCGACACCAAGGAAATCGGTGAAAGCGCCCTGCCGGAAGCCATGCCGTGGGACACCATCCGCGCAGCGATCAAGCCTGCGGTGGACCCGTTCAAACCATACATTGCCCAGCTCAAGTCCGAGCATGACGTACGCACGGCCAAAGACGCGGAGTTTGTGTTCATCCGCGACAAACTGGCCCTGGCACAGAAGCTGATGAACGAAAAAACCGTCAGCCTCAACGAAGCCGAGCGTCGTGCTCAACACGCCGATATCGAAGCCAAGCAACTGGTTATGGAGAACATCCGTCGCAAGGCCAAGGGCGAAGAACCGCTCAAAGAGCTGAAGAAAGAAGACGAAGACGCCATCGCGGCCGAGCAGGACAAGACCAAGCCGGAAGACGATGCCTACCTGAGCGAAACCGGGCGTATCCTGCTGGACTACCTCAAGCTCAATACTGCGGTAGCCAAGCACTGAGTGGTTGCCAGCAGGTGATGGCGATTTAATTCTGACGCTCCCCGGAGCGTCATCAAATAGTCATCATTCTGTCGTGAAATACAGGGCTGGGCGTGCGCTCCTTACCGAGAGCACGCCCAGCCCTTTTTTCATCGCCAGAGAATGCCATGACCACAACCGAACAGCTGAGTGCGTTGAGCTCAATCCTGACTCAAGGCGGTTTGCACAGCCTGTTCCAGCCCATCATCAGCCTTTCCGAGCGACGGATTCTCGGCTACGAAGCACTCAGCCGCGGCCCTTCCAATAGCCCGTTGCACTCCCCTATCGCATTGTTCGCGGTTGCCCGCCAGGCCGGTCGATTGAGCGAACTGGAAATCGCCTGCCGGCAGAGCGCTTGCCGACGCTTCAATGAACAGCAGTTACCAGGCAAACTCTTCCTCAACGTCTCCCCGGAAACCCTGCTCGAAGTCGCCCACCAACCGGGTCGTACCCTGCAACTGCTGCAGGACTTCGGCATTCCACCGAGTCAGGTGGTGATCGAACTCACTGAGCAGACACCAATCGATGACTTCCAGTTGCTGCAAACCGCCCTGCATCACTATCGCGCCATGGGCTTTTCCATTGCCCTGGATGACCTGGGCGCTGGCTATTCCAGTTTGCGCCTGTGGTCTGAGTTGCGACCGGATTACGTGAAGATCGACCGGCATTTCATCGACGGCATTCACCAGGACGCCCTCAAGCGCGAATTCGTCGGCTCGATCCTGCAAATCGCCAAGGCTTCGCGGGCGCAGGTGATCGCCGAAGGCATTGAGCTGCGCGAAGAACTGGCGGTATTGACCGAAATGGGTGTGGATCTGATCCAGGGCTATTTGCTTTGCCGTCCCCAAGAGCATCCACCCCGAGACGCCAGGCCCCTGATGCCCAGACAGGACAGCACCGCTGTGGCGCTGAACGATGAGGTCAGCGACCTCAGCGCCTTGCTCAATGATCAGCCGGCGGTGGCGCTCGACACGCCGACTGCCACGGTGCTCGAAGCTTTCCGCCGCCAAGCCAACCTGAACTCGCTGGCGGTGCTGGACGAGCAAGGCCAGCCCTGCGGCATCGTCCATCGACACTCGCTCTCCGACGCCTTGCTCAAGCCGTTTGCCACCGACCTGTTCGCCCGCAAACCCATCAGCCGCTTGATGAGCGATGATTTTCTCGCCGTGGAAATGAGCCAGTCACTGCAACAGGTCAGCCGCCTGATCACCAGCCGTGCGCGGCAACGCATCGAAGAAGACTTCATCATCACCCTCAACGGCGGCTACCTGGGCCTGGGCCGGGTGATCGATGTGCTCAAGCTGATTACCGAACTGAAAATCCAGCAAGCCCGCTACGCCAACCCACTGACCCTGTTACCGGGCAACGTGCCTATCCAGCAATGCCTCACGCGACTGCTGCAACAGAAACGCGAATCGGTGATTTGTTACGTCGACATCGACAGCTTCAAACCCTTCAACGACATCTACGGCTACGGCCGTGGCGACGAAGTCCTGCTGTGCCTGGCGCAATGCCTGAACGACCGTGTCGACCCATCCCGCGACTTTGTCGGCCATATCGGTGGTGATGACTTCCTGCTGGTGCTTGGCCCGGAAGACTGGCGCAAACGTTTAAACCAACTGCTGGACGACTTCCAGAGCCAGTGCCGACGCTTCTATCGCGCCGAACATCTGGAAGCCAACTGCTTCATCGCCCCGAACCGCCAAGGCGTGCGCCAGGAGTTCTCATTGCTGTCCCTATCCATCGGCGTGGTACACCTGCATCCGCAGGCCTGCGGGGAAATCGATGCCAGCCAGTTGGCGGAGATGGCATCCCAGGCCAAGCATCACGCGAAGAATGTGCCGGGGTATAGCGTGCATGTGATTGATAGTCTGGTGGTGCCGGAGCCTGAAGGTGCATGGCTGATGGGGCAGCGCTGACTGGTCTGGCGCCTTCGCGGGCAAGCCACGCTCCCACAGGTTTAGTGGTGGACGCAGAACCTTGTGGGAGCGAGGCTTGCCCGCGAAGAGGCCCGCTCAAACTTACACAAATAGCTTCGGTATTTATTGCGCAGAATCGCGGGAGGCTAATTCTTGCAGTTTGATCGGTGCCAGCGGATGTCCGGCCTTCGCGGCAATCTTCCAGAACCGTGCCGCTTCCGCCGGGTCCGGCGCCTTGCCCGGAGTCCCGGCGAGGCTGATCACGCCGACTTGATAGGCCGCCTTGCCATCACCGGCCAAGGCCGCCAGGCGCAGCAGGCGCACACCTTCCTCACGAGCCCCCAGACCAACGCCGCGGAACGTCAGAATGTGGCCATAGAAGCTCTGGGCGCCGACATCGCCCAGGTTCGCCATGCGGGCGAACTGCCCTTCGAGCCACTTCCAGCCGCGTGGTTGACGCACAAACCATGACCAATGAAACAGCCTGCGCGCCAACCAGTAACCGGCCTGCGCCTTGAGTCGAAAAAACACTCAGGCTTCCGCCGATTCCGGGTACTCGTATTCGAACACCCGCACCACTTCCGAGGCGTGCCAGGAAGCGGCAGCGACCCCATCGGACGGTCCGGAGAATCGCCCGAGACGCTCGACACACTCAAAGAAACCGGTACGTGGCAACCGGCTCGCGCCCTGGCTGATCACCAGCGAACTGCGCAGGGGTTGCTCGGCTTTGGCGTCCAGCGCAGCGAGGTGTTCAAGCGCTGCGGTCAGGGTTTGCATGGCTGGCGTAGGCAGCTGCAAACGCTCCAGCAACGCCCGATAAGTCAAAAGGTGACGCTGTCGACGCGCCTGATCCAGCTCGCCCAGCAATCCGTCCCAATGGTGACGACTGATGCGTACGCTCACGATTCATCCCTCCACCCCGGCACCGTCAATTCCCAGGCCAGGCTGCGGCGAATCGCTGCGTCGGGCAGACGCTCACCACTTTCGATCATGGCCAGATAAGACGGGCTGATGCCTACCGTGCGGGCCAGCGCCTCGATGGCGATGCCCTTCCCTTCGCGCAAACTGCGTAATTGATCAAGACCTGGAAGAATCGGGTCCTGGATTGTCGCCAGCGGCTCTGCGGCCGGGCTCGACGGTGCTTCGTTGATGCCTGCTGCTTTCAGTAGAGCCTGATACTGAGCCCATGGCAGAACCGCATATTCGGGCTCGCCTTCGCGTGTAATTATCTGAATATCCATGACTACCCCGTAGGACAACAACACTTAGCGAGTCGGCACTTTTCCCTAGAAGTGTAATCCTAACAGCGGCTAAGGTCGCGGGGGGTATCTAATCTGAGGATGAGACTGAATCGGCTCAGCTTTTTTTTAGCCTCTGAAGATGGAGTTGTTCAGGCGTGTCAGGCAGGCGCTCGACTACTGCGAGCTTTTCAGGCACCTGACGCTTGCGCCAGGCGCGAAAGGCGTTGAGTTCATCGTCGAGCACTTTCATCAGCCAGGCCAGCACGGCGATGTCATCGATCATGCCGAACAGCGGCAGAAAGTCTGGAATCGCATCCACGGGACTGAGGAAGTACATCAAGCCCGCCACCACCGATATCAGAGCTTTGGGGCTGATTGCACGGTATTCACCGCGCCAATATGCCAGGCAGAGCGCCTGCAACAGACGCAAATCATCCTTGAGTTTGCCCAACCGATTGCCTTGACTGGCACCTTTGCTGGCCACTGCGAACAACAAGGTCGGCAAGCGCCCACGTGCAAGCAAGCGTCCCGCCAGTGGCAAGAAACGAGCGAAACTCCAAGGTGCTTTCATCATTCCTCCCGTGCGAAGGTTATCCACACAAATTGTGGATAACCTTGTGAACAGAGCTACTTTTCACGGCTGAAAGCCCCGTAAAACAAGGGCTGAGCTTAGATCGGGCGTTTTTTACTCATCAAAAAAAACCCAATATTTCATTGACTTGCCGGCTCCGCGTGGTTACCCGGTCCTACATCGGCTATGACTCCAGCCTACAGCATCCGTTCGCTTTGTTTAAATTCGCCAGATGCCAGATGCAACAACGCCCCGCAAAAGCGAGGCGTTGTTTTTGATGCAGACGCTGAATTACTGAGCAGCGCCTTCTTTTGCCGGATCCTTGATCGCCAGCAGCTCCAGGTCGAATACCAGCACCGAGTTGGCTGGGATCGCCGGGCTTGGGCTTTGAGCGCCGTAAGCCAGCTCGCTAGGAATGTACAACTTGTACTTCTCGCCAACGTGCATCAGTTGCAGGCCTTCGACCCAACCCGGGATCACACCGCTAACCGGCAGATCAATTGGGCTGCCGCGCTCAACGGAGCTGTCAAACACGGTGCCATTAGTCAGCTTGCCGGTGTAGTGAACGGTCACCACGTCAGTCGGCTTTGGCTGAGCACCATCAGCTTTCTTTTCCACTTCGTACTGCAGGCCCGAAGCGGTGGTCACTACGCCAGCTTTCTTGGCGTTTTCTTCGAGGAATTTCTTGCCAGCGGCTGCCGACTCTTCGCTCATCTTGGCCATACGCTCTTCTGCACGCTTTTGCAGGGCAGCGAACGCTTCAACCAACTCTTCGTCTTTGAGCTTCTGCTCTTTCTTGCCGACGGCATCTTCGATGCCCTGGGCCACGGCCTTGGAGTCCAGGTCGTCCATGCCTTCCTGAGCCAGGCTCTTGCCCATGTTCAGGCCAATGCCGTAGGAAGCTTTTTGCGCCGGGGTTTTCAGCTCTACGCTGGTCTGCGAGTCGCAACCCGCGAGTACCAGGCTTACCAGGGCCACCGCCGCCGCCAACCGATGCTGTTTCATGCTATTTCCTTGTTCATGCGCCTAAAGGGCAATCGAGTAAAGTCGCGAGCTTATCAGGCGGCCACGACCAATGGCTACCGGCATGAGAGCCGGAAATTTCTGATAAGTTCAGGTGTTTAAACGCTTTTCGGAGTAAGGATGATGAAATTTCTGTCATCCCGGTCTTATAGAGGCCACTTGCGCGACTCCCTTCCCGCCCGCAATACGGGGCAATAAGCCATCAGACGCAAAAAAAGCGCCGCAAAGGGCGCTTTCTTCTTGAGGCAGGCATGATAGCCAAACTGCAGACAGCAAAAAGCCCGCATCGAGCGGGCTTTTTGTGTGGTGACCTGGCGTTCAGTGTTCCAGGTTACCGAATATGGCGCAGCGGACGGGACTCGAACCCGCGACCCCCGGCGTGACAGGCCGGTATTCTAACCGACTGAACTACCGCTGCGCGTAGCGTTGAAAGTGGTGGGTGATGACGGGAT
>NZ_JBOIBY010000077.1:0-16753 GCF_050739655.1 Pseudomonas sp. | reverse complement strand
TCCGTCAGTGGGTACCGTCCAAGGAATTCAAAGTCCTGGGCACCGACGGTTTCGGCCGCAGCGACAGCCGCAAGAAACTGCGTCATTTCTTCGAAGTCGACCGTCATTTCGTGGTGTTGGCAGCCCTTGAAGCACTGGCTGACCGTGGTGACATCGAACCTAAAGTGGTGGCCGAGGCCATCGTCAAGTTCGGTATCAACCCGGAAAAACGCAACCCACTGGACTGCTGAGGAGAGACTCTGTGAGCGAACTCATTCGCGTACCTGACATCGGCAGCGGTGAAGGTGAAGTAATTGAACTGTTTGTGAAGGTCGGCGACCGTATCGAAGCCGACCAGAGCATCCTGACGCTGGAATCGGACAAGGCGAGCATGGAAGTGCCTGCGCCGAAGGCCGGTATCATCAAGAGCCTGAAAGTGAAGCTGGGCGATCGCCTGAAAGAAGGCGACGAGTTGCTGGAGCTGGAAGTCGAAGGTGCTGCTGCAGCTCCTGCGCCTGCCGCTGCTCCGGCGGCACCAGCTGCGCCGGCTCCTGCTGCAACACCTGCCGCCGCGCCAGCCGCTGCCCCTGCAGCCGCTTCGGTTCAGCAAGTGCACGTGCCGGACATCGGCTCGTCGGGCAAGGCCCAGATCATCGAGATCCAGGTCAAGGTCGGCGATACCGTCGAGGCTGATCAGTCGCTGATCACCCTGGAATCGGACAAGGCCAGCATGGAAATCCCGTCGCCTGCCGCTGGCGTGGTCAAGGCCATCAGCGTCAAGCTCAACGACGAAGTCGGCACTGGCGACCTGATTCTGGATCTGGAAGTGGCAGGTGCCGCGGCACCGGCTGCTGCCGCTCCGGCCCAGGCTGCTGCACCTGCCGCCGCGCCTGCCCCGGCAACCGCGCCAGCTGCACCGGTTGCCGACAGCGTTCAGGACATCCACGTTCCGGACATCGGTTCGGCCGGCAAGGCCAAGATCATCGAAGTACTGGTCAAGGCCGGCGACACCGTTGCAGCCGACCAGTCGCTGATCACCCTGGAATCCGACAAGGCCAGCATGGAAATCCCATCGCCAGCCGCTGGCGTGGTGGAAAGCGTTTCCATCAAGCTCGATGACGAAGTCGGCACTGGCGATCTGATCCTGAAGCTGAAGGTCAAAGGCGCGGCACCGGCTGCTGCCCCTGCACCGGCTGCTGCTCCGAGCGCTCCTGCCGCCGCTGCTGCACCTGCCGCCGCTCCGGCTGCCGCTGCTCCCGTTGCTGCTCCAGCCAAGCCAGGCGCCAAAGTTCACGCCGGTCCTGCCGTGCGTCAACTGGCCCGCGAGTTCGGCGTCGAGCTGAGCGCCGTCGGTGCCAGCGGTCCACACGGTCGCATCCTCAAAGAAGACGTGCAGGTTTACGTCAAGGCCATGATGCAGAAGGCCAAGGAAGCACCGGCCGCTGCTGCTGGCGCAACCGGTGGCGCGGGCATCCCGCCGATTCCGGTCGTTGACTTCAGCCGCTTCGGTGAAATCGAAGAAGTGCCGATGACCCGCCTGATGCAGGTCGGCGCCGCCAACCTGCACCGCAGCTGGTTGAACGTGCCGCACGTGACGCAATTCGATTCGGCGGATATCACCGAGCTGGAAGCGTTCCGTAACGCGCAGAAAGCCGTTGCAGAGAAGGCTGGCGTCAAGCTGACCATCCTGCCGTTGCTGCTCAAGTCCTGCGCACACCTGCTCAAGGAACTGCCGGACTTCAACAGCTCGCTGGCCCCAAGCGGCAAAGCGATCATCCGCAAGAAATACGTGAACATCGGCTTCGCCGTCGACACCCCGGATGGCCTGCTGGTACCGGTCATCAAGAACGTCGACCAGAAGAGCCTGCTGCAACTGGCCGCCGAAGCTGCTTCCCTGGCTGAAAAAGCCCGGACCAAGAAGCTCTCGTCGGACGAGATGCAAGGCGCCTGTTTCACCATTTCCAGCCTCGGCCACATTGGCGGCACCGGCTTCACGCCGATCGTCAACGCGCCGGAAGTGGCGATCCTCGGTGTTTCCAAGGCAACCATCCAGCCAGTCTGGGACGGCAAAGCCTTCCAGCCGAAGCTGATGCTGCCTCTGTCGCTGTCCTACGATCACCGTGTGATCAACGGCGCCGCTGCTGCACGCTTCACCAAGCGTCTGAGCGACCTGCTGGCGGACATCCGCACCATCCTGCTGTAACAACCGCCAGGCCCTCCTTCACCGGAGGGCCTGACGCGTTTCACGCTTTTCGAGCGCCACGCTCGTACCTCAACCCCGCCAATTTGGCGGGGCTTTTTTTGCCTGCTTCATTCTCAACAGCAAGCCTTCCTACATTTGTGGCTGATATCGCCCACAACTCAAGTCCATTTCATCTCGATATTTCTTCGGACTCAATAACTAGCATTAGTTGCACGGTTATTTCCGGAAAACATCGATTGATTAATTCGCAAATGCGGAATGGAAGCCTATATGCTCAAACCAGAAGTCGGCCCAATTATTGGCCATACAACAGATAATCAAGCACGTATATTTCTACGGGGAAAATGGCATAAAGACGCCATGGTGTTTGCTGGCGTCCGTTATAAAAAAATTGGCAATGAACATTGGAGTAAGGGTGTATTCGTAAAACTAACGGCCCTGCGGGACATGACCGATGTCATTGTTCTTTCCGATCTGGCGGCTGACACCGAATATGAGTATCAGGCCGGCTGGTTCAGCCCCATGAACCCTGTGCACAACGAGCAAACAGTGCAGGAGCTACCCCTGCAATGGCCCAGGGACATCTATCGCCTGCGCACACAATCCGCCAGGGTCACGACGCCACGGGCCTATCTGGTCGGTTCCTGTCGCTATCTGCGAATGACAGCCGGTGTACCCGCAAATCCGGATTTTGGCGACCAGATCTTCGCTGCAATGACAAACCTTGCGCATCATGCCGAACCACCGATAAACGCGCTGCTGATGACTGGAGACCAGGTTTATGTCGATGATTTGAACTTCATCGCACCCGACCGGGAATATCAGGAAATACTCGCCAAATACCGCACGGCTTTTTCCCAACCACATATTGGCAAGTTAATGTCTAGCGTGCCGACTTACATGATCCTCGACGACCACGAAATCGAGGACAACTGGCCTGCCAATAAAAACAGCCGGGATGAACACTTATATAAAAACGCAATAGCCGCTTATGAGCTATATCAGGCCAGCCATAGCCCAGCCCATGAACTAAATATCCATGGAAAAATCAGTCACCCACTAAACCGCTACTGGTATCAGTTCACTAACGGCGATATTGAATGGTTTGTCACCGACATCCGCACCCGGCGCAATCTCTCAACCACTGACCGGCGCATCCTGGACGTCGAACAGGAACAAGCCCTGTGCAACTGGCTGATCCACAGCCCGGCCCGGGTCAAATTCGTGGTCACCAGCGTCATGCTCTACCCCGACCGACAACGCTTGGGTGATGACGCCTGGCAAAACTTTCCCGAACAACGACTGCGGCTGCTGGAAACGATTCGCACACATGGCATCAGCAACGTCATTTTCATTTCCGGCGATGTTCACGGCTCCCTGACCAGCCGCTTGACCCATAGCGAAGACCGAGACTTCAACGTCCATACCATCGTCTCGTCCCCGCTGTGCAACAGCAAACTGCTGCCCTATGCCAAAGACTCCACCTTTATTCTCGATCAACCACTGGCGCGCACGGCAGCGGGTGATTACCGGCACGAACTGACCGGCAAGGTGATCAGTCAGGACAACTTTGCGCATCTGGTCGTTGATGGGCAACTGATTAAAGTGAGTTACCACGATCGGGATGGCAAGCTGCTGCAATCGACAGAGATCGAACTGCGCTGAGGCCAAAAAACGGGCTAATAGCATTACTTTTAACTGCCAACTGGAGAAATCTTCGACGCTGCCGACATATTCTTATAGCACTTGGCCTTCACGTCTCTTGTCAGTCGGTGTCGCAATGATGCAACCTTGCCGCTGGCAAAAGTAAAGAGGGCGAAAGCCCGGCGCGTTCAGCAAATTCGAAGCGAGTTTCCCTCCATGAAAAGCCAACCTGATGCCGCCAGCCGTATGGTGGCCGAGGTAGTGACGCAGTTGCCCGTGCCCTCGCGGCTCGGCATGCTGCGTTTCGAACGGCTGAATGAACCTAGCTGGGCGCTGCTGTTTCTCGATCCCAATTGCGAACGCCAGTTCGGCTTGCCGGCCGTTGATCTGTGCGCCCTGATCGGCTCGCCTTACGCCAGCCTGATGGAGCCAGAAGCACGCTATCAATTGCATGATGCGGTGCAGCAGCAACTGAGCGAAGCCCCTCATTACCTCATCCGCTACACCTTGCACACCGCCTCGGGCTCCTTGAATCTGCTGGAGCTGGGCGAAGCCTTCAAACAGCACAATCGGCACCTGTTGCGCGGCTACCTGCTGGTGATAGACGGTTTGTTCGAGGATGACCCACTACTGCCGGCCCTTGATCTGGAAACCCAGAACTCGCGCCTGCAAATCGCCCTGGATCTCAACCAGCGCGCCCAACAGGAACAACTGCAACACCTGGAGCGGGTGCGCAGCCAGCAGGACCTGATCCTGCTGCTGACCCGTCAGCGCTACAGCAGCAATAACTCTTTGCAGGAAGCCGCCGAACTGATCACTCGCAGCGCCTGCGACATTTACGAAATCGACAGCGCCAGCCTCTGGCACCTCGAAGGCGCGCAGCTGGTGCCGATCTCGGCCTATCACCGCACGAGCCGGGAGTATCAGCTGCCGGAGTCGATCGACGTCAGCGCTTTTCCCGACTACCTCGATGCCCTGCACACCGGTCGCGCCATCGACGCCCACAACGCCATGCGCGATCCGCGCACCCGGGAAATGGCCGAGAGTCTGCGCCCGCGCGATGTCAACGCGATGCTCGACGCCAGCATCCGGGTCGACGGCCAGGTGGTTGGCGTGCTGTGTCTGGAGCAAACCGGTGCGACCCGCGCCTGGCAGTCGGACGAAATCGCCTTCGCCGGCGAGCTGGCCGACCAGTTCGCCCAAGTCATCAGCAATCACAACCGACGCACCGCCACCAGCGCCCTGCATTTGTTCCAGCGCGCGGTCGAGCAAAGCGCCAACGCCTTTCTGCTGGTCAACCGCGACGGCGTGGTGGAGTACGTCAACCCGAGTTTCACCGCAATCACCCAGTACAGCACCGAAGAGGTCCACGGCCAGTGCCTGTCGGAACTGCCCGCCCTGGAAAACCTCAACGAACTGCTGTTCGATGCGCCCTCCGTGCTGGCCAAGAGCAACAGTTGGCAGGGTGAATTCAAGAGCCGCCGGAAAAATCTCGAGCCCTACTGGGGCCAGTTGTCGATCTCCAAGGTCTATGGCGACAACCGCGAGTTGACCCATTACATCGGCATCTACGAAGACATCACCCAGAACAAGCTCGCTCAGCAACGCATCGAGCGCCTGGCCTATACCGATAACCTGACCAACCTGGGCAACCGCCCGGCGTTCATCCGCAATCTGGATGAGCGTTTCGCCCGAGATAGCGATACCCCTATCAGCCTGTTGCTGGTGGACATCGACAACTTCAAGCGGATCAACGACAGCCTCGGCCATCAAACCGGTGACAAGCTGCTGATCAGCCTGGCCCGCCGCCTGCGCAACAGCTTGATCCCGAGCGGCAGCCTGGCGCGATTTGCCAGTAATGAATTTGCCGTATTGCTGGACAACAGCGACCTCTCTGTAGGCCAACAAGTGGCCAATCAGTTGCTGGCGACGCTCGATAAACCGATGTTCGTCGACAACCAGTTGATCAGCGTTACCGCCTCTGTGGGCCTGGCCTGTGCGCCTTTGCATGGCCGCGACCCGCAAACCCTGATGCGTAACGCCGGGCTGGCGCTGCACAAGGCCAAGGCCAACGGCAAACATCAGCTGCAGGTATTCACCGAAGCACTGAACGCCGAAGCTACTTACAAGCTGTTCGTCGAGAACAACCTGCGCCGCGCGCTGACCCAGAACGAACTCGACGTGTTCTACCAGCCCAAGCTTTGCCTGCGCAGTGGCCGCCTGCTGGGCATGGAAGCGCTCCTGCGCTGGGATCACCCGGAAAAAGGCATGATCCGCCCCGACCAGTTCATCAGCGTCGCGGAAGAAACCGGCCTGATTATCCCCATCGGCAAATGGATCGCCCGTCAGGCCTGCCGCATGAGCAAAGCATTGACCGCCGCGGGCCTGGGCAATTTGCAGGTGGCGATCAACCTGTCACCCAAGCAGTTCTCCGACCCTGACCTGGTGGCGTCCATCGCCAACATCCTCAAGGAAGAAGCGCTGCCGGCGCACCTGCTGGAACTTGAGCTGACCGAAGGCTTGCTGCTCGAAGCCACCGAAGACACCCACTTGCAACTCGACCAGCTCAAGCGCCTGGGCCTGACCCTGGCGATGGACGACTTCGGCACCGGTTACTCGTCGCTCAGTTACTTGAAAAAATTCCCCATCGACATCATCAAGATCGATCGAAGCTTCATTCACGAAATCCCGGACAATCAGGACGACATGGAAATCACCTCCGCGGTGATCGCCATGGCTCACAACCTGAAACTCAAGGTCGTGGCTGAAGGCGTCGAAACGGCCGAGCAGCTAGCGTTCTTGCGTCGCCACCGCTGCGACGTTGGCCAGGGTTACCTGTTCGACCAGCCAATCCCGGGCACCGAGCTGATCGAGAAGCTCAAACGCTACCCGCGCGGTCCAATTGCCTGACAGCGACTCAACACTCGGGCAAACTGCATCTCTAATTATTTCAACGACTGAGAGGACTGATCATGGTTCTGCGCTCGGAAATTCTGGTGAACAAAAACGTGCTCCCTACCAAAGAACAAGCTCTGCCTGGTCGCGAAACCCCGATGACGCTGCCTGAAAAGCATTTTGTCTTCGAAGACACCCCTCTGCTCGGCCCATTCTTCGAAGACGTCGACTTCGCGATCTTCGGCCTGGGTTGTTTCTGGGGTGCAGAGCGTCGTTTCTGGCAGCGCGAAGGCGTCGTCAGCACGGTGGTGGGTTACGCCGGAGGCTTCACGCCAAACCCGACCTACGAAGAAGTGTGCTCGGGCCTGACCGGCCATAGCGAAGTGGTGCTGGTGGTGTATGACAAGGCTAAAGTCAGCTACGACGAGCTGCTGAAAATGTTCTGGGAACTGCACAACCCGACTCAGGGCATGCGCCAGGGCAACGACATTGGCACCCAGTATCGGTCGGTGATCTACTGCACCAGCCCGGAGCATCTGGACAAGGCCCAAGCCAGCAAACAGGCTTTCCAGGCTGAGCTGAACAAGTCCGGTTTTGGCGAAATCACCACTGAAGTGGGTCAGGCCCCGACCGTCTACTTTGCCGAGACCTATCACCAGCAATACCTGGCGAAAAACCCGGAAGGCTATTGCGGGATTGGCGGCACTGGCGTGACTTGCCCGATTTAATCCCCCAAAACAACAGCTCGCAGCCTGCGGCAGCTCCTACACGTACACCTGTAGGAGCTGCCGAAGGCTGCGATCTTTTGATCTTGATCCTGGCTTTATTCAGCGATCAACCAATCCATCGTCCACCCGCCCTGGGTCTGCCCAAGCTTTTCCGACAACCACGGCAGCAGCTCACGCAACTCTTCTTCCAGCCCCCACGGCGGATTGGCAATCGCCAAACCGGAGCCGTTCAGACTGTTGGGCGTATCCAGCGGATGCACCAGCAACTCCACGCGCAGCAACTTCGGCGCGCCGGTGCCGGCCAGGTCCTGATAGAAACGGCGCAATGCGCGCTGATCCTTCACCGGGTACCAGATCGCCGCCACGGTTTGACGCATCCGGCCAATCGCCTCTTTCAAAGACGCCGCACAACGCTGCATCTCGTCGAGCTTTTCGAACGGTGGATCGATCAACATCACCGCACGCTTCTCGGGTACCGGCAGCAATGCACGCGACACATGCCAGCCTTCGCCCAAGTGCACCTTGACCCGACGGTCACCGGCCATGTTGTCCTTGAGCAGCAGGCCATCTTCCGGGTGTTTCTCATTGAGCAACACACGATCCTGCTTGCGAGTCAGACGTCGCGCCAACTCCGGTGAACCCGGGTAATAGCGCAACTGGCCATCCGGGTTCATCTCGTGCAGCACCTGCATGTAGTCGGCGGTCAGGATCGGCAGGTCCGGCTGATCCCACAATCGTGCGATGCCTTCCAGGTATTCGCCGGTACGATTGGCCTGATCGCCCTGGAGATCGTACAGGCCGATGCCGGCGTGGGTATCGAGATAGGCAAACGGCTGCTCCTTGCGCGACATCAGGGCGATGAGGCGGGTCAAGGTCAGGTGTTTGAACACATCGGCGTGATTGCCGGCATGGAAGGCGTGACGATAATTCATGGCTGCTCCTGCGAAGGCCGGGGAGTTTACCTTTTACCGGCCTGCAAGTCAGGAGCCGGCGGCCAGGCGGCTTACATACCCTGTAGCCATAACCGGGACCCTGTGGGAGCGGGCTTGCCCGCGAAGACGGTTTCAAATTCAACACCTTCGCTGAATGTGATGACCCTATCGCGGGCAAGCCCGCTCCCACAGTTTTTTGTGTCGATCATAGATTTGGTGTTCGCCAAATATCCTGTGGGAGCGGGCTTTCCCGCGATGAGGGCATGTCAGGCGACAAAAACGTTGGCAAAAAAAACGGCCCGCTTCCAAAGGAAGCGGACCGCTCTTATTCAAGCAACAGGCTCAGCCCATCACTTGTTCAGGCGGTAATCATTCTCGGCAGCAGCAAAGCGCTGGAACATGCCAGCAGTCGGCGTGCCCATTTTGCTGACGAAGTAGATCGCCAGGCTGGCGAAGATGAAACCAGGGATGATTTCGTACAGGCCCAACAGCTCAAAGTGCTTCCAGACGATCACGGTGATCGCGCCGACCAGGATACCGGCCAGTGCGCCGTTACGAGTCATGTCTTTCCAGATCACGGAGATCAGCACAACCGGACCAAATGCGGCACCGAAACCAGCCCAGGCGTAGCTCACCAGGCCCAGTACACGGTTTTCCGGGTTGGCCGCCATCGCGATGGCGATCAGGGCAACCAGCAGAACCATGGCGCGGCCGACCCAGACCAGTTCAACCTGGGAAGCGGATTTGCGCAGGAAGGTTTTGTAGAAGTCTTCGGTCAGGGCGCTCGAGCACACCAGCAGCTGGCAGCTCAGGGTGCTCATTACCGCCGCCAGAATGGCCGACAGCAGTACACCGGCAATCCACGGGTTGAACAGGATCTTGGCCAGCTCAATGAACACACGCTCGTGGTTTTCGGTCACGGCACCGGCTACATCAGGATGCGCCGAGAAGTACGCGATACCGAAGAAACCTACCGCCACTGTGCCGCCCAGGCACAGGATCATCCAGGTCATGGAGATGCGACGGGCGTTGGCGATCGACTTAACCGAGTCGGCAGCCATGAAGCGCGCCAGGATGTGCGGCTGGCCGAAGTAGCCCAGCCCCCAACCCATCAGCGAGATGATCCCGATGAAGGTAGTGCCCTTGAGCATGTCGAAGTTGGCCGGATCCTGAGCTTCGATGGCCAGGAATGTGGTGTCGACGCCGCCAGTCGCCAGCAGCACGATGATCGGCGTCAGCAACAGGGCGAAGATCATCAGCGTGGCTTGTACGGTGTCGGTCCAGCTCACCGCCAGGAAACCGCCAACGAAGGTGTAGGCAATCGTCGCCGCAGCACCGGCCCACAGCGCCGTCTCGTAGGACATGCCGAAGGTGCTTTCAAACAGACGGGCACCGGCCACGATGCCGGAGGCACAGTAGATGGTGAAGAACACCAGGATTACCACGGCGGAGATGATCCGCAGCAGGCCGCTTTTGTCTTCGAAGCGGCTGGCGAAATAGTCCGGCAGGGTCAGGGCGTCACCGTTGTGCTCGGTCTGCACGCGCAGGCGGCCGGCAACGAACAGCCAGTTCAGGTAGGCACCGACGATCAGGCCGATAGCGATCCAGCTTTCGGACAGACCGGACATGTAGATTGCGCCCGGCAGGCCCATCAACAACCAGCCGCTCATGTCGGATGCACCGGCGGACAGTGCAGTCACGACGCTGCCCAGGCTACGGCCGCCCAGAATGTAATCGGAAAGGTTATTGGTGGAGCGATAGGCCATCAAGCCGATCAGCACCATTGCTGCGATGTAGATCACGAACGTGATCAAGGTTGGATTGCTTACGCTCATTATGTGACGCCCTGGCTTTGTTTTTATGTAGCGGCGGCCGTTGAACCGCTCGCAAACGATGACGTTTGACAGACGATTCGGGATCCCGCGCATTTATGACTGATGTTTCCCCAGGAAAGTCATCAGCCGGTACACCAACCTGACAAGTCGGTTGCACCTTGGGGCGCGAATGCTATTCAACAAAGCAAATAAGGTGCAACCCATTTCATGAGAATAAGTTGCACCTGAGTGTAAAAACGCTTCGAGACGCGGTTTTTGCTCCCTTTCGGAGCAAGAACCAACCTCAACCCAACTAAAAGCACCAAGCAGATGCAGCACTGGCGTACCAGAATTTAATTCCTGACGAATTGCCTAATATTCCAGCAAAAAAAGGGTTGCACCCGGTTGCACCTCCATCAGCTCACGGCTAATCTTGCCGCCAGCTGATGCCACGCAGTCGTGGCAAACATGAGGATAAAAACATGGCTACCACCACTCTAGGCGTCAAACTTGACGACCCGACCCGCGAACGCCTCAAGGCCGCCGCGACCTCGATTGATCGCACGCCGCACTGGCTGATCAAGCAGGCAATTTTCAATTACCTGGAAAAACTCGAGGGTGGTGCAACCCTGACTGAGCTGAGCGGTTCGACCAAGGATTCCGACGACGCCGTCGACGCGCCTCTGGATCACGCTCACCAGTGCTTCCTCGAATTCGCCGAAAGCATCCTGCCGCAATCGGTTCTGCGTGCGTCGATCACTGCTGCTTACCGTCGCCCGGAACCCGAAGTGGTGCCGATGCTGATCGAGCAGGCGCGTTTGCCGGCTCCAATGGCTGAAGCCACCAACAAACTGGCCGCCTCCATCGCGGAAAAACTGCGTAACCAGAAGAGCGCGGGCGGTCGTGCCGGCATTGTTCAGGGCCTGCTGCAGGAATTCTCCCTGTCGTCCCAGGAAGGCGTGGCGCTGATGTGCCTGGCCGAAGCGCTGCTGCGTATCCCGGACAAAGGCACTCGCGATGCACTGATCCGCGACAAGATCAGCACTGGTAACTGGCAGCCGCACCTGGGCAACAGCCCTTCGCTGTTCGTCAACGCGGCAACCTGGGGCCTGCTGCTGACCGGCAAACTGGTGTCCACCCACAACGAAGCCGGCCTGACTTCATCCTTGAGCCGCATCATCGGCAAAAGCGGCGAGCCGATGATCCGCAAGGGCGTCGACATGGCGATGCGCCTGATGGGCGAGCAGTTCGTCACCGGCGAAACCATCGCCGAAGCGCTGGCCAATGCGAGCAAGTTCGAAGCCAAGGGCTTCCGCTACTCCTACGACATGCTCGGCGAAGCCGCGCTGACCGAACACGATGCCCAGAAGTACCTGGCTTCGTACGAACAAGCTATCCACTCGATCGGTAAAGCCTCTCACGGTCGTGGGATTTATGAAGGCCCGGGCATTTCCATCAAGCTGTCGGCACTGCACCCGCGCTACAGCCGCGCCCAGTACGAGCGCGTGATGGATGAGCTGTACCCGCGCCTGCTGTCGCTGACCCTGCTGGCCAAGCAATACGACATCGGTTTGAACATCGACGCCGAAGAAGCCGACCGCCTCGAGCTGTCGCTGGATCTGCTGGAGCGCCTGTGCTTCGAGCCGCAACTGACCGGCTGGAACGGTATCGGTTTCGTAATCCAGGCTTATCAGAAGCGTTGCCCGTACGTGATCGACTACGTGATCGACCTGGCTCACCGCAGCCGTCATCGCCTGATGATCCGCCTGGTGAAAGGCGCGTACTGGGACAGCGAAATCAAACGCGCCCAGGTCGAAGGCCTGGAAGGCTACCCGGTCTATACCCGCAAGGTGTACACCGACGTGTCCTACATCGCTTGCGCACGCAAACTGCTGTCGGTGCCGGAAGTCATCTACCCGCAGTTCGCTACGCACAACGCCCACACGCTGTCGGCCATTTATCACATCGCCGGTCAGAACTATTACCCCGGCCAGTACGAGTTCCAGTGCCTGCACGGCATGGGCGAGCCGCTGTACGAACAAGTCGTCGGCAAAGTTTCCGACGGCAAGCTGAACCGTCCGTGCCGCGTGTACGCTCCGGTCGGCACCCACGAAACCCTGCTGGCGTACCTGGTACGTCGCCTGCTGGAAAACGGTGCGAACACGTCGTTCGTCAACCGTATTGCCGATCAGTCGATTTCCATCCAGGAACTGGTAGCCGACCCGGTAGCCAGCATCGAGCAAATGGCCACCCTGGAAGGCGGCTTCGGTCTGCCGCACCCACGCATTCCGCTGCCGCGTGACCTGTATGGCTCCGAGCGCGCCAACTCCAGCGGCATCGACATGGCCAACGAACATCGTTTGGCTTCGCTGTCCTGCGCCCTGCTCGCTACCGCACACAACCACTGGAAAGCCGCGCCGATGCTGGGTTGCGCCTCCAGCACCGAAGCGCCGGCACCGGTCCTGAACCCGTCCGACCTGCGTGATGTGGTTGGCCACGTGCAGGAAGCCACCGTCGAAGACGTCGACAACGCCATTCAGTGCGCCCTCAACGCCGCACCGATCTGGCAGGCTACTCCACCCGCCGAGCGCGCCGCGATCCTGGAACGTGCCGCCGATTTGATGGAAGCCGAGATCCAGCCGCTGATGGGCCTGCTGGCTCGCGAAGCCGGCAAGACCTTCGCCAACGCCATCGCCGAAGTGCGTGAGGCCGTGGACTTCCTGCGTTACTACGCGGTGCAGGCACGCAACGATTTCACCAACGACGCCCACCGTCCGCTGGGCCCTGTGGTGTGCATCAGCCCATGGAACTTCCCGCTGGCAATCTTCAGCGGTCAAGTCGCCGCTGCATTGGCCGCGGGCAACCCGGTACTGGCCAAGCCTGCGGAACAAACGCCGCTGGTAGCCGCGCAAGCCGTGCGCCTGCTGCTCGAAGCCGGGATTCCGGAAGGCGTGCTGCAACTGCTGCCGGGCCGTGGCGAAACTGTTGGTGCAGGCCTGGTCGGCGACGATCGCGTCAAGGGCGTGATGTTCACCGGTTCCACCGAAGTCGCTCGCCTGCTGCAACGCAACATTGCCGGTCGCCTGGACAGCCAGGGCCGTCCGATTCCGCTGATCGCCGAAACCGGCGGTCAAAACGCGATGATCGTCGACTCCTCGGCGCTGACTGAACAAGTGGTGATCGACGTGGTTTCCTCGGCGTTCGACAGCGCCGGTCAGCGTTGCTCGGCACTGCGCGTACTGTGCTTGCAGGAAGATTCCGCCGACCGCGTCATCGAAATGCTCAAGGGTGCGATGGCTGAAAGCCGTCTTGGCAACCCTGAGCGCCTGGCCGTGGACATTGGCCCGGTGATCGACGCCGAAGCCAAGGCTGGCATCGAGAAGCACATCCAGGCCATGCGCGACAAAGGTCGCAGCGTGTACCAGGTTGCCATCGCCGATGCCGAAGAAGTCAAACGCGGCACCTTCGTCATGCCGACCCTGATCGAACTGGAAAGCTTCGACGAACTGCAACGGGAGATCTTTGGCCCGGTACTGCACGTGGTTCGTTACAAGCGCAAGGACATCGATCAGTTGATCGCTCAGATCAACGCTTCCGGCTACGGCCTGACGCTGGGCGTGCATACCCGCATCGACGAGACCATCGCCAAGGTGATCGACACCGTTAATGCCGGTAACGTCTACGTGAACCGCAACATCGTCGGTGCAGTGGTCGGCGTGCAGCCATTCGGCGGCGAAGGCCTGTCGGGCACCGGGCCGAAGGCGGGTGGTCCGCTGTACCTGTATCGCCTGCTGTCGACTCGTCCTACGGATGCGATCGAACAATCCTTCGCCCGCGCTGATGCTGCCGTGGCGCCGGACGTTCGCCTGCGTGAAGCCATGAGCAAACCGCTGACCGCCCTGAAAGCCTGGGCCGACAGCAACAAGTTCGCCGATTTGAGCGCCCTGTGCGTGCAGTTCGCCGCGCAATCGCAAAGTGGTGTCACCCGCGTCCTGGCTGGCCCGACTGGCGAGCGCAACAGCTATGCAATCCTGCCGCGCGAGCACGTGCTGTGCCTGGCGGAAGTCGAAGGCGACTTGCTGACGCAATTGGCAGCGGTGTTGGCTGTAGGTGGTTCGGCGGTATGGCCGGAAGCTGACGTGACCAAAGCCTTATTCGCACGCCTGCCGAAGGAAATTCAGGCGCGTATCAAGCTGGTTTCCGACTGGAACAAGGACGAAGTGGTGTTTGATGCAGTTCTGCATCACGGCCATTCAGATCAGCTGCGTGCGGTGTGCCAGCAGGTGGCCAAGCGTGCCGGCGCTATCGTCGGCGTGCAAGGACTGTCGCAAGGTGAAACCAACATTGCGCTGGAGCGCCTGGTGATCGAGCGTGCGCTGAGCGTTAACACCGCTGCGGCGGGTGGTAACGCCAGCTTGATGACGATCGGTTAAGTCTTCCCCTGATCGTTCCCACGCTCCGCGTGGGAATGCAGCCCGGGACGCTCCGCGTCCCATCAATGCCAGACCAGAAATCAGCATTGAGGCTGGAACGCGGAGCGTCCCTTGAGGCATTCCCACGCAGAGCGTGGGAACGATCTTCCCCCTCGCTCGTTCTGCCTCTCCATCACCCTCATCAATCATCCTGTACCTTCCACATTCCCCCGCCCTAGACTCGGCCCATTCCAATAAAAGGTAGGCCGCCATGTCCGAGACGTTGCTCAGTTCCCGCAATCTGGCTTTCGAGCTGTATGAAGTCCTTGATGCCGAGGGCCTGACCCAGCGTGAGCGTTTCGCCGAGCACAACCGCGAAACCTTCGATGCCGCCATCGGTACCGCCCGCAGCATCGCCGAGAAGTTCTTCGCCCCGCATAACCGCAAGGGCGACGAGAACGAGCCGCGCTATGAAAACGGCCAGGCCATCCTGATTCCGGAAGTAAAACCAGCGGTAGATGCCTTCCTCGAAGCCGGCTTCCTCAACGCTGCACGCAGTTTCGATGCTGGCGGCATGCAGCTTCCTACTCTGCTGTCGCAAGCCTGTTTTGCACACTTCCAGTCGGCCAACGCCGCGTCGACGTCTTATCCGTTCCTGACCATGGGCGCGGCGAACCTGATCGAAAGCTTTGGCACCGATGAGCAGAAACAGCGCTTCCTGCAACCGATGATCGACGGCCGCTTCTTTGGCACCATGGCCCTGACCGAACCCCATGCGGGCTCTTCGCTGTCTGATATTCGCACCCGCGCCGAACCTGCGGGCGACGGCACTTATCGCCTCAAGGGCAACAAGATCTTCATCTCTGGCGGCGATCATCCGCTGTCGGAAAACATCGTACACATGGTGCTCGCCAAGCTGCCGGATGCGCCGGCCGGGGTAAAAGGCATCTCGTTGTTTATCGTGCCCAAGTTCCTGGTCAACGATGACGGTAGCCTGGGCAAGCGTAATGACGTGCTGTTGGCCGGCCTGTTCCACAAGATGGGCTGGCGCGGCACCACGTCCACTGCGTTGAACTTCGGCGATAACGGCGAGTGCGTCGGCTATCTGGTGGGCAAGCCGCACCACGGCTTGAGCTATATGTTCCAGATGATGAACGAGGCGCGTATCGGCGTGGGCATGGGTGCGGTGATGCTCGGCTACGCCGGTTATCTGTATTCGCTGGAATACGCTCGCGAGCGTCCGCAAGGTCGCGTGCCGGATAGCAAAGACCCCAATACCGCTCCCGTGGCGATCATTGAGCATGCCGACGTCAAGCGCATGCTGCTGACGCAAAAAGCCTACGTCGAGGGCTCGTTTGACCTCGGCCTATACGCGGCCCGCCTGTTCGATGACACCACGACGCTTGAGACCGACGCCGAGCGCAAGCAAGCCCATGAATTACTGGACTTGCTGACACCCATCGTCAAATCCTGGCCGTCGGAGTTCTGCCTGAAGGCCAACGAACTGGCGATCCAGATCCTCGGCGGCCACGGTTACACCCGTGAATATCCGGTGGAGCAGTACTATCGCGACAACCGCCTGAACCCGATCCATGAAGGCACCCACGGCATCCAGTCGCTGGATCTTTTGGGCCGCAAGCTGGCGCAGAACGGCGGCGCCGGACTCAAGCAATTGATCCGCCTGATCGCCGACGCCGCCGAACGCGCCCAAGCGTTCGAATCGTTGACGCCGCTGCGCGAACCGCTGGAAAAACTGGTGTCGCGCCTGCAAACCGTTACCATCGGTTTGCTGACCGATCTGGCGCAGGGCAAGGTCAACAGCAGCCTGGCGAATTCGGCGCTGTACCTGAAAGTGTTCGGGCACACGGTGATCGGCTGGCGCTGGCTGGAACAGGCAATCCGCGCCGAGGAAGGCCTGGCCAAGGGGAATGTGGCGGATGCGGGCTTCTATAAAGGCAAGCTGCAGGCGGCGCGGTATTTCCTGACTTGGGAAATTCCGGCTTGCCACCATGAGCTGGCGATTCTTGAAGCTCGGGATGATGTGTGTTTGAACATGCAGGATGAGTGGTTCTGACCCCACCCTGATCGTTCCCACGCTCCGCGTGGGAATGCCTCTTGTGACGCTCTGCGTCACGCCTGTGAAGGG
>NZ_JBOIBY010000076.1:0-25588 GCF_050739655.1 Pseudomonas sp. | reverse complement strand
TGTGAAGGCCTTATCGCTAGCAGGCTAGCTCCCACAAGGAGATGCGTGATGGTTGATTGGGCCAAGGCGCCGTTTAGGGAGGTGTCTGCTTGCTCCTTCTTTCAACAATCCTGAAGGTCAAGCGCATGGACGTGCCCTGTTGTTCGTGGCAGGTCAGGTTGGCCTCTCCGCCAAAGCTTTCCATGATCTGCTTGACCATGATCAAGCCGATGCCGAGCCGGCCTTGACTGGTGGTATAGAACGACTTGAAGGCCGTCATTTGCTCTTGCCTGGACAGGCCTTCCCCGGTGTCGGCAATGGATAGATGCAGGCATTGTTGGGTGTCGTCCAGGCAGGCCTGGATGGTCAATGTGCCTCCTTTTGGCATTGCCTCGATAGCGTGGACGACCAGGCTATTGAGGATTTGAGACAGCAGCAGCGGATTGCTGACTATCCGGGGCGTTTGCTCGTTGCGAAATACAACCTGGATTCTGGATTGGGTCAGTTGCGCGCCCAGGCTGCTCAGCGTTTCCTCTACCACCAGCATCGGCTCCACCAATTCGGCCTCCCCACGAATCGGATGCAGGCACAGGAGCAATTCATTCACCCACTTTGACATGCGATCAACCTGGCTGACGATATCGGCGATGTTCTTCCTGGCGGGCTGGTCCTTTATTTCATCCGCCAACTCAGCACTTGTGCGAATGCAGGCCAGCGGGTTGCGCAGGCTATGGGCAACCGCCGTGGACATCTCGACCAGCCCCACATACGTCGTGTTGGCAACCAGTTGAGCCTGCTGGGACGCCAACTGGGTCGATGCCCGGCGGACAATCCAATAAAGCCCGAAGTAAAGCAGCACGCCACCCAGCGCCGTAGACAGCCAGATGATCCAGTGGCCACGATTGAGCCTTTCGATCAAGTCGACCGGTTCCTTGTAGATTTCAACCACCGCCAGGGTGTTGCCCCTGTCATCGACCAGGGGGATATAGCTCTCGATGAAGAAGTTTTTCGGGGCATGCAAAAACTGCTGCTCGGGACGGACTTCATCCGCAGCGCTGTATCGGGTCGATACGCGGTCATTGGAGTTGAATGCGGCTTCAAGCTGCTCGTCGTTGAGAAATTTGTGGCCGATCAATTGCGGGTTGGTCGACCAGATCACTTTGCGCAACGGCGAGTAGATGCTGATCAGCAGTGAGTCCGGGAGGTGTGACAGGTGGTCGAGGAATTCGGAGCGCGCACGATCCCTATTCTGCGACATTTCTTGCGAAAGCATTCCATAGGAGGTTCCTGCCAGGACATCCCCCGCCCGCATTCCGGAAAGCCCGTGGTGGCGTATCTCACCCATTGCAATTGTCTGGATGAACTGCGCTGACAACAGCGCGTCACGCTTGAGACTCTCGATCACCAGAAACTGCGTCGACACCGTACCCAGCCCGAATGCGATGACGCTGATCAGAAAGAAGCTGACCAGCGAAAACCAGCGCAGCAGGTTGAAGGGTTGGGTGGGGGCAATGGAGTCGGTGGTACCCTGATGCAGACGCTTGAATACGGCTGATATGGCTAGCATGGGAGTGTCCTTTGGCGTGTTCCTGTGAAGCAGGTCGAACTTCAATGTTGAGCCTGAATCAATGGCAGCATTCTCCATGCCATATAGCGATGGCGGTCCCTGTAGGAGCTGGCTTGCCAGCGAAAAACCCGAATACGCCGCGGGGCATCAGGATTAACGCGTTATCGTTGACGATCTTCGCTGGCAAGCCAGCTCCTACAGAAGACATGCGTTTACAGGCCAGGCAGCGCCAACTTCGGGGCAAATTCCCCATCTATGGAGCACCGAAAATGGTCGCGTCGAATTAGCCGGATACGAACTAAAATGTAAGACAAGCCCCTGCGATGCACCGTCCCAATTCAATAGTAGGGAAACCCTTGTCCATAGGAGATTGTGTCATGTCAGTTCTTCGGCTTTGCGCTTTGATCGCGGCGACGTTCATGATGGTTTCGGCAGGCACTGCCTGGGCTACAGAGCAGGGTCAGCAACGTCGTGCGGCGCGAGATGTTCGGCAGGAAACACGGCAGGATGCGCGCCAGACGAAGCAGGATTGCCGCGCAGCCGACCAGAAAAACAACTATCAATGCCGGCAGGATAAACGGCATACGAAGCAGCAAGGGCGCGAGAGAGCAAGGGATATCAAATACTGATTATCCGCCTCGGCTGCCGTATCCGCTCAATGACACTTACTGCAGCGTTATCGCCCAAGTGATGAAACCCGCAATCCCTGTGGTACAGGTCAGCGCGAACAGAAAAAGAATATCGGTCAGCTTCTCTAGCAGGTGATTGCGGTTCACCTTTCTCGTGCGCAGCGTCCAGTAAGAAGACAGTGTCGTGAGCAAATATAGAATGGCGTTTATCGCAAGAAGGTCATCACCCAGTGAGTCTTCGCTTCTTAACGTCGTAATGACTTGAAAGATGCCGATTACCGTAATGCACACGCCCACCATGGCGGCTGAAGCAGTAAAGACATGAACACAGATATCTTCATCCAGGCTGATAGGTTGTTTGTTTTCGCTCATGTCACATTACCGTTGCTCGCGAGGTTCGGCCGGCGTATCAGCCAGGGCAGAAATCACCTGCTTCTGTATTTCCTTTTCATCCAGTCCTCGACCGAAATGCTTGAGGTATCGGCCCTGGTTGTCGAGTAAAAACAGGATAGTCGAGTGGTCCATCTTTGCCGTCGCGTTCGACATCTTTGTCTACATCACGAACGCCGTCTCTGACGTCTTTCTTGACATCGCCTTCGGCATACGCGACGTCCACGTGAGTAAACAGCCCTGAGCCGAAAAGCAACGCTATGAATGGCTCCTGTTCCGTCAACTCTCGCGTTGGATCCAGAGCTGGAAAAAAAGGTGTAATTGCGAAGTATTCCAATCCGTCTGTCGTTTGCCTTGGGGCGGTTATTCTGGCTCGCTTAATGCCTGCTCTGTCTTATTCCCGGTCTTTGGTGGTGGCGACGAACGGCAGGAGCGCCCCCCGCTCCTACAATGGTCAGCTGGGCCGCTACGATTGCAAAAATGCGCAGACCTTCGCGAGCACGGCATCCGGATATTCGCGATGTGGAACGTGACCGCAATCAGGCACCACCTGCAGGCTTATCGGGGCACTCACATGGGCATTCATGCGTTCAAGGTGAAGCGGTGAACCGAATTCATCTCGATCCCCATGCAGCGCCAGCACCGGACAGTGAACCCGAGACAGCTGGGCGTCCAGGTTCCAATCGGCAAAGGCTTCAGACAGCCAGGTATCGACCCAGGCGTGAAACACCCAATCAGCTTTTTGCGCGTGGTATTTGTGCAACCGCTGCATCTGTCCGGGCTCGGCAAAGTCGCGCTCAGCCTGACGAATACCTTCCAGCGTGACCGCCTCGACGAAGGTTTGCGCCGACTCGGTGATGACTGCCTGGCAACGCTGCGGATGGGCCGCAGCGCAGCCGATTGCCATACCTGCGCCGACACTGTGGCCGAACACTGCAAACTCACTCAGATTGAAGTGCTGGCAAACCCTCTCGAAGCTGCCCTTGGCTTCATCTTCAACGAAGGTCACCGGCAGCAAGCCCGGATAGGCTGCCGAGCGCCCGAAGCCCAATCGGTCGTAGGCAATGACTGTGCGCCCGATTGCCTGGGCAAGCCGCTCGGGAAAGTCGCGCCACAACGCCACACAACCCAGGGAATCATGCAGCAAGACGATAGGAGCGCTTTGCCCTTGGCCGGGATTCCAGCTCTGGGCGAACAGCTGCCCGTCAGGGGTATCAATCCAGTGTTGTTCAGTGCAAATGGGTGACATTGAGCAGCTCCGTTGGGGCGTATTGCTGAATATCCTGAATCCTATCCTTGCGATCAGGGCAAGTCAGTGTTCAAACTCGCCAGTTCGATCGCCGAAATAGAACAATAAAACAAGGAGTCATCGATGCATCCGATCCGTCTCGGTCTGGTGGGCTACGGCAAGATTGCCCAGGACCAACACGTTCCCGCTATCAACGCCAACCCCGCTTTCCAGTTGGTGGCTGTCGCAACGCAAGGGCAGCCCTGCGCCGGGGTGGAGAACTTTCGATCCTTGGGCGAGCTGCTCGAAAACGGCCCGCAGGTCGATGCGATAGCCTTTTGCACGCCGCCCCAAGGACGTTTCGCACTGGTGCAACAAGCGCTGGCCGCGGGCAAACACGTGCTCGTGGAAAAGCCGCCATGCGCCACCTTGGGTGAAGCGATGGCGTTGGTGAGCCAGGTAGAGAAGCAAGGTGTCAGCGGCTTGTTCGCCTGGCATTCACGCTACGCGCCCGGCATCGAAGCCGCCCGAGACTGGCTGGCCAGCCGCACCTTGCAAAGCGTACAGATCGACTGGAAGGAGGACGTGCGCAAGTGGCACCCCGGCCAGGCCTGGATCTGGCAACCCGGAGGCCTGGGCGTTTTTGATCCCGGCATCAATGCCCTGTCGATTGCAACCCATCTGCTGGCTCTGCCGCTGTTTGTCGAGTCGGCCGAACTGCGCGTCCCGAACAACTGCCAGTCGCCTATTGCCGCGTCCATCAAAATGTCTGACGCGCGCCACCTCGATGTCCGCGCGGAGTTCGATTTCGACCATGGACATGACGAACTCTGGAGCATCGAGATTCGTTGCGCCGAAGGCACCCTGCGGCTGGACAACGGTGGCGCCTTGTTGAGCATCGACGGTGTGCGCCAAGGCGTATCGGAGGAGGGTGAGTACGCGGCGGTGTATCGGCATTTCCAACAGCTGATTGGTGACAAGGCCAGTGACCTTGATCTGCAGCCATTGCGACTGGTGGCGGACAGTTTCTTTATTGGCAGTCGGGCGCAGGTTGAGCCGTTTTACGATTAATGGCCTATAGAAGCGAAGCACGGGGCCGTGTCATAAGACCGAACCTGGTTTATCCCGTGCTTTGCTTAGATAAAAATCAACTAACTTGGCCGACCAGCTGCAGAAACTTTTTTAGAAATAGACTACATAATAGCCGGCCCGTGTTTTGAGCGAACAGTCCACGCTCCGGGGAGAAGTTCGAACAATGCCACAAGGAAAATGTGTGCTCTTCCGTGAGATATTAGCGCGGCGGATGCTGACATTTTTAATTTGTAGGTAATAAGAATATTAATAATTGAAAGTTGATGAGAAGTGTAGCCGCCGTATTACAACTAAGTCTCTGTGTGTAATAGCAATGAAACAACACAGGAAAGATGTTTATGCACACTATCCGCAACACCTTGGTGGTCGTGGATTCGCAGCAGTCCGGGGAATGGGTTTTAAGCAGAGCCAAAATGATCGCGAACGCCACGCGGTCACACTTGCATCTGTTGGCCTGCGATAAGGGAAATCATCATTCTTCCTGGCTGGACGACCTCCAGGGCTCCCTGGTCCAAGAGGGCTACAGCGTCAGTGCCCAACAAGCCTGGGATGGCAGCCTGCACAAGACAATCATCGCCGTGCAACAGGAGGAGGGCTGCGGGTTGGTGATCAAGCAGCACCTGCCCGACAACCCGCTGATCAAGGCCTTTCTGACCCCTGAGGACTGGAAGTTGCTGCGATACTGCCCCAGCCCCGTACTGATGGTAAAAACCGCCAGGCCCTGGGCCGGCAGCGCCATTCTCGCCGCCGTTGATGTCGGCAGCGGCGACGTAGAGCATCACGTCCTGCATTCCGGCATCGTCAGCCATGGATATGACATCGCCAAACTGGCCGGTGGCACTCTGCACATGATGAGCGCCCATCCTTATCCCATGCTTTCGTCAGGCGACCCCATCTTTCAACTCAAGGAAAGTATTCAGTCGTTCTATCGCGAGTTGTGCATGAGATTTCAAGCCGAATTCAACATAAGCGACGAGCGCCTGCATATCGAAGAAGGCCCGGCGCAAGTGTTGATTCCGTACCTGGCGCACAAGCTCGAAGCGGCACTTACAGTAATTGGCAGCGTTGGCCGAACGGGACTGCGCGGCACGTTGGTCGGCAATACGGCCGAGATGGTCCTGGACTCTTTGGACAGTGATGTACTGGTGCTCAAACCGGACGACATCATTCTTCATCTGGAAGAGTTGGCCGCGCCACCTGTCAGTGTATTGGCCGATACCGGGTTAACCACCTGGCCTTACAGCCATCACCACAGCCATCGACATATTGTCGAAGCCAATGACAGTTCATTACCCGTTGGGGTAAAGACCGGCAGCATTGGAGAACGATTCAAACTGACAGGCCGTTGAAACAACGCTCTTTATTGTCATCAATGAACGAAGGCGGGCGGTCGAACACAAGCCATCTTGCATTTGAGTCTTCATGCGCCGTAATAAGCAGCAATCACAATCAGCGCAAGAAAACACAGCAACTGAACGCAAAAGAACGTAAAGCGCACCGCCACAAACCTGTCGGTTTGCACGTGGGACACGTGAACCAGAGACTGGCACACGCGAGCGATCAGAACGATGGTGGACAGGTAGTTCACCGCTGGGCCGCTGACATGAAGGGCTGAAATCACGAACACGATGGCGCCAAAGACCGGCAGGTTTTCCACGCAGTTCGCGTGTGCCCTTGTTCCGCGCCGATACCAGTCCTCGCCTTCGAGCTGATCGCTTCGGAAAGAGGCAATCGGCACATTCGAAAACAGAATGCCGACCCAGCGATACACCCCGACGGTTGCCATCAACAGCAGCAAAGTCCAGGTCGCAAATCCAAGCAACATCCACATGGGTATCGTCATGGCTGCCGTCCTCAATCATTCAATGTTCGCGCGGCCGACCAGCGATCGTTCCGCGCGCTGTCGATCAACTACTCAGGATGGGGGCCAGTGCGGTCTGAATCCTGGCCATCTGTTCGGGGGTTGTCATGCGCGTCAGCAGCCGGCCGAAGTGTGGGTGCTGCACGCCCGAAACAATGTATTGCCAGCGGTAGGCGCTCAGCACGCAGGCTTTGATTTGCGCGATCTGATCGACGTTGAACGATGGCGATACGTTGCGAACAAAGTAGTCGGCATCGGATGCCGCTTGCGCCTGCAGGATGGCGTCTACGGCCCCCACCAGGGCAATCAGATCGTCCACCGCCCGGTCGCGCGCGGTTGGTGAGCATTTGTCGTGCTCCGCTTTCCACTCCAGTTCATCGAGTACGACGTGTCGGCTTTCGTCGATCCAGTGAAATTTGAAAACATCCTTGAACAGTGGGCACAGCTCCTCCCGTGGGGCGATGCTTTGCGAGTAGTGCGTTTGCACAAACAGCTCGATATGGCAGGTCAACGCCAGCACCGACCACGTACTGGCCGCCAGGACGGCGCGGGCCACTTCGTTTGGATCAGCAACTTGGCAATAGCCCGCAGGCAGTTGCGAACCCAGCATCGTCTCGATACGCCGGAACAGCTCCTGATGCTTGATCTCGTCGTTGGAGAAGCGCACCAATGCTTCGAGCGCGAGTTGGTCGTCAAACACATGGGCCCGGCCTTGATCGAGCATTTTGGCGCTGATAAACCGCTCCACGAGTCCAAAGATGTACGCATAGGTTCTGCCCTGAATCTGACTGAGCAGGCGCGCCTCGTCCGCGGCGAGAAAGGTCAGGCGGTCGATCCGCGACAGTCCGTCGGGCAGGAATTTGCGCGAGAAGTCGAAGCTGCGGTCCTGGAGCAGATCGCGATCGATCTGCCATTCGGCTTTCTTCGAGGATCTGACGAGTTGCGCATAACGGGCGGCGTTACCTGAATCTGTGCGGGGTAGGGTTGCGACGCTGTTCATTTTGTTCTCCTGGGCGGTTACGGGGCACGTCGGAGCCAATGACCATTGATGAAGCGCCTGAAGGTGGTCTTGATCGCTGAATCCGCGTTGGTGCTAATCTAGGCCTCGCCGTTCAGGCGAAGAATGACCGGTGCGCCTGATTACTTGCTCCGGACTCCGGAAAGGAGGGCTGGCCATTGTTGGATGCACTTTCTGATGTCTTGCGTGTGATCCGGCTGTCTGGAGGCGTCTTCCTCGAGGCGGAACTCACTGCGCCCTGGTGCATCAACGGCAGAATCGCGGCCGATGATTGCAAACCGTTCCTGGCGGCACCTCGACACGTCATCGCCTCGCATTTTGTCGCCGCCGGACACATGCAAATATGCGTTGAGGGTGAGGCCGCCATCGACGTGAGCGCAGGCGAACTCATCCTGCTTTCTCGCAACGACATGCATTCTTTTGGCAGTGACCTGAGCCTTGCACCCATTGCGGTGAAGGAGGTTATCCAGCCACCGGAAGTTGGCGGGATTTCGCGGATCAAGTACGGCGGGGGCGGCGAGACCACGCATTTGTTATGCGGGTTCCTCGGCTCTGAAACCCCCTTCAGTCCTTTGCTTTCGTCGCTGCCGACCCTTTTGAAACTGGACCTGCGCGCGACGGCTTCGGGCGCATGGATCGAAAGCTCGTTCCGTTTCGCTGTCAGTGAAATCGCGGCGGGGCGTGTCGGTTCGACGACGGTCATCGCCAAGCTCTCCGAATTGCTGTTCGTCGAAGCCGTCAGCCAGTATGTGGCGAGCCTGCCGGATGAACGGCGTGGCTGGCTGGCGGGTTTGCGCGATCCGCATATCGGGCGTGCACTGGCGCTGCTCCATGCGCGTCCAACCGAAAGCTGGACTGCAGAGGCCCTGGCCCAGGAGGTGGGCATGTCGCGCTCGGTTTTCGCGGAGCGATTCACGACATTGGTTGGGCAACCGCCGATGCAATACCTGACGCTCTGGCGTATGCACGTGGCTGCCCAACAACTGCGCGAGGGTCACGGCAATGTGGCGCAAATCGGCTTTGCCGTCGGCTACGAATCGGAAGCCGCGTTCAGTCGCGCATTCAAACGCCAATTCGGCACATCGCCTGGTACCTGGCGCAGGCAATCAGCCTGAGAAGGTTTGGTGTCAATGGAGACACCATGAGCCATCCGGCTTGGTAACATCTCATGCGCCTTTCCCTGCACACCCTTCAAATTGCGGAAAACACTTGAATGGCTTCATCGAAACAAAAACATAGCGCCATGGAGCGCGAGTTGGCGCGCGCGCTGACCTGGGCCTGCGAGTTGGCCAAGAGCGAAATCATCGGCTTTGAGTGGCTCACCCATCGGGTGGATTACGAGCGCTTTCCAGTGAGCCTCATCGTCACCTGGGTGTTTGATAGCCAGAGCAACCTGAATGCCGCTGTCACCAGTCAAGGCAAGTTGAGGATGCATGAACTTACACTGGCGGCCTTTGAGGACATTGGCATCACCGTGACGGACATCGCGCTGCATGTGGAATTCGACTCCGAAGAGCGCTGTGCCTCACAGCACGGTGGCGATTGGGATGCACGGCTGAACTCACGCAAACCTTCGGGCGGCAAGCATGGCAAAAGACATTGAAAACCCCTGCGTTTCGCTGTGTCAGCTCAACAGCGAGATGTGCGTCAGCTGTGGACGCACCCGGGAAGAAATTCGCAAATGGCGAGGGATGAAGCGGCCGGAAAAGATGGCGACCGTGCAGAAGGCTACGGCTCGGATGAAAACCATCAGGAAGAAGAAAAACAACGGCTAACCCCCTGTAGGAGCTGCCGAAGGCTGCGATCTTTGATCGTTCCCACGCTCTGCGTGGGAATGCCTTAGCGGACGCTCTGCGTTCGGCTCTTGATTGGGACGCGGAGCGTCCCTGGCTGCATTCCCACGCAGAGCGTGGGAACGATCAAGTACCTGTGGGATCGGTGATCTACCGAATCCCGGTCCCCGCCATGGCTTCCGGCACCCACTGCGCCGTCGACAGCGGCTCGATGTAGCGGATACCCCCGTGCGGCCCGACCACGCCATTGATGTTGTAGGTGCCGCGCGACAGGTCGTAGGTCATGAACGGTGTGGCATCCGGAACCTGCTGGTCGTAGCTCTGGCTGAAGAACGCAAAGGAGCCGCGGTAAAGCTGGCCGCTGGTGTCGTACTGATCGGAGGCCAGGGCCGCCCAGGTGTCTTCATCCAGGTAAAAGCGGCGCTTCTGGTAGATGTGCTTGGCGCCGGGCTTGAGGTTGCCCTCCACGACGTACACCCGGTGTTTTTCCCAGCGTACAAAGTCGGGGGAAATGAAGTTGGGGGTGGTCAGCGATTTGGCATCGTGCACGTAGGTCAACTTGTAGGTGTTGTAGGGCACGATCATTTCCTGCTTGCCCACCAGCGTCCAGTTGTACAGCTCAAGTGCCCGGGCGGTACCGGGGTTGGGGGTGTCATAGGCCAGGATCGAAATCTGTTTGACCCGGCGCTGACCGGGCAAGTACTGCCAGGCGCGACCAGGGTACTGCACCGGGTTGCTGGCGTTCTTGAGCATGATCGACTCGCCGGCCCGGCGCGCAGGTCCGGTGTAGGAGAGCTTCAACTGATGGTAGATGTCGGAGTTGTTGAAGGTCTTCTTCAAGTTCTCGTAAATCGGAAAGGAGACGAACGCCTCGCCGCTGACCACCAGGCTCGGCACGCCGGCCGCGTCGACGTTCCAGGAGTCGTATTTGGAGTGGATGTTGACGCCCTGGTAACGCAGCAGGAAGTTCCACATCGCTTCGGCGCCGGTTTGCGGGATCGGGAACGGCACGCCGGGCAGGACGTTGTCGATAGCGGTTCCGCCGTCAATGGACTTGGCGGCGGTGGCATTGCGGCGGCTGTTGTTCAATATCGCTTGCGGCAGCGATGCGGTGCGGTGCGTCGGGTAGACGTCGATGCGGTAAGCCGGGTAGCGCCGGGCCAACTCGATGGTGGTGGCGGTCAGCATGCCTTTGTACTGTTCGATGTTCTTGCCATTGATCACCAGCAGCGGTTTTTCGTTGGCAAAGGGATCCGGGCGCATGGTGTCGCCGGCCTTGAAACTGGCCGGGGCGGTGGTCAGGCCACCGTTGTAGGGCGGAATGGAGCCATCGGCATTGCCGGCCTTTTCGGCGCCCACCAACGTCAGGCTGGAGCCCAGCCGGTCGGCTTCCTGACTCGATACCACGGCATGGGCATCGAGGCCCAGCGTGACCAGGGGTAAAGCTGCCAGAAAACCTTTCACGAATTTCATATTGTTGTTCTCCTGCCGGGCGTACCAGGCAACTCGTGACTGAAGTGTTCAGTCGCGTACGGCGCTTTGCGCCGGAGGTTTTTTGTTACTGACATTAAAAAGCCCCCGAGGAGGGGGCGCTTCACATTTGGCGACAGACCGTTCTCTATCCATGACACCCCCTTGTAGGAGCGAGGCTTGCCCGCGAAGAGGCCGTCACATTCAACATCTATGAGTCTGATACACCGCCTTCGCGGGCAAGCCTCGCTCCTACAGAATGCGGCGGCGTTCAGATTATTCTGGCCCAACCGCAATACCTGTGGGAGCTGGCTTGCCAGCGATGGGGTCGTGTCAGGCGACATCTCAGTTGCCTGACACTCAGCCATCGCCAGCAAGCCGGCTCCTACAGAGTGCGGCGGCGATCAGAGTATTTGGGTTAACCCGCTCTACCGGTTGAACCGCTCCGCCAGGCTATGCAGATAATCAGCCATCGCTTCCAGGTCCTGGCTGATCGCGGCGCCTTCCTTGGCCTGTCCGGCGCTGTGATCACAGAGTTGAGCGATGCGTGTGATCTGTTGATTGATGTCTTCAGTCACGTGACTTTGCTCTTCCGAAGCCGAGGCCATCTGCTGGCTCATTTCGGTGATCCGGCTGACGGCTTGACTGATGCCGACCAGTGCCGACTGCACCGCCTCAACACGTTGCATGCTGTCGCGGGAAATCTGCTCACCTCTGCCGGCTGTCGAGACGGCGCGATCGGCGCCGACATGCAGTGACGAGATGATGCCGTGTATCTGTTCGGTGGACGTTCGGGTGCGTTGTGCCAGCGAGCGCACCTCATCGGCCACCACAGCGAAACCACGACCCTGTTCACCTGCCCGAGCCGCTTCGATGGCCGCATTGAGCGCCAGCAGATTGGTCTGTTCGGCAATGGATGTGATGACATCCACGACACTGCCGATCGCTTGCGTCTCACTCGCCAGGGTGTTGACCGCCTGGCCGATTTCGTTGACCGCCTCACTCATGGCTTGCATGGCGTGCAGGCTTTGCCGGGCCAGCTCACTGCCTTCTTGCGTCAACTGGTCGGCCTCGGACGCGGCATGCGCCGTACTCAGTACGTTTTGAGTCACTTGCTGATTGGTTGCCGCCATCTGTGAGATGGCGGCGGCGGACTGGTCCGTTTCACTGCGCTGGCGATCCAGTGACTGCGCTTGCGAACCGGAGAGCACGGATGACTGTGCCGCCTTGGCCTTCACATTGACCCCGGCATCGACCAGCCTGGACAAGGCTGTCTGCAAACGTGCGTCCTCGCTGAGCATGGCCATGTCCAGCCGGCCGTGGGGGCCGTGGTTGTCGCTGAAGGTGAGCGCCACCAACGGATCGGAAAAGGCTTTCGGATGCTCGGCCAGGGTGCGCTCGATGACTTTGCGATGTCGGGACTCGATCAGGTACCAGGCGATACCGAGGCTCACCACCAGTACGCCCTGAGCCACAGCTTTGGGGAGCCACTGATCACTCAGCAACGAAACGGCGCCGGCCGCCAGAATGGGTGAACCGTATTGCAGCGACCGGAACAGTCGCGCACTCAGCGAGACGATCGGTTTGCCGGCCCGCATCCTTGCATAGAGTGCCGAGGCCCGACGAACCTGGTCGCGCGTGGGCACCGAGCGAACCGACTCATAACCACTCAAGCGTCCGTTCTCATGGATCGGGGTGACGTAGGCACTGACCCAATAGAAATCACCATTCTTCGCCCGATTTTTCACAATCCCCATCCAGGGCTTGCCTTGCTTGATGGTGTGCCACATATGAATGAACACCCCCGGTGGCATGTCGGGGTGTCGAACCATGTTATGGGGCTGGCCGATCAGTTCGTCGTAAGTGAAACCGCTGATGGCAACAAAGGCGTCGTTGCAGTAAGTGATTCGGCTATCCAGATCGGTCGTGGAGATCAATCGTTGGTGGGCAGGGAAGACTCTTTCACGCTCGGTTACAGGCAAATTCACACGCATACAGCGCGATTCCTCTACGGATTATTAGTATGAGCCAGAGCCTGCAAATCAGAGCCATGGCTAATCCGTTCTACCCGCAATGGGTTGAGGGCGACCCTGCATTGGGCGACAGGGCCTTTTCATTTCATGACAACTGGCGGCGCGATGGCGCTCAGTCTTCTTCGTAAAGCACATCCAGCCGGCCCGCGCGTGCCGCCTTGAGCAACTGGCCATGGTCACGCTCGGTCTGGTCGGCATAGAGCAGGGCGAAGTCGCCAAGGGCCTCGTCGAACACATCACTTTTGCCCAGGTAGCCTGAGATCGTCGCCGAGTCGCCGGATTTTGCGTGGGCGCGCGCCAGGGTCAGGCTGCAAAATTCCGCATAGCGCTCCAGCTGGGTGGCGCTGATGTTTTCCAGTGGGACCGACATCTTCATGTCCCGTAGCTGTCGTACGAAAAAGTCATAGCCCGCGACGCCGCGCACCCAGCCCAGGAAAATGTCGCTGGAGGATTGCATCAGGCGTTGCCCCATCACCACCCGCTGGCCTTGATTGTCGTACTGGCTCTTGCCCGCATAGGGTTCCAGTACCGAGCGACAAGACTCCTTGAACTGCAAGATCAGCGGATGATTCTCCTCCGAGAACAACAGGGCGATGTAGCAGCGGGTCCCGACACTGCCGATGCCAACAACCTTGAGCGCGGCATCCACCAGACGATAACGATCCAGCAACACGCGGCGCTCATCGGAAAGACTTTCACGGTAGGCGGCCAGGCCCCCGTGAACGCGCTCCATGAAGCTGGGGTCACCGACGTGCTGGATGACGGGCGGCTGGTCAACGATGCGTGGCTGTCCGGCAACCTGGCCGGCTATCTTCGGAAAGACGCTTTCCATGACGCGCTCGCGGGCACGGTCGAACAATTGCTGGCGAAACTTGTGTGCCTTGGCGTCAGGTGCCATTTCGAGCAATTCCTCGGCATCAAGACGCGAGTACCAGACCTCCAGCGGTTTCATCCTGGAAAAACGCCGCAGGTGCTCACGGTATGCCCGCGCACAGGCAACCGCGACCTTGCGTGCGCGAGCATCGGTTGCACCGCCGTCGCGCGCCGCCACAGCGAAGCTCGCCACCAGGCGCTTGATGTCCCATTCCCAGGGTGCCGGCAGGGTTTCGTCAAAATCGTTGAGGTCGAACACCAGGTTGCGTTCGGGGGTGGCGAACAAGCCGAAGTTGAGCAAGTGGCAGTCACCGCAGGCCTGAACATTCACGCCAATGTTTGGCCCCTTGGACAGATCATAGGCCATCAACGCCGCCGAGCCGCGCAGGAAGGTAAAGGGGCTGCGCAGCATGCGTCCGTAACGGATCGGCACCAACTCCTTAAGGCGGTCACGATTGGAACGCTTCAGGATCGCGATGACGTCGCGCTGTCGACCGGGCGACTTCCACTTGGCGTGGTCCTCGCGGGGGAATCGGTCACGCAATCGTTTACCGTCGGCGAGACGTTCTTCGCGGGAGCGAAATATCGGGTTTGATTGGTTTTTGCCTGTGGACTCGCGGGAGGGTTTCCTTTTTGTTGCCATGATGCAGTCGTCTCCGATGCGTTGCTCAAGGAGAGTTGGGGAAGTGTGCAACTCCGTCCCTTGACGCTAGCTCAACTCCGTCTTTTCACCATGTCCGAACATGAACCTGAACAGGTCAGGCGTTGTCCCACGGAATGTGCCCCGGTTATCGGACCAGAATTAAAAAGCAAAGGCGGTAAGTCCTCGAATTTCCCCACTGAAGGACCTTCAACATGACTCGTTTCTTTCTTGCACCACTGATTTGTACCCTGAGCTTTGTTGGCGCGGCTAACGCTGCGGTGCTGACAGAAAGCAATATCTCGACGGCCGACGCCCAGAAGCTGGTGACCGAGGCTATCGCTGCCTGCCAGTCCAAGGGCTACAACGTGAGCGCTGCGGTGGTGGATCGGGCGGGTGTGTTGAAAGCCTTGGCCCGCGCCGACAATGCCGGCCCTCACACCATCGAGGCCAGTCGCGCCAAGGCGTTTACCTCCGCGTCCGCCAAGGCGCCAACCCTTGCGATCATGGAGAACGCGCAGAAAAATCCGGGCGCCGCCAACCTGACCGATATTCCAGGTTACCTGCTGCTCGGTGGTGGAGTTCCGGTCAAGGTCGGCGATACCGTTATCGGGGCCATTGGCGTGGCCGGTGCCCCGGGCGGCAATCTGGATGCACAGTGCGCGGACGAAGTCCTGGCAGCCAACGCCGCGCTGTTCAAGTAGGCCCCATCAATACTGTGCGCGTACCGCCAGCGTCAGGGTGCGCGGATCGCCGTAGAAGTTGGTGCCCCAGGACGCATCCACGCGATCGTAGTATTTGCGATCGAACAGGTTGTTGGCGGTCAACGTCGTCGACAGGTTGTCGTTGATCTTGTAGCCGACTTGCGCCGTGGCGATGCCGTAGCCGCTTTGCTGGAATTTGACTTCACGCTGGTAGTACGTGTCGCTGACCACGCGCACGCCGCCGGCGACGCTGAAGTCCTTGAGCGGGCCCTCGGCGAATTCGTACTTGGTCCACAGGTTGAAGTTGTGTTTGGGGGTGATGGTGCTGAAGGTGGCGCCTTTTGATCCGTCTTCGGCCTCCAGGTACTCAGTGGAGGTGAAGGCGTAGCCGGTGACGATGCTCCAGTTGTCGGTCAGGTTGCCGCTCAGCTCGGTTTCCCAACCCTGGCTGCGTGCCTTGCCTTCGCTCATGTAGGCGGCGATGGTGTTGTTGTATTCAGCACGGTTTTCATCGTAGATGCGGAACACCGCCACGCTGGCGTTCAGGCGTCCGTCGAAGAATTCACGCTTGAGGCCGATTTCATATTGTTCGCCTTCCCGTGGGCCGATTGGCGTGTTGTCGGCGCCCAGTTCGCTTTGCGGTTTGAACACGCCGGTGTAGCTGGCGTAGGCCGACAGTTCCGGAGTCAGCTTGCCGATGATCGCGCCGTACGGCACCACCTTGCGGTTGATGCTGGTGTGGGCGCTGCCGAAGTTATTGAAGAAGGCGTTGGCGTTCTTGGCGTCGCTTTCATACCAGGTCACGCGGCTGCCGCCGATTACGTCGAGCCAATCGGTGACGTTGATCTTGGCGCGGGTGTAGAGGCCGTACTGATCGGATTTGGACCAGTTGCCATTGTTCTTCACGTAATCCTGTTTCGGGATGTCGATGCTGCCCGGATCGAAGACATTGATGGGGAAGTAATCGCCACCGCCGTAGGTGAAGTCTTTGTCCAGGTGCTGGTATTCGGCGCCGACGGTGAATTCATGGGTGCGGCCTAACGCTTCGAATGGCGTAGTCACGAAGCTGTCGGCGCCGATGGTCTTGATGTGGGTGTAGTAGTTGTAGGCCACGGCCCAGCTGTCGCCGGTGTCGGGGTCGACGGCGCCGTCGGCCCAGGTGAAGTTGCGCTTGGGCGTCTCGGCATCGCGGTAGGTCAGGGTGGTTTTGAACTGCCCGCCGTTGTCGAGTGCGTGATCGACTTCGGCGAAGGTTTCCCAGACTTTTTCGTTCAGTTCGTTCCACTTGGCATCGACGAAGGTCGAGCGCGGGACGTCCAGCAACTTGCCGCTGGCGTAGGCCGGCAACCCGAATGCCGGGGTGGAATGGTTCTGCTGATAAGCGCCACCGACCGACAAGGTGGTGGCCGGGTCGAGGTCGAACTCCAGGCGACCATAGACCATCGGGCGCTCATTCTGGACGTAGTCGACAAACGACTGGTTGTTTTCGTAGGCGGTGATGAAGCGCCCGCGCACCGTGCCCTGATCATTCAGCGGGCCGGTGACGTCCACCGAGGAACGGTAGTGGTCATAGGAGCCGGCAGCCAACTCACCCCCCAGTGCGAAGGTGTTGAGGGCGCGCTTGCGCACCACGTTGATGGTACCGCCGGGTTCACCGGCCCCTTGATACAGGCCTGACGGGCCGCGCAGCACTTCGATGCGGTCGTACATCGCCAGGTCGAACGCGGTGGCCATGTCGCCCTGGCCGGTGGGTTGCGATACGCCGTCGACCTGCACCTGATCGACGAGGAAACCGCGCATGTAGACGTCGTTGAGGCTGGAGCCGGAGTTGTAGGTCTTGATCGTGACCCCGGTGACCTGGCGCATGGCGTCCTGCAGGCTGTTCATGTTCTGGTCGTCCATGCGCTGGCGCGTGACCACCGACACCGACTGCGGAATCTCCATGAGCTTGATGTTGCCCTTGCCGATGCTGACTTCGTTGGTGGTGTAGGAGTGGGTGCCTTCGGTGGTGACGTCCAGGCGCTGGCTGGTGATCGAAGTGGCGCCCAGTTGCAGGGCCGAGGTGTTGGTCGAGCGTACCAGGGTGTAGCTGGCGTCGGCGCGTTGCAGCATTTCCAGGCCCGTGCCACTGAGCAAACGAGTCAGCGCCTCCAGTGGCGTCAGGTTGCCGGATACACCAAGGCTTTGCAGACCATCGGTGAGGGCCGGTTCAAACGAGAGTGCGATGTGGCTGTCGGCGGCGAAGCGCGACAGTGTCTGCCCCAATGGGCCTGCCGGGATCTGGTAGCTGTGCGTATCGGCAATGGACGCTGTCTGCGGTTCTGCCGCCCAGGTTTGGGCGCCGGCGCCGGCGAGCATCACGCTGAAGAGAACGCTGAAGGCTGTGCGGTGCAGCGCGGGGGTACTGTGTAAAGCGGGCATCGAGAAGGTGATCCTGTCGGCAAGGGAGAAGGTGTTTCTTCCCTTGCCAGCCCAGCGCGAAAAAAGTATCACCTCTTTGCAGATATTTTTTCGATTACGTCAAACGGGTGAGAGGGTCACCCAGAATCCACCGAGGTGAGTCGTCACCTTTACCGGATAAGTCAGAGCCAGCATGCCCAGAGCACGACGGCTGTCGTCCAGTGGGAAAGCCCCAGAAATGCGGATCCGCGCAACGGCCGGATCGCAGCGCACCAGGCCATGGCGATAGCGCGCCAGTTCCTTTGCAAAGTCACCCAGCGGCATGCCGTCCGCCACCAGCATGCCTTGGGTCCATGCGGTCAGGGCATTGTCGGCGTGCGCCAGCGGGCCAATAGTGGACGCGGTAAATTCGGTCTGTTGGCCGGCAGTCAGAATCATCGGTGTTGCCTGCGGTTGCTGGTAAAGCTCAATCTGCACACGGCCGTCCAGCACGGCCAGCCGCGTGGTCCCGGCGTCTTCACGAACGCTGAAACGCGTACCCAACGCCTGCATCACGCCCTGTTCGGTCGATACCCGAAACGGTCGGGCAGGCACCTGAACGTCGGGGGCTGTCTGGATCAGAATTTCGCCTTTTCGCACCCTGATCAGGCGCTGCATCCGATCAAACATCACATCGATGCTGGTGTCGGTGTTGAGGGTCAATTGACTGCCATCGGTGAGGGTCAATTGCCGACGCGAACCAATCGGCGAGTGGTAATCAGCGGTCCAGCCCTGGCGCTCATTGAGTTGCCAGCCGAGCCAGCCCGCAGGCGCCACCGCCAGCAGCGCCGCCAGGCGAGCGAGCATTGCCCTGCGTTGAGGGTTGGCCGGGCGATCGAGCGACGGGATTGCCAGCTCGGGTGGGAGGCCGCCCAGTTTGCTCAGCAGATTCTCGGCACGTCGCCAGGCGTATTCGTGTTCCGCACTGCTGCTGCGCCATTGCTGCCACCGTGCGCGTTCATGCTCGCTCAGCGCACCTTCACTCAGGCGCATCAGCCATTCGGCGGCTTCTTCCAGAACGGCGGGACTGACGATCGTATGGCGACTCATTCGTGCATCAACGTCAGGCACTGCAAAAACGCCTGCTTCATGTAGCGTTTGACGGTAATCAGCGATACGTCGAGCTGCGCCGCGATGTCGTCGTATTTCATTGCGCCGATTTGGGACAACAGGAAGGCGCGCTTGACCAGTGGCGGCAAGGTGTCGAGCAAGGCATCGACTTCGAGCAGGGTTTCCAGGATCAGGAAACGCACTTCGGGGGAGGGTGCAAGGGACTCCGGCATTTGCGCCAGGGCTGAGAGATAGGCACGTTCGAGCGCTTGGCGCTGGTACCAGTTCACCAGAATGCCTTTGGCGACACAGGTCAGATAGGCCCGTGGTTCGGCAATGTTCGGTAGGGACTTGGCCGCCAGGATGCGGGTGAAGGTGTCGTGCAACAGGTCCGCCGCATCCACCCGGTTCCCCAGTTTTCGCTGCAGCCAGGCGTACAGCCAACCCTGGTGACCGACATACAGGGCTTCGACACATTGCACATGTTGCTGGTGAGTGGCGGACAGTGAATCGCTCATTGCGTCATTGTTTTTTGCTAGTGAGAATTATTAGCAATTGTAATGAGCGACAAACGAAGCGGCAAGGGCAACATGGCGTTGCCCCCCTGTCCTGATAAATAGTGGATAAATCGTGGAAAAATCGCCACCCCGGCCAGCCGACCGGGGTGGATAACAGGCCCTCGTATTATTTCTTCAGGTCAAAGCGATCGAGGTTCATCACCTTGGTCCAGGCCGCGACAAAGTCCTTGACCAGTTTCTCTTGTCCACCGGCGCTGGCGTAGACCTCGGACAGCGCCCGCAACTGCGAGTTGGAACCGAAGACCAGGTCGACGCGCGAGGCGGTCCACTTGCGTTGGCCGGTCTTGCGGTCCAGGCCTTCGAATTCCTCATTGGCCGCCGACACGGGTTTCCATTCCACGCCCATGTCCAGCAGGTTGGTGAAGAAGTCGTTGGTCAAGGCTTCCGGCCGGCTGGTGAAGACGCCATGGGCGGTTTGCCCGACGTTGGTCTTGAGTACGCGCATGCCTCCAATGAGCGCGGTCATTTCCGGTGCGGTGAGGGTCAGCAGCTGTGCCTTGTCGATCAGCAGTTTTTCGGCCGGCACGGTATAGCGGCCCTTGGTGTAGTTGCGGAAACCGTCAGCGATGGGTTCAAGGAAACCGAAGGAGTCGACGTCGGTCTGCTCCTGGCTGGCGTCCATACGTCCCGGTGTGAAAGGCACGGTCACGGATTGCCCGGCATTTTTCGCCGCCTGTTCGATGCCGGCACTGCCGGCCAGCACGATCAGGTCCGCCAGGGAGATTTTCTTGCCGCCTGCGTTGAACTCCTTCTGGATGCCCTCGAGTTTTGCCAGTACGCCACCCAGTTGATCCGGTTGGTTGGCGGGCCAGGATTTCTGCGGTGCCAGGCACAGACGCCCGCCATTGGCGCCGCCGCGTTTGTCGGAGCCGCGGAAGGTGGAGGCTGCCGCCCAGGCGGTAGACACCAGTTGCGAGACCGACAGGCCCGAAGCCAGCAGCTTGCTCTTCAGCGCGGCGACATCACTGTCGTTGACCAGAGGATGGTCGTTCGCTGGAATCGGGTCTTGCCACAGCAGGATTTCGCTGGGGTTTTCCGGGCCCAGGTAGCGCGAGAGCGGGCCCATGTCGCGGTGGATCAGTTTGTACCAGGCACGGGCAAAGGCATCGGCAAGCTGATCCGGATTCTCCAGGAAGCGCCGGGAAATCGGTTCGTAGATGGGGTCGAAGCGCAGGGCCAGGTCCGTGGTCAGCATGGTTGGGTTACGCCGCTTGGACGGATCGAAAGCATCGGGAATGATGCCAGCGCCAGCGCCGTTTTTTGGCGTCCATTGCTGGGCGCCTGCCGGGCTCTTGGTCAACTCCCACTCGAAGCCGAATACGTTTTCGAGAAAGTTATTGCTCCATTTGGTGGGGGTGGTGGTCCAGGTCACTTCCAGGCCGCTGGTGATGGTGTCGGCGCCTTTACCGGTGCCGAACTTGTTTCTCCAGCCCAGGCCCTGTTCTTCCAGGCCCGCGGCTTCCGGCTCCGGCCCGACGTTGTCAGCGGGACCTGCGCCGTGGGTCTTGCCGAAGGCGTGGCCGCCGGCGATCAGTGCCACGGTTTCTTCGTCGTTCATCGCCATACGGCCGAAGGTTTCGCGGATGTCCCGGCCGGCAGCGACCGGATCGGGATTGCCTTCCGGGCCTTCCGGGTTGACGTAGATCAGGCCCATCTGCACGGCGGCCAGCGGGTTCTCCAGATCCCGTCCCGGTTCGACACGGGTGTCTTCGTTTTTCCCAGGCTCGGCCACGAGTGGGCCTTCGCCGGGTTTCTGCATCGGTTGGTCGGCTTTTTCGTAGCGGGTGTCACCGGCCAGCCATTTGCTTTCCGAGCCCCAGTACACGTCCTCGTCCGGCTCCCAGACATCCGCGCGGCCGCCGGAATAACCGAAGGTCTTGAAGCCCATGGACTCCAGCGCGACGTTGCCGGTGAGCACGATCAGGTCAGCCCAGGACAGGTTGCGACCATACTTTTGCTTGATCGGCCACAGCAGGCGGCGAGCCTTGTCGAGGCTGACGTTGTCGGGCCAGCTGTTGAGCGGAGCAAAACGCTGCTGACCGGAGCCGGCGCCGCCACGCCCGTCACCGGTGCGGTAAGTGCCGGCGGCGTGCCAGGCCATGCGTACGAACAGCGGCCCATAGTGGCCGAAGTCGGCAGGCCACCAGTCTTGCGAGTCGGTCATCAGCGCGGTCAGGTCGCGCTTGACGGCCGCAAAGTCCAGGCTCTTGAACGCTTCGGCATAGTTGAAGCCCTCGTCCATGGGGTCGGACAGGGACGAGTGCTGGTGCAGGATCTTCAGATTCAGTTGGTTCGGCCACCAGTCGCGGTTGGTTGTGCCACCGCCAGCGGCCTGATGAAAGGGGCATTTCGATTCAGTTGCCATGTGTGAGCTACCCTCGGTCGTGTCATTGAGCTATCCGCCCCGGTTCGTGGTCGGACAGCGATGATTGAAATCAATGACTCGGGCTTCTGGCCCTGCATTTCGATCCTCGGATCGATATGGCCATGCGGGCATTCCGAACGCTGGCAACGCAACTGCCGACAGGATGACCCACGGTACGCCCAGTCTGTTTCTGACTCGTTCTTATCTCGTTATCAGGTCTTGGCCGGCCAGATGGCACCGGCGTTAGATAATGCTAGTCGCCCCTCGGGAAGTCAGCTAATAGCCTCAGTATTGGTGGCCGATAGGTGAAATCTTTCAGGGGTGAGGTGTTGTGCAAAGCGGTCAGGCCTTGACCCAGCGTTGACGGCTCCAGCTGCTCAACGTATCGACAGCGAATACCAGTAATAGCATGGCAATGATGACCGTGCTGGCTTGAGCCTCTTGAAAAAGACTGAGGCTGACGTACAGCATCTGTCCCAGACCGCCGGCACCGACGAAGCCGAGGACGCTGGCCATGCGGATGTTGTTCTCCCAGCGGTACAGGATGTAGGCCACCAGCTGCGGCAGCAGGTTGGGCAGCGTGCCGTAACAGAACGCCCACACGGCATTGCCACCTTGCAGACGGATGGCCTCGGCAGGTTCGGGTGGAGTGTTTTCCAGCGCTTCGGCGAACAACCTGCCGAGCACGCCCGTGGTGTGCAGGGCCAGGGCCAGGGTGCCGGCGTTGGGGCCGAGCCCGGCGGCAAGCACCATCAAGGCGGCCCACACCAGTTCCGGCACCGCACGCAGGGCGTTGAGCAGCAGGCGCGATGCGCTTTGCAACGGCCAGCCGAAGCGTCCCGCTGCCGGCAGGGCCAGTACCAGGCCCAGCACGGCGGCGAGCAATGTGCCAAGGGCGGACATGGCGATGGTTTCCAGTGCGCCATGACCGATGGCACGCAGGTGATCGGCACTCAGGTCCGGACTGAGAAAGCGCTGCGCATAAGCCACCATTCGTTCGACATTGCCCGTGGCGCCCAACTCGCCCAAGTCGATACCCAGATAAATGAAGGAAGCGACAATCGCGGCGCCGATGCCCAGCAGCAGGACGATGTTGATCAATCGATTCATGTCAGCCTCCAGCGCAGCAGGCGGCTGAGTTGATCGGCGAACAGCACCAGTATCAGGAACGTGAGCAACAGGCTGGCCACTTCACCGCCGGCGAACATGCGCAGCGACAGGTCCATTTGCTGGCCCAGGCCACCGGCGCCGACGAAGCCCATCACCACCGAGGCGCGGATCGCACATTCCCAGCGGTACACCGTGTACGACAACAGCTCTGCCGCGACATTGGGCAGGATGCCGTAGGCGAAGGCCGCGAGCCGACCACTGCCGGCTTGCAGCAGGGCGTGGGCCGGACGTTGGTCGACTGACTCGAAAATTTCCGCGTAGACCTTGCCCAGCATGCCGCTGTAGGTGATGGCGATGGCCAGTACCCCTGCTGTCGGACCGAGGCCGACGGCGCGCACGAAGAGCAAGGCCCAGACAATCTCCGGCACGCTGCGCAGGAAAATCAGCAAGCCGCGTACCGGCCAGCGCAGCAGTTGGCCCCAATAACCCGGGTGACCGGCCCGGGAGGCAGCCGACAGCGACAGCGCTCGACTGGCCAGCAGGCTGGCGGGCACTGCCAGCAGCAGCGCCAACGCCATGCCCGCCGTGGCGATGGCCAGGGTTTGCAGGGTGGCCTGCAAGAGTAACTGGAAAAATTCTTCGTCATGGGCCGGTGGCCAGAAGGCTGAGACAAAACGACCGATCTCGCTCTGGCTGTCGCTGGATACCAGGACGCTCAGATCCAGTTCGCTGAAGCGGATGCCTGGCCACAACAGGGCAATGGCCAGCAGTGTCAGCAAAAGGCGCGGGCCGGTGGCGGGGTCTCGGGTATCGCGGGTCAGCATCGCGGAATCTGCACGACCAGGGGCGCCGATGGAACGGGCGGGGAGAGCAACTGTTCGTTGGCGTAGAGTCTGTCGAGCAGTTCACGGTCGACGGCGCTGGCGGGAAGGTCGAAGAGAATCTGCCCGTCACGCAGCCCGATGATGCGCAAAAAATGCGCCAGGGCCAGTTCAACAGCATGCAGGCTGGCGACCAGAGTGACGTTGTGTTCACGGGCGTGTCGGCAAAGAACTGAAAGGGTGTGCTCGGCCAGCACCGGGTCCATCGCCGACACCGGCTCATCGGCCAGCAACACTTCGGGGGCCTGATACAGCACGCGGGCAATGCCCACGCGCTGCAGCTGGCCGCCGGACAGTTGCTGGCACTGGGCGAACAGCTTGTCGGTCAGGTCCAGCCTGGCCAACGCCGCACGCGCACCCGGAATATCCAGTGGATGCAGCAGGTTCATCAGGCTTTTACCCAGGCCCCACTGGCCAATCTTGCCAGCCAGCACGGCGGTGACCACTCGCTGGCGTGGTGGCAACGGCGGCGCTTGATGCACCAGGCCGATGCGCGCGCGCAGACGTTGGCGCTGGCGAGCCGACAATTGCCACGCGTGCTCACCCAGTACCTGCAACTCGCCGCTGCTCGGTTGCAGGGCGGTGCCCAGCAGGTTCAGCAGGCTCGATTTACCGGCACCGGATGGGCCGATAATGGCGACCTGTTCACTTGCACCGATGTGCAGGTCCACGCTACGCAATGCGTGGACGCCATTGGTGTGGGTCAGGTTGACCCCGGTCAATCGCAATGTCATTTGAGCAAGTCGGCGGCGCGTGCGGCGTCCTCGATGCCTTTGTAGTTTTCAGGCTTGGTTTCGATGAAGCGGCTGGCGGCCTGCAAATCGAGGATTTCCTTGTCGGCGGGTTTTGCCGGGTCGAGTGCCAGGAACGCCGCTTTAATCTTCTCTGCCAGCGCCGGGTCAAGGGTGCCGCGCACGGTCCAGTTGTAGTCGTAATAGGCTGGGGTGGTGGCAAACACCTTGACCTTGTCGGTGTCGACCTTGCCGGCGGCAACCAGTTTTTCCCAGACGCTGGCATTGAGCACACCGCCGTCCACCTTGCCAGCCTGGACCCAGGCGACCGTGGCGTCATGGGCGCCGGAGTAGCCGACGCGACTGAAATAGGTTTCCGGCTTGATGCCGTCCTGGAGCATGAAATAGCGCGGCATCAAGCTGCCGGACGTGGAAGACACCGAGCCGAAGGCAAAGGTCTTGCCCTTGAGATCTGCGAGGGATTTGACGTTCGGGTCTGCGGTGATGAATTTGCTGGTGAACTGCGCGTCCTGTTCACGCTGCACCAGGGGGATGGCATTGCCGGTCTTCAGACGCGCCTGCACAAAGGTGAAGCCGCCAAGCCAGGCCATGTCGATGCGATCGGTGGCCAGCGCCTCGACCACGGCTGGATAGTCGCTCACGGGTACGAACTCGACTTTCATGCCCAACTGTTGTTCCAGGTAAGCGCCCAAGGGCTTGAACTTGCGCAGAAGCTCGGTCGGGGCTTCGTCAGGAATGGCGCTGACCTTCAGGGTGTCGGCGGCTTGCGCCAGCAGAGTGCTGATAGACAGGGTCAAGCCCACAGCCAATGCGAGGGTACGCTTGAGCATGAAAGTTCTCCGTTTCAATCACAACAAAAAAAGGCAATGCGCCCCGCAGGCGCGGTGGGTGGCATGGCGCAGTGTGAGGGTAGCCGAAACGGAGCACTTTTATGAACTCCTGCATCACTGGTGGGCTCGTGTGCACGCCCACTCCTACAGGTTTGTGTGTGTCTAACCATCAAAATACACCCGGAAGTGGTGTGGGTCGGCGCTATGGATGTTGAATGTGCCGGCCCCTTCGCGGGCAAGCCTCGCTCCTACAGGTTCTTACGTCGCTCACAAGATCCATGGACACCACAAAACCCTGTGGGAGCG